>JANYHG010000135.1 GCA_025359165.1 Hyphomicrobiaceae bacterium
GCGAGGACGGATCACGCGAAGAACGTGTGAAGATGACGCGTCTGCGCCAGACCATCGCGCGGCGGCTCAAGGATGCGCAGAACACTGCGGCGATGCTGACGACGTTCAACGACGTCGACATGAGCAACGTGATGAAGCTGCGCGCCGACTACAAAGAGCTGTTCGAAAAACGCCACGGCACCAAGCTCGGCTTCATGGGCTTCTTCGTCAAAGCGTGCATTCAGGCCTTGCGCGAAATTCCTGCTGTGAATGCCGAGATCGACGGGCAGGATATCGTGTTCAAGAACTATTATCACATCGGCGTTGCCGTCGGCACCGACAAGGGCCTGGTGGTGCCGGTCGTGCGCGAGGCCGATCACCTCAATCTCGCGGAAATCGAGAAGACGATCGCCAACTTCGGCAAGAAGGCGCGCGACGGAAAGCTCGGCATCGAGGACATGCAGGGCGGTACGTTTACCATTTCGAACGGTGGCACGTACGGGTCGATGATGTCGACGCCGATCCTCAACGCGCCACAGTCGGGCATTCTCGGTATGCACCGGATCGAGGAACGGCCGGTTGTGCGCAACGGTCAGATCGTGATCCGTCCGATGATGTATCTGGCGCTCAGCTACGATCACCGCATCGTCGACGGTAAGGATGCCGTGACGTTCCTGGTGCGCGTGAAAGAATGCCTCGAAGATCCGCAACGGTTCGTGCTGGAGCTTTGAGCGCCGGTTTTCGAACGCAGCCTGGCACCGTCCAGAAATGCGAACCCCCGGAGCGGGGGGCTCCGGGGGTGAGGCAGCATCGGACGCAAGGGCGCATCGACTAGGGGAGAGGCCGATGCACGTCACGATGACGTCGCTGACCTTTACGTCAAGATGGTGCAGTGCAAAAGGCGACAAATTCACATATCTGTTTTGTTGGAACACGCATGACTTCGACCTAGACGATCGAGCCATTTGGTTTCCGTGAAACCGACGACCACATCCTGGCCCGACGCAGCCCCGCTTCGAGGATTTTCATGACAACGACTTACGATCTGATCGTCATCGGCACGGGGCCGGGCGGGTATGTGTGTGCAATCCGAGCGGCGCAATTGGGATTGAAGGTCGCGGTGGTTGAAAAACGCGGCGTTCATGGTGGCACTTGCCTGAACGTCGGCTGTATCCCGTCGAAGGCCCTGCTGCATGCCTCCGAGCTGTTCGAGGAGGCGGGGCATGGCTTCGCGGGCATGGGCATCAACGTTCAACCCGAACTCGATCTTTCGAAGATGCTGGCGTTCAAGGACGAGGGCGTCAAAGGCAACGTCAACGGCGTCGAATTTCTGCTGAAAAAGAACAAGGTGGATGTCCACTTCGGGACGGGGCGGGTGGTGGCCGCCGGGCATGTGCAGGTTATCGGTTTAGCCGGCACGGTCGATCTCGAAACCAAAAGCATCGTCATCGCGACAGGCTCCGACATCGCGCGGTTGCCTGGGATCGAGGTCGACGAGAAACAGGTGGTATCCTCGACAGGCGCGCTGACGCTGCCGATCGTGCCGAACAAGATGCTGGTGATCGGCGCGGGCGTGATCGGGCTTGAACTCGGTTCCGTGTGGCGGAGGCTCGGTGCCGAGGTGACCGTGGTCGAATATCTCGATCGCATCTTGCCGGGCATGGACAGCGACGTCGCCAAGAGCTTTCAGCGCATTCTCGCCAAGCAGGGCATGAGTTTCAAACTTGGCTCCAAAGTCACCGCGCTCAAGCGTGACGCCAGCGGCTGCACCGTGACCATCGAACCTGCGGCCGGTGGCGCGCCGGAGACTGCGTTCGCCGACGTGGTGCTCGTCTGCATCGGGCGCGTGCCGTACACTGAGGGGCTGGGCCTGGAAACTGCGGGCGTCGCGCTCGACACCAAAAAGCGCATCGAAGTCGACGGGCATTTCATGACCAACGTGCCTGGCATCTACGCCATCGGCGACGTGATCGCGGGGCCGATGCTCGCGCACAAGGCCGAAGACGAGGGCGTGGCAGTGGCGGAAATACTGGCCGGACAGGCGGGTCATGTGAACTACGACGTCATTCCCAACGTCATCTACACCGCGCCCGAAGTCGCCAGCGTCGGCAAGAGCGAAGACGAATTGAAGATGGCCGGCATCGCCTACAACGTCGGCAAGTTCCCGTTCATGGCCAACGGTCGCGCCAAGGTGAACCGGACCACCGACGGGTTCGTCAAAGTGCTGGCGGATGCGACGACGGATCGCGTGCTGGGCGTGCACATCATCGGCCCGCATGCCGGCGAAATGATCGGCGAGTGCTCTGTCATCATGGAATTCGGCGGTAGCGCCGAGGATCTGGCGCGTACCTGCCACGCGCACCCGACGCTGACCGAAGCCATTAAAGAAGCTGCCATGGCGGTCGATAAACGCGCTGTGCATATGTGAGGGTGAGGGTGGGTGGGGTGGTCGCTTCGCGAGAAGGGCTGCTGCCCTTCACCCACTCGAGGGGTGACCCCTCGAACTCCCCTCTGCTCAGCTTGAAAAAGCGAAGGGTTCGGCTGCGCGACTTAAACTTTCTCCCGGCCAGCACCTCGAACCTTTGCGACTGCCACCAGATCCCGCGCGATGCGCGCGACGTCGGTGGCGCTGCGGCCGGGGCTGTAAAGTGACGACCCGATGCCGAAGGCGTTGGCACCTGCCGTGCGATAGGCCGGAATGTTTGACGCCGTGACGCCGCCGACAGGGACCAACAACGCGTCTTTCGGCAGGACGGCGCGCATGGCCTTGACGACAGCCGGCGTGATCATCTCGGCGGGGAACAGCTTTAAGCCATCGGCTCCGGCGCGGAGTGCGGCGAAGGCTTCCGTCGGTGTGGCGATGCCCGGCGTGACCCACAGACCGGCACTGTGGGCGGCCATTATGACGTCCGGATCGGAATGCGGCATGACGATCAGGCGGCCCCCGGCATCGGCCACGCGTTGCACGTCGGCTGCAGTCATGACCGTGCCTGCGCCGATGATCGCGTCGTTGCCGAATACGCGGGCGAGCCGCGCGATCGTCTCCAGGGGTTGCGGCGAATTGAGGGGTACTTCGATGACGCGGATGCCGGCATCGACGAGTGCGCCGCCGATCGAGGAGGCTTCGTCCGGCGTGATGCCACGCAATATTGCGATCAGAGGGCAATCCTGAAGCGACGTTCTGAGGTCTTGGACGGATGGCGTCATGACTTTGCTTTCAGGAGCCCGGCCGAGCGGGCGATGAGCCAGTGACCGCGAACGACGCACTCGGTGGGCGCGATGGTGGCAGGGAGACCGAGCTGGTTTGCAGCGCTGCGGTAGCGATTGCTGAGTTCGGCATCGCCGATGATGGTGATCGCTTCGGGCGTCAGGGGCGATGTCGCCGCCGCGAGTTCCGCGCCGATCAACAGTCCCGACAGGTAGGAGGCGAGTGAATTTGCCGGCAGGCGTTCGAACAGTCCAAGGGTGCGCGTCGCGAACAGGCGGTTGAGCAACGCGCCGGGCGGGCCGTCGGCAGCGCCTGCACGGACGCCTTGTGCGAACGCGGCGGGATCGTGCGTTGCGACATCATCCGGCATGAGGCGTCCGAGAATGGTGTGGTGGCACAGCGCTGCGAACACGTCGCCAGTCATGTAGGTCGAGAACGACGTTATTCTATCGCCGGTGACAGTCGCCCATTTGCTGTGGGTGCCGGGGAGCACGAACAGTTCGGTGACTGCTGGGTTTGTACGGCTTGCGGTGGCGGACGATAGCGCGAGTGCACCGATGATCTGCGTTTCTTCGCCGCGCATCACTTCAGGCGGTCTGTCGTCTTCCGTCAAGGCGAGACCAGGGACGATGAAGACGTCGCCCATGTCACCGGCGTCGAGGCGATGCAGATGCGCCGACACCGATGCCGCGTCGGCTGGGCAGGGGAGATAGGGGACCTCAGCCCAGCCCTGGCGGCTGCCGATCATGCCGGACATCAGAATGGGCACAGGTGCGGTCGCCTGCCACGAGGCAATCGCCGTCGCGAGTGTCGTTGCAAAACCATCGGGCGGCAGCGGGTTTATGCCGGGGCCTCGGGCACTCCGGTCCAGTATCGTGCCGTCGGCGGCGACAAGAGTGCAGCGCAGCGACGTCGTGCCCCAGTCGACCGAGATCAGTGCAGGTTTAGACATATGGCGCGGACCCTGACGCTGCTGCTACGGCTGAACGCGGTATAAGCCGTGCGCACTTGGGGAGAAATGACTTTGTTCTCGCATGGGCATTGCGACGTGGGGCGGTCTGTGGCGCTATGCCGGTTGCCACAAAACCGGCACGTCGTGCACGTATCGGCGAGGGTGTGGTCTGGATCGGTGCGTGCATCGTCATGAACTTGGTAATGTCATGAACTTGATAATGTCATGGACTTGATGATGGTTTTTGATGATCGGCCGACGTGACGGGCCAACTCGCGATTGTTGAATGGAGTGCAACGATGTGGCTGCGCCTGCTGTTGGTGCCGTTCGTGTGGTGTCTGTTCCTCGTGCCGACTATGGCCGAGGCGGCGGCCGATAGCGACTGCTATAACGAGGACGTGGAGACGCGCATTCGCGGCTGCACCGAATTGCTCGGACGTAGCAATCTGTCGGTTGAAACGCGCAGCGGTGCCTACGCGACACGCGCACTCGGCTACTCGCTGAAACGCGACTACGGTCGCTCAATCGACGATTACGATAAATCGCTCGAGCTCATTCCGAACTTCGCAACCGCCTTGAACAACAGGGCGTGGGCGTATTTCCGTTGGGGCAAGCCCGGTCAGGGCGTCGACGACGTCGAGAAAGCCCTGGATCTGCAGCCCGACATGGATGCTGCCTACGATACGCGGGCGCACATCCGGCAAGCACTGGGCAATCCGGACGCGGCTGTGACGGACTACCAGATGTCGATGGATTTCGGTGGTGAACGCATGGTGCTTATGTATCAGTGCGGGTTGAAAGATCAGGGGCTGTACAAGGGACCGCGTGATGGGCAGCAGAACGAAGAACTGCGGCTGGCGCTGAAGGCGTGTGTTCTGGATCAGCGCTGCGATCCGTTGCCCGCCGACGAGTTCTGCAGGCCCGCCAGTTCCTAAAATCGCACGTCGAGCCTTTCCAGATGAGCCAATTGAACATCAGTCGTCGCGGCGTTCTGGCCGGAGGTGGCGCTGCGGTCGTCGCTGGGTCTGCGACGGGCTGGCTGCAGCCCGCCATGGGGCAGGGTGCAGCACAGCCTCTGCCGATCGCGAATCCTTATGCTGCCGCCGTCATAACGGGTCCGTCGAGCCAAGCGGTGGCCGCGATCGGAGCGACGGCCAGCGCGCCGGGGTCGCCTTACATACTGCCGGTGCAGCCGGGTTGGTCGGTTACGTCGCTGATCACTGCGGGCAACGAGATCAAGGGCTATCGGATGGCCGGTGTGCCCGACGGGCTCGGCGCGTTCGACAACGGCGACGGCACGATCACGGTTTTGATGAACCACGAGATCGGTGCTGGCGACGGCGCGATGCGCGGTCATGGCGGGAGCGGTGCGTTCGTCTCACGCTGGGTCATCGACACATCGACGCTGGAAGTCACTGCCGGTCGGGACTTCGTGACCGATCCCGACAAATTGCATCTCTGGTCGGACGGCGGATGGGTCACGGGTTCGCTGGCGGCGGCGGCGGCTGTCGAAAAAGCGGCGGTCGTCGCCGCAAAGTTGCTTGAAGATGCGGCCATCGCTGCTGCGAAAGCGGCGGAGCTTGCGGCAGCTGCTACGTCGGCTGCTCGCGCTGTGGCTGGCACGAGTTCTTCCGCTGTTGTCGCGGACGCTGCGCCAACTGTTTCAAAATTAGCTGCGGTCGCGCCGCCTCAGTCGCTGACGACGGTGCCGACGGGGCCAGCTGCGATACCTCCCGGGCCTGCGGTGATTTCGTCAGACCCGCGCGACATCGAGCGGCTGTGTTCGGCCGACTTGGCACCGATCTCCGCGTTCTACAACAGCGCGACGAAACTCGGGTACGACGGGCACATTTTTCTGAATGGCGAGGAAGGTGAGGGACGCATCAATCGCGCCTTCGCCTGGGTCGTCGACGAGAGCGCGGTCTATCAACTACCGCAATTTTCTTTCGGCATCGTCGGCGACGACGTGGATGCGCCGCCCGAATGGGAAAATCTCCTCGCCAATCCGGCCTCCGGTGACGCGACCGTCGTGATCGCCAATTCGGACGGAGGACCCAGCAAGCTGTTCGTCTATATCGGCCGCAAGAAAGCCTCTGGATCAGCGGTCGAACGGGCAGGCCTGGTGGGCGGACATCTGCACACTTTGCAAGTCATCGGCACGGATTCGGAGACGCGTACAAAAAATATCGGCATTGCCAAATCGCGGCTTGGTAAGGGCAAAGGCAAGCCGGTCGCGTTGACATCACTCAAGAAGGGCACCGATTTTCAGCGGCCGGAAGACGGAGCCTGGGACCCCGTACGACCGAACGTGTATTATTTTACTACCACGGATCGCAATAATTTCGTGGCCGACGGTTCGGTCGGTCCGACCGACGATAAGAAGCAGATCGGGCGTGCGCGTCTGTGGGCTGTGACGTTCGACAGCGTCAAAAACATAGCGACCAACGGGAGCCGCGTCGGCAAAATCGAAATGCTGCTCGATGGCACCGAGGGCGGCGACATGTTCGACAACATCACCGTCGATCGGAATGGCGTCGTGTACCTGTGCGAGGACACTGGCGAGGCGCGTCACGCTGGCAAAGTCTGGGCCTACGATACCAAGTCGGGCAAACTAACCACCATCATGCGGTTCGATCCTGCGAAGTTCGGAACGATCACCGGCACAAACTACACGCCGCCAACGGCCCCCTTCATCGATGACAAGGAAACATCCGGCATCCTGGATGTGACCGATCTGTTCAAAACAGCAAAGTGGTTTCGTTCAGGCAGCACCGTGCTGCTCATCGATGTGCAGGCACATTTCGGCTACAGCGATGCCGATCCGGTAGGCGCAGTCGTGAGCGAGGGCGGACAACTGCTATTGCTCGTCAAAGCACCCTGACCGTCTGCGCCGAACGGCTCGCGTTCCTGGCGAGTTCCAGCAACCGATCGACGGTTTCCTGTCGGTCGTTGCTAGACGTGTCGATCATGGCATGAGCGCGCGCGTACAGCGCTTCGCGATCGGTCAAGATCGCGCGCAGATCGTCCATGGCAGCGGGATTGTCGGCCATCGGGCGGAGGTCGCCTTGGGCCATCACACGCTCCATATGGCTTTGCGGCGAAGCCTTCAGCCACACCACGAAACACGTCGACAACAATAGTTCGTAAGCTGCCGGTTCGGTCACGAGACTGCCGCCAGTTGCGATCACCGCGCGATCATGCTGCCGGACCAGGGCTTGCAGGCAGCGCAACTCGTGCTGCCGATAGCCGGCTTTGCCTTGGCCGGCGAAAATTTCCGACAACTCCATGCCCGTGGCACGCTCGATCTCCCGGTCCAATTCGACAAAAGGCAAGTCCATCGCCGTTGCCGCCGCGCGGCCGATCGTGGATTTACCCGCCCCGCGCAGGCCGATCAGGGCAATGCGGCCGGCGTGACGCTGCGGTGGCGCGAGCCGAATTCGTTGCAAAAGCTGCCGCGCGCTTCCTATCTCGCTCGGCGACATCGTCTCGAGTTGCTGCACGATCGCGGCCATGTCTGGCGTGTGTGGCGGCTGCTCGGATACGAGTTCGGCGAGGTTTAGCTGCAGTGCGGCTGCGACGCGGCGTAGCACGAGCAGGGACGCGTTTCCCGAACCGGCTTCGAGATCGGCGAGATACCGTTCGGAGACGCCTGATATCTCGGACAATTTTTTGCGCGTTAGGCCGTGCGTGTCGCGCATGGCACGCACGCGGTCGCCAACGCGCTGCAGGTAAATGCCATCAGCCGGCGTTTTGCCGCGCTTCAGCACCGGGTGAGAATGGGGCGTGTCTACCATGAGCAACGAGCCGATGACTGGTGTCGGGCTGCAGCCTATCATGACTATGCACTATGGTGCAGTTGCCAGTCGCCGCAGGTCGGCAGCTCAGTTTCCGCGGATCGCTCGATATGTCTGTGCAGGTGAGAGGATGGTTTGGATCGTCGTCGCCAGTTCGCGGGCATCCGTCATGGCGCTGTCGTAGCAGGCGATGGCATCGTCCGGCATCAGGTATGGATTGATCTGGTCGCGGTCCGGACTAAGCACCATGTCTTCGATGGAACGCTGGATGACTTCGGTTTCCATAGTTTTCGGATTGCGGCTGACGAGCACCGCGTAGCGTGCCGCGTTCGTGGCGCGCGAACCGCCGACGCAGTTGGCTTGAACAAGGCCCGCCAAGAGCCGCGTGCCGTATGGTACGCCGGCGCCGGACTGACTGTTGGTTCCGGCGTTCGAGCTGGACGCGGCCGGCACAGACAGGTTGGAAATGAACAGCCGTATGCCCGGCGGTGTAATTTGCGACGGCCGCACCAGTGCGGATTGGAAGCACGGTGCCTCCTCGACATGGATATGATCACCTTCGAGCAACGGCACATCGTCGACCGGCGCACCCGTGAACGCGCCTTGCCAGTTGAGGACGAATTTCTGCTGACCCCGACGCAGGATGATGCGTGTAAGATCGGCATCCGGACGTACGCCACCGCCCGCGCGCAGAGCGGCTGCTACGAATCGCTCGATGGGGCTGTCACCGTATTTGGCCAGTGCTTTGTCGCCCTTGTCGGCAGCACCGATGTTGTTGATGACAAACCGGCCCGGCAAAAAAACTGCGCCGGATACGGTGATGTTGATAGGTGCGTACAGCACGGGCCGCAAACTGATGAGGAATTTCTCGGGCTTGAAAGCCCCTGATTTGATCAGTCGCGCTTCGATCCGCTTCGACAGTTCCGAGTTGGTCAAACCAACAGCGTCGATCTCGCCGGTGAACGGCATGATGACACGGCCGTCGGCGTTGACCGCATAGTCGCCGCTGTACTCCGGTGAACCGGGGATGACGAGGTTGAGACGATCGCCGGGAGAGTAGCGCATCGTCAGTTCGCGACGCTCCGGCGTGTGGCGATGACTGACGTCTTGCGGCAGGATGAAGCGGCTGGTGCCGGCGGGCGCGCAGACGCCGTCGGCGGCGATTACAGGGGCCGACTGGCGTGAGGCGAAGACGCTCCTGCCATCGAGCGTCGCCATTTTTTCTTTATCGAACAGGGCCGTCTGCTTGTTCTCAGGCAGCTGCAGTCCGGCGCAAGCGGACAGGAAAATCGCGACGGCGACAATATAGAATCCGGCAACGATGCCCGGCGGCGTCGCCGTAGGCATTCGGACTCTCGGACCCTTTATCCGTCGACGCAACTTTTGCTCACTCAATTCGCCGGCTCGCGCCGACTTTACGACACACTGCAACTGATGCCCATGAACGGTGGAGCCATGCAACACCGTCGTATGGTCGGTTCAAGGGAACTGGATACAACGTCGGCGCGGTCAGGGCTGTAGCACGATTGTTTCTCCACAGATTTTACGCAAGCGGAGACGCGTGGGCCGAGTTGTGCACAATTGTTTTGCGTGACCGTTTGGCGCGCGACGAAATCAGGCGCTATGCTCAGTGGGAGTGCTTGTTTTCAAAGCCAGTGCGTGGATCGGTTTGCCGATCAGATGGGCCAAAGCTTCGTTGACAAGGCGATGCTGTGCGACGGCCCGCAGGCCGTTGAATTTTTCCGAAGCGATCTCGACCCGGAAATGGCTGTCACCGGTGCCAGGGGAGCTACGGTGGCCGGCGTGCAAATGGCTTTCGTTGATAACCTGCAGCTCGACCGGCTGCAGCGCCGCCAAGAGTGCATGGCGGATAGCTTCCTCGACTTCAGTCGGTTGCCTTGCGTTCGACGTCATGATTGTCTCGGCTCGATCTTCGAAGACGGTTGCGCTGTTGGTTATGCCTGTATAGCACGGCCAAGATGCAACGCTCGTCAAATGCGATGCTGTCAAGATCTTGAATTCGCCGTCCGCTGCGCCGATAGTGTAATCAATGAAACCAGCATCAAAATACTTCGATTCCATCCGGGTCAAATCGGCGAGCGCCAAGGCGAAGGAGCCGGAGGTTCGACCGTGCGATTGGAGTGGCTGTCAGCATCCAGGTACGCACAAAGCGCCCCGCGCGCGAGGCGGGGATGGCCGCTACTACATGTTCTGCATCGATCACGTGCGGCAATATAACGCCAACTACAATTATTTCGACGGAATGTCGGATACGCAGGTGGCGCAATTCCAGAAAGATGCTGCCACCGGGCATCGCCCGACGTGGAAAACGGGTGCCGATGCGCTCGATCACGGCACCGCAAAGGGCGCGAAGTCGTCGGATCCAGATACGCTCGGCGGCAAAAAACTCAATGATCCGCATGGTTTTTTCGCCTACCGGGCCAAACGGCAGGCGGGTGCGGACGCAGAGCCGCGAAAGTATGTGCGGCCGCTGGAGCGTAAGTCGCTCGAAACGCTCAACCTGCCGGAAACGGCCGGCAAGGCTGAGATCAAAGCCAAGTTCAAAGAATTGGTGAAGCTGCATCATCCCGATGCCAACGGTGGCGACAAGCGGTCCGAGGATACGTTGCGCGAAATCATTCAAGCCTATAACATTTTGAAGGGTGCCGGCCACGTCTGAGCTGGCGGTTCCCTGACGCGACCATCTAGACATCCATCCCAGGTTTTCCATTGGCGAGCCATGTTCGGCCGCGCCCCCGACGAGGACTGCGAGATTTCCATGCGCGCGACTGCTCCTTCTGCGGCTCCCTCTTCGGCTCCTGCTTCGGCTGTGTCGGGCGCACCGGGCCTTCCGGATACGACTGTGTCCGTCAAAAAAACGTTCGGCTTCGAGAGCGATCTCGATGTGCCCGCTTACAGCCAGAGGACGGAACACGTCCCGGATTTCGATCCGGACTACCTGTTCAATCGCGACGTGACATTGGCGATTCTCGCGGGCTTTAAATTCAATCGCCGCGTGATGGTGCAGGGCTATCATGGCACCGGCAAATCGACGCACATCGAGCAGGTCGCGGCACGGCTCAATTGGCCGTGCGTGCGCGTCAATCTGGACAGTCACGTCAGCCGCATCGATCTGGTCGGCAAGGACGCTATCGTGCTCAAGGACGGCAAGCAGATCACGGAATTCCGTGAGGGCATTCTGCCATGGGCGCTACAGAACAACGTTGCGCTCGTGTTCGACGAGTACGACGCCGGGCGTCCAGACGTGATGTTTGTCATCCAGCGCGTGCTCGAAAGTTCGGGCAAGCTGACCTTGCTCGATCAGGCCAAGGTGATCCGGCCGCATCCGGCGTTCCGGTTGTTCTCGACCACCAACACCATCGGTCTCGGTGATACGAGTGGCCTCTATCACGGCACGCAGCAGATCAACCAGGGTCAGATGGATCGCTGGTCGATCGTGTCGACGCTGAACTATCTGCCGCACGACGACGAGGCGCGGATCGTGCTCGCGAAGGTCAAAGCGTTCGCCAAGACCGAGGCCAAGAAGAAACAGGTGTCGAATATGGTCCGCGTGGCGGATCTGACGCGGTCGGCGTTCATCAACGGCGACTTGTCGACCGTGATGAGCCCGCGCACAGTCATGACCTGGGCCGAGAACGCGGAGATCTTCGGTAATATCGGCTTCGCGTTCCGGCTGACGTTTCTCAACAAATGCGACGAGCTCGAGCGGCCACTGGTCGCCGAATTCTATCAGCGTTGCTTCGGCGAAGACCTCCCCGAAAGCGCCGCCAATGTCGCGCTGAGCTGATCTTACGGCCGCCTTCGGCATGATTTTATGCAGGTTGGGTCAAGCGACGCCGTGCGACCCAACACCACCAGATCTGAGTTCTTTCTGTTGGGTAGCGCCTCGGCGCAGAGCACCGCGTTCGCGCTGCCGCGCGATCGGGGCGAGCCCCAAACCCCACAGGAGGGACGCGTCCCTCCTGACCACCGGCCCTTTCAAGATGGCATGCGGCTCGCTGGCGTGAACCCACCCGACAGCGGCCACGTCGCGTAGGGTGTAATAGGCGCAGCCGTATTACACCGACGTCACCCTGCACAGGTGCAATACGCTGCGCTATTGCACCCTACAGTTTCGGCACAAACACCTTCATCCACACCGGCATCAGCCGTGTGGTTTTAACCAGTTCCGGCCCCCAAAACCAGGGGCGGGACGTGACGTCGGGTGATCGGTCAGTGGCTTGACGCCACGTCCCGTTTTGCCGCCGGGGAGCAGCTCGAAAAAAGCCGTCCGCGTTGATCAAACGCTTCAGGGGTTCGAGGCCATGTGTCCTCGTTCGAGCGTGGTGCGAAG
>JANYHG010000230.1 GCA_025359165.1 Hyphomicrobiaceae bacterium
GATCCGCCGAGGCCGAACGGGTTACCGATGGCCATCACCCAGTCGCCAGTCTTGAGTTTGGTTGATGAGCCGAACGGCACCGCCGCCAGCGGTTTTTTGCCCGGCTTGACCCGAAGCACCGCCAGATCGGCCTTGGGGTCCTTGCCGATGAGTTCGGCCTTGAGTTTTGTGCCGTCGTTGAAGTTGGCGATGATTTCGTCGGCGCCGTCGATGACGTGATTGTTGGTGACGATGATGCCCTCTTGGGCATCGATCACGAAACCCGACCCGAGCGAGGACGCCTTGCGGTCGTCGCTGCTGCCCTTTTTGTTGAAGAAATCGTCGAAGAATTCTTCGAACGGCGACCCTTTAGGCACTCGCGGCAGGGGTACGCCTTCGGCACCCTTGATCGTCTGGCTGGTCGAGATGTTGACCACCGCGTCGATCAGCTTCTCCGCGACCGGCGCTACCGACACCGGGCCTGCGGCGCGAACGGTTCGCGTATCGAAAGCCGTAAACGTCATCGTCACCGCCAGAGCCATTGCGCCGGCTCGGCCCAGCAGCGCGAGACTGGACCACTTGAGGACCACTGGTTTGCGAACCTCTGGTAAGCGCCGGACCACTGGCAGGAAGGAACGCGGCATCGGGGGATGTCTCCGGAAATCGTCATCGTGCGGGTAACGTACAATGCACCTGTGGCAACGCCGGGGCAATTGGACACTCACACGCACTAAGCCGGACGCGCGCGTAAAAGCCCTATCCCCGCACCAGCCACACCACCGCGACTCCCAACACCATGGCGACCGCCCCGCCGATGCGTAGCGACGGTTCGGGCGTTTGCGTGGCGACCTCCAGCATATACCGTCCGGCGCTGGGGAAGGCGGCCCACAACAGACCCTCCACCACCAGCACGAGGCCTAGCCCCACCAACAGATCATTCATTTCGGGCGGGGCGCGCCTGTCGCACTCGTCAGGTAGCGCATGAAGTCGCTGTCGGGAGACAACAGCATTTTCGTGCCGGGTTTGATGCCCGCTTCGTAGGCTTGCATGTTGCGGTAGAAGCGGAAAAAATCGACATCCTTGCCGTAGGCATCGGCAAACACGCGGTTACGCTCCGCCTCGCCGTCGCCGCGCAGCAGATCGCTTTTGCGCGTCGCGTCCGCCTTGATGACGGTCGCTTCCCGGTCGGCGGTGGCACGGATACGGTTGGCTTCACCCGTGCCCTGCGCCCGCCAGTCGGCGGCTTCCCGTTGACGTTCTGCGCGCATGCGGTCGAATACGCTCTTGGAGTTCTGCGGCGGCAGATCGGCGCGTTTGATGCGGACGTCCACCACTTCGAGGCCGAGCGCCTTGCCTTCCTCGTTCACCTGCTTGGCGATACGCTTCATGAGATCCTCGCGCTTGTCACGCACGAGTTCCTGGAAGGTCGCGCCACCCAGCACGCGCCGCATCGCCGAGTCCATGATCGGACCCAGCGTGCGCCGCACGCCCGTTTCGTTCTGGATCGCCTGGAAGAACTTCAGCGGATCGGTGATGCGGTAACGCGCGAACGCATCGACAACCAGTCGCTTCTGATCCGATGCCGTGATCTCCTGCGGCTTGCTCTCCAGATCGAGGATGCGTTTGTCGAAATATTCAACGGTCTGATAGAGCGGTATTTTCCAGTGCAGGCCCGGCTGGTCAATGATCCCGATCGGCTTGCCGACCGCCAGCAGCAGCGCCTGCTGGTTCTGTTGCACCACAAAGAACGACAGGTACGCGCCCAAGGTCGCAAGACCGAGCAGGACCATCAGGAAGGCGAGAAATGACCGCATGTTGAAAGCCTCCCTTAGCGCTTAGGCTGCAGTTGATCGAGCGGCAGAAACGGCACGACGCCCTGCCCGCCCTTCTGGTCGAGAATGATGGTTTCGCTCTGCGACAGCACCTTCTCCATCGTCTCGAGATAGATACGTTGACGCGTCACGTCCGGAGCCTTTTTATATTCCTCGTAGACCTTGAGGAATCGCGCGGCCTGACCGTTGGCTTCCGCCACGGTCTGCTGCTTGTAACCTTCTGCGGCCTGTAGAATGCGCTCGGCATCACCATGCGCTTCCGGCACCACCTTGTTGGCGTAGGTAACAGCCTCGTTCTGCAGTTTTTCCTTGTCGGCGCGCGCGGCCTGAACGTCCCGGAACGCGTCGATCACCTGCTCCGGCGGATCGACTTTTTGCAACTGAACCTGATCGATGCGGATACCCGAGCCATAATAATCGAGCACGCTCTGCATCAGTTTCTGTACATCCTGTTCGGTCTTCTGGCGTGCTTCGGTCAAGATCGGTTGAATATTGGACTGGCCGACCACCTCGCGCATGACACTTTCGGCGACTTCTTTGACAGTGGTTTCCGGCTTCTCGATATTGAACAGGAAGTCCTGAACCTTCTCGGGCTTGATCGACCAGCGAACCACGAAGTCGATGTCGACAATGTTTTCATCGCCAGTCAGCATCTGGCTCTCTTCCGGCACGTCGCGTGCGGCCGTGGTGTATCGGCTGCGGTCGCTGGATCGCCGCCCGATTTCAAGCACGTTTTGACGCGTGACGGTCGGGTACATCACTTCCTCGATCGGCGGCGGCAACTTCAAATGCCAACCCGGATCGGCGCGGCGCACATATTTGCCGAACTGCATGACGATGCCGACCTGATCCGGATTGACCCGGAACGTAAACGCCCAGATGCCGAACAGCACGGCCAGTACCATGCCGCCGAGGAAAATGACTGAGTTCGGCAAACCGCCTTGGCCACCACCGCCGCCGCCAGAGCCGGGCATGACGCGACGGAGCTTTTCCTGGCTGCGCTTCAACAGATCTTCGAGATCGGGTGATTGATTGCCCCCGGAGCCACCCTTGTTGGGCCCTTGACCCCATGGCCCGCCGCCACCTTTGTTGTCGCCACCGCCGCTCCCCCAAGGGCCGCCGCCTCCGCCGTTTCCACCACCACTCTGGTTGCTCCAAGGCATCGATATTCAACCTTCTGCGGGACGTCGTTTGAGGATTTGTGCAGCACTTGTCGTTCGTAGATCGCTCGTGGCGGAACCGGTCCGCTCCCCGGAGAGACCAGTGCACGGCAAGCCGCAGTGCGTGCTTATAGGCTACACTCGCGCCAAGGCGCAATTGCGTGGTGAGCAGATTGGGTGCCGGCCAAGACTTTCAAGTGGTGGCCGTGGACGTCTTGATCCGGTCGTAGACGAACACCGTGGCAAGAGGGCGTTCAGCTTCGCTTTGCGGGAGAGGACTTTCGTTGGTCAGCCTCCAATATCCGGCATCGAGAGGCGAAAAGACCGTATCGCCCTCAGGCTGAATATGGATCCGTGTGAGATAAACGCGGTCGGCGGAGGCCAATGCCTGCCGGTAGATGTCAGCACCGCCGATAACCATGATCTCTGATGCCCCCGACGCGGCTGCTGCAACTCGACCGGCCGCCAGTGCCGCCGCGAGCGAGGCCACGACCATTGTGCCAGCGGCCTTGAACTCCGCGTCACGCGTGATGACGATGTTGTCACGACCGGGCAGTGGCTTGCCGATCGCCTGAAACGTCTTGCGGCCCATGATGACGGGTTTGCCGAGCGTGCGCCGTCGGAAATATTTGAGCTCCGACGCCAGGTGCCAGGGCATTGTGCCGCCACGTCCGATCACGCCGTTGTCGGCCACGGCGACGATGAGGCAGACGATCGCCGGCATGTGCATCCTATCGGTTGAGTGGCCTCAGGCCTTAGCCTTGCAACCCGGCATCGGCACCATGGCGATCTGATTTTGTTCGGAATACTTGTTCATGGCACCGCTGGCCGCGTCAATGCCAAGTCCGATGACCCCACCGACGAGGATATTGCCCGCCGCCATTCCCTCGACGTTGGAGCTGATAATGCCAACTCCCTCAGAATAGCATTCCTTCTTGCACGAGACCTTGATGTTGTCCTGGCCCTTGTCGAGCGTAATGGTAGCGGGCGTTATGACGCTCATTTTGCCCACTGTCGATGATGTCAGGGTGCACTGAGACCCGGCGGCGCCAGGTGTGTCGAGCGTGATTGCCTGCGTCGTGCCTTTAGTGATCGTGGCGCAGCCCGCGACCAACGCAACCACTGTAGCGCAGCTAACTACGAAAACTACCGACTTGAACATTCTCGCCCCCGCGATACCTAGTACGGTACGCTAGAAGAGACGCGCACACGAGTCCACCTGTGCCCGGATGATTAATCTGCGCTGACGTCATACCGCCACGGGGGCTTTGATGTGTGGCAACGGATCGTAGCCCATCAGGCGAAAATCGTCGAACTTGAAGTCGAAGATCGAGGTGACATCGCGGGTGATTTCGATCTGCGGCAGCGCACGCGGCACCCGGGACAGCTGCAGATCCGCTTGTTCTAGGTGGTTGAGATAAAGATGAGCGTCGCCGAACGTGTGCACGAACTCGCCGGGGCGCAACCCCGTCACCTTGGCCATCATGACCGTAAGCAGTGCATAACTCGCAATGTTGAACGGCACGCCGAGAAAGATGTCGGCCGAGCGCTGATACAGTTGGCACGAAAGCTTGTCGTTCGCGACGTAGAATTGGAACAGGCAGTGGCAGGGTGCCAACGCCATCGACGGAATATCAGCTGGATTCCACGCCGATACGATCATGCGGCGACTGTCCGGGTTGGTTTTGATCTGCTGCACGACATCGGAGATCTGATCGATGGTTCGGCCATCGGGAGCAGACCACGAGCGCCACTGCTTGCCATAGACCGGGCCGAGCTCGCCGTCGGCATTGGCCCAATCATCCCAGATCGAGACGCCGTTGGCTTTGAGATAGGCGACGTTGGTATCGCCGGCCAAAAACCACAGCAGTTCATGCACGATGGACTTGAGGTGCAACTTCTTGGTCGTCACCATCGGAAACCCGGCAGCGAGGTCAAACCGAATCTGATGGCCAAAGATGCTGCGGGTGCCCGTGCCGGTGCGGTCAGTTTTTTGTGTGCCGTGGTCGCGTATGAGGCGCATCAGGTCGAGATAGTTTTTCATCCAGTCACTCTACGCCGATTCCGCCAGACCGCCGAGGTAGGTACCGGCCGCGTCCACAATTCGATCTATCCCTAGTTCTGTTTTGCCGGAAGGAATTTCTTGTTGTTGGTGCCGTATTGGATCGGCATGCATCGCGCGCCCTAGTCGTTGCAGTCTTTGAAGTCTTCCTCGCAGGGTGTCGAAAGTTCTAAGAAACCGTCGTCAAAATCCGAGCCAATCTTTTGGAGCGAAAATCAACAGCAGTGCGATGCCGGTATTGTAGATACCATGGCAGACGATGGTCACCCACAAACTGCCGGTACGTCGCAGAATGATGGCGAAAACGATGCCGATCACGAAGACCTCGATCAATCCGACGAGCGAATAACCCGCGTGCAGCGACGTCCAGAACGTCGTCGTGACGAGCGACGCACCCCAGTACCCAAGACGTGAAGGCACGAGAGCGGACTGCAGAAAACCGCGAAACAGTAGTTCTTCGGACAGCGGCGCACCGACGCCGATCACCAGCAGCGCAACCGGCCACCACGCGCCG
Organism: Hyphomicrobiaceae bacterium; assembly: GCA_025359165.1. GTDB lineage: Bacteria > Pseudomonadota > Alphaproteobacteria > Rhizobiales > Hyphomicrobiaceae > JABFRJ01. Next base: position 5,548 of record JANYHG010000230.1, read on the forward strand.
CGAAACAGGTCGACCATTTCGGCCAAGTCGTTTTTGGGGTCGTGTCCGACAATGAAATAGCTGACGCCAGTGTAAATCGCGACGACGGCCAGCATCGCCGCCATCGCCTTGGCGTAAGTTGCAACCCCGCCCGCGGGCTGCTTCAGCGCCAGTGCGATGGCGATGCGGTCACCTTTGAGGCGCACCGCCCATAATGCACCAGCGATCATCGCGAACTGCGCCGTCAGCATGAACAGCAGAGGCGTGCCCGTCTTGAGGCTACCCGAGGCGGAAAGCCCGCTCAGCCGGATCAGTAGAAGGCTACCGCCGATGGCAATACCGACGCTGACCACACTGATCAGCACAACCATGCCGAAAGCGGCCCACGGACGCCACCTCGTCTTGGTGTCGTAGGGGGAAAGATTGTGTGCGCTCGCGCCCGCAACCACACCGCCTCTTCCTGATGTGCCGTCGATGGTTGGGACCGAGGTGGGCAGCGCTGCAGCGTCAGTCATGTTTTCTTCGCCGGCCACCGAGCTGTCCTTTGCAATCGCTGCGAACGCGCCTATATAACTTGCGCCGGAGCAATCCGGCTATGGTGATAAACGGATATCGTAATAAGCCTATCGGACCCGGGGGCGGTACCCGGCGCCTCCACCAACTTTTAGTCCGCACGTGATGGCCGACGTCGCCTTAGAGGCGTTGGAACGTGCGGCTAGCATGGGGGCGAAATAGGATCGACGAGGGTGTAAAGGGTACTCTTTTGCCCGGCATGATACCGCCGTTATCGGGTCAAACTTATAGTTGCTAATGACAACTATGCAGAGGTCGCTGTCGCTGCGTGATGCAGTGCCAGTCCTCGATCTAAGCCCTGACGCTTTGCGGCGTTAGGCGGGGTTCGGGGGGCACCTGGCAACAGAAGCCCCCTACTTAATTTCTCGGCGGTGGTTGCTAAGCGGTAACGCGTCGTCGGGTGACATAGCCCAGCGTGATAGTCCTGCGTGACATAGTCCGGCATGTCCTACTTCCTGCTCGCACTTGCTGTGCGTCGTAAACATGGTGTATGGCGAGTCCACAGACGAATTGGCTCGGCTCCCTCAACTGGCTTTGCTTCCAATGACCGAAGAGCGGCAGATCGATTATGACACGCTCTTGCACGAAGCGCTGCGCGATGCGCAACGCAGCGTCATGCGCACCGTGCTGACCAAGGTTGCCGAATCCGGCCTGCCGGGCGAGCATCATTTTTACATCTCGTTCAACACGCTGGCCCCTGGCGTGTCGATCGCGCCGCGGCTGCTGCAGAAGTATCCGACCGAGATGACGATCGTGTTGCAGCACAGGTTCTGGGACCTGTTCGTTCAGGCCGACAGGTTCGAAGTCAAGCTGACGTTTGACGGCATTCGTGAGCGATTGCTCGTGCCGTTTTCGGCGGTCCGCATGTTCTTCGATCCGAGCGTGCCTTATGGACTGCAGTTCGACGAAGCCGCTGATGGACGCGCGCCACACACAGGTGAAGTCGTCGGCATATCGGGAGGTCGCGCCGGCCGCGCCTCCGGCAAGACCCAAGGCGAACGTGGCGAACGGCCACAAACCGAGCGCAAGAAAACGCAACGGAAAAAACCCGAGGTCGTCGGCGACGCACGGACTGCGGATCAGACGGCTGATGATGCTGCCCGCGCCAGTGACTTTGCCGACAGTGGAGCCAAGGATCGTAATGTCGATCGCAACGGCGACGACACGCCGGCTACCATACCGCCTGCGAAGTCAGGCCCCCGCCTCGTCGAAACCGCCAACGACAGCGCCAAAGTCGTCAGCCTCGATCAGTTCCGGAAGAAGTAACGGAGGCGGCTATTCGGTTATTTTGTCGTGTTTGAAGACGGCGAAAACGATGGCAGCCAGCGCCGCACCAACTTGCACGACTGTCGCGGTGACGAACGTGAGCACGATGCTGCCGGTCATGAGGCGCTGTTCCGGTGTAATGATTTTTTGATGGATGAAAAACGCGTCGACCGCAGCCATCAGCGCTACAAAAACTAGCGTACCTCTCAACGACCAACGAAATAACTTCAAGATTTCGGTGGCGACGACGACATGAAGGGGCGGATCCAAATGGATGCGCCCCTCCTCTTCATCGAGCGATACCGTTCGATCGCTTCCGGGTTCCGACATTTACCCTCGCAACATCACCGATGTTTCTCGCGTACCGGGAGCATCTTTCTTAGCACGCAGCGTGATGGTGCCCGAAGGATCTGTAATTTGGTGGTTTTCATCTTTTACCTGCTCGACGGCTAGCCGCGTCAGCGCGAGCGCTTTACGCAACACAGACGCCGTGGTCGGCGCTTTTAAGTCGCGTTTCAACGACTCTAACAGAGCGATTGTCTCCGCATCGACAACGAATGATAGCTGCTTGGTTTGTTTGGTCATCTGGATTCAATCCTCGTAAATCCCCCACTGATTATTGGGCGCGTGCCGAGGTGCAAACTACCCACCAGGCGACACTACTTGCAAATCAATCAGTGAACAAGTGAAAACCACTCACTTTCCAATTGGAATCTGATGCGACTCGTGGCACCTCAAGGTAAATGGGGCGTTAAGAGGGCGGATTTGTGGGCGACATCGCGATACTTGAACCTGTTGCTGACACGCTAAGTTTCGTGGACGCAGCCAAGCGCAAGGCGGACTATCTAATGTTAGCAATGATTGCTGCAAAAGATTGCATGATGTGCGTAGAAAATATTGCCGAACTTGATCGGCATCACGATTTGTTCCTATCCTATCAGCGCGCGATGCAGCGCGCCAATGGCGTACTCGAATTTATTGCCGGGACAATGGAAGACGCACATTCGCAAAGGAGTTCCTTGTGGAACTTGCTTCCGGCAAATCAGGATATGGTGTTGGTCGCAACGAAAACGGGTGTTTCCAACGCGCTTGTCATGCAGGTGAAGCGACAAACCGCAGCAATTTTGTGCAGCGATTTTGTCTTGATTGAACTGAATGCAGAGCGGCGCCCGGCTGCATGAAGTTAGCCTTTCAATTATCCAAGAAACTCCGCAGCTTCCGGCTTCGGCTCGGATGCTTCAGCTTCCTGAGCGCCTTCGCTTCGATCTGACGGATGCGTTCGCGCGTCACGCTGAACTGCTGGCCGACTTCTTCCAGCGTGTGGTCGGTGTTCATGCCGATGCCGAAGCGCATGCGCAGAACGCGTTCCTCACGCGGCGTCAGCGAGGCGAGCACGCGCGTCGTTGTTTCGCGCAAGTTCGACTGGATGGCCGCCTCGATCGGCAGCAGCGCATTCTTGTCCTCGATGAAGTCGCCGAGATGGCTGTCCTCCTCATCGCCGATCGGCGTTTCGAGGCTGATTGGCTCCTTCGCGATCTTCAACACCTTGCGCACTTTTTCGAGTGGCATGGCGAGTTTCTCGGCCAGTTCTTCCGGCGTCGGTTCGCGACCGATTTCATGGAGCATCTGGCGCGATGTGCGGACGATCTTGTTGATCGTCTCGATCATGTGCACGGGGATACGAATGGTGCGCGCCTGATCGGCAATACTGCGCGTGATCGCCTGCCGGATCCACCACGTCGCGTATGTGGAGAACTTGTAGCCGCGCCGATACTCGAATTTGTCGACCGCTTTCATCAGGCCGATGTTGCCCTCTTGAATGAGATCGAGGAACTGCAGGCCACGATTGGTGTATTTCTTGGCGATCGAGATCACGAGACGCAGGTTGGCCTCGACCATTTCTTTCTTGGCTTGGCGGGCTTCGCGCTCACCCTTCTGCACGTGCTTGACGATGCGCCGGAACTCGGGGATTTCGAGACCCGTTTCGGTCGCCAGCGTGTGGATCTCGGTGCGCAGGCGATCGACTTCCGTCCGCTCCTGCTTGATGAAGCTGGCCCAACCCTTGCGACCGGATTTTTCCATCCGCTCGACCCAAGTCTGATCGAGTTCGTTGCCGAAGTATTCGTCGATGAAGTCCGAGCGCGCGACGCCGTAGCTGTCAGCCGTGCGCATTAGCCGGCCCTCGAGTTGCACGAGACGCTTGTTGATGGCGTAGAGTTGTTCAACGAGACTTTCGATACGCGCGTTGTTGAGCGACAGTGACTTCACATCGACGATGATCTCGTCGCGGATCTTCTCGTAACCCTTCTGCTGCTGGCGCGAGACCTGCTCGCTCGCCACCTGCATCTCGACGCGCTTGTCCTGCATCTTGCGCAGTTTTTTGTATGTCTGCGCGATGTTGTCGAAGGTTTCCAGCACCTTTGGCTTCAGTTCCGCTTCCATCGCGGCGAGCGACATGGCGTTTTCGTAATCGTCCTCGTCGTCCGCATCGCCGGCGGGCAACGGTTCGCCATCGGGTCCCATCTCGACCGGTTTGGGCGCGGGTGCAGGTGCCGGCTGACCGAACTGGCGATGATGGCTCCCCGGGGCGCCGGGACTGCCCGGCTCGTGCACCTGGATCGGAGCGTTTTTGGCTTCCGGCCCTTCGTACGTCGCTTCCAGATCGATGATGTCGCGCAGCAGAATTTTAGATTCGAGCAGTTCCTCGCGCCAGATGATGATGGCCTGGAACGTCAGCGGGCTTTCGCAGAGGCCCGCGATCATCGCTTCGCGACCGGCCTCGATGCGCTTGGCGATGGCGATCTCGCCCTCGCGCGACAGCAGTTCCACCGACCCCATGTCGCGCAGATACATACGCACTGGGTCGTCCGTGCGGTCGCCCGGCTCCGAACGCGTTTCGGATTTGACTGGCAAGCTCTGCGCGGTGACCGAGCGTTCTTCTTCTTCGGCGGGTTCATCGACCTCGGCGGGTGCGGCGCTTTCCTCGGCTTCCTCGTTGTCGACGACGGTGATGCCCATGTCAGAAAGCATCGACATGACGTCTTCGATTGCTTCCGACGACGTTTCGCCTTGTGGCAGAACGGCGTTGAGCGCATCGAAGGTCACGTAGCCGCGTACCTTTGCAGCCTTGATCAGCTTTTTGACGGCAGCATCGGAGAGATCGAGGATCGGTGAATCCTTCTCCGGAGCTTCGGCGTCCTTGCCAGCTTGATCGTCATCCTTTGGATTGAGCTTGGATGCTGTCTTTGCCGCCGCTTTCGCCATGCTTGTGCGTGCTCCGTTCGTCCGATGCGGTTTTTGCCGCGTGTTCCACCGCGGCTTGTGCCGCTATATGCGTCGACGCTGAATGCGTCGGTTCAATTTCTGCGAAATTCGCAAAGTCGAATAATCACGCCGCAGTTTCACAACTATGGACTGGACCATAGCCAGTGGGAGGCACCGGGTCGGGCACCTCGCATGAAGCCACGCGATCAATGCTATATACAGACGTTGTCGTACAACACAAATTTTGCGGTACAAATTTTTCCAAGCTACCGATTGATTCTGATTTCAGGGCACGGAGTCGCGGATCGGATGTAAAATTCAGCCAGCATCCATATCCAGCCGCTGTCCTTGAAGGGCTTTGAGTTCTGCAATCCGACTTTCGTTCTCCTCCGACTGCTCTGCCTGCCACGCCTTTTCGGCCTCCGCGAGAGCTCGCTGCAACTCGCCATGACGACGATGCAACATCATAGCGTGCAACCAGCCGTTCTCTACAACCGAAGGATCGGCAGCCGCGCTCGCAAACCTGTCGCCGCCATGCGTCACGGAGCGTGCAATTTGATCTACCACGCCGTCCAAGCCCACCTCTCGCAACTGGGCTTGCAGCGCCAGGGTGTCAAGGGGTTCTAATGACGAATTAGAATTTTCCGTCGCAATCTCGAGCATAGCTGCCTTCAAAGCGATCAGCGGTCGGTGGCTGAACTCGAGGTCGGCAATATCCTCGCACCGTTGAGCAATGAGCCAGGGGTGGTTCAGCAGCGTCAGCATGATCACTGCCTCACGCTGCGGCACGCCGGAGGTGCCGGAGGCCAAACGGCTCTGGCGCAGGCTTTGGCTGGCGGGTTGCCGCATCGGCAGCCCGAACTGACCCCCGCCGCGAAATTTGCCGCCTGCCCCGCCTGTGCGAAAACCGCTGGCGCGTTGTGGCCCGCCAAATCCCGCGTTTCTGACCTGATAGGTGTTGCCCTTGCCGGCCTCGGGACGCCGTTGAGCACCCCAGGCCTTGTACAGCCGGTCCCGGATTTCCTTTTCGTACTGTCCGCGCACGCTGGCGTCTTCGATGCGGGCGATCAGTGTGCTGAGCTGTAGTTCCAGCTGCGCGCGCCGCTCCGGTGTCGACCAATCGCCAGACGCCCACTCGCGATCCCACATCACGTCGACGAGCGAGCGCGTGCGCGACAGGCACGCTTCCATGGCAGCCGGCCCGTTCTGCCGGATGAGATCGTCGGGGTCGAGACCATCGGGTAGGAACGCAAACCGCATGCTCACGCCCGGCTTCAGGTAGGGCATCACCGTCTCGATCGCGCGGAAGGCCGCCTTTTGGCCGGCGCTATCGCCGTCAAAACACAGGATCGGCTCGTCGGCCATCCGCCAAAGCAGCCGCACCTGATCGTCGGTCAGTGCCGTCCCGAGCGGTGCCACGGCCTCGCCGAAGCCGCCTTCGGTAAGGGCCACGACATCCATGTAGCCTTCGACGACCACGATGCGCGATTTGGTATGCGCCAAGGGCCGCGCTCGCGCCGCGTTGAACAGCACCGAGCCTTTATGAAACAGCGGCGTCTCCGGCGAATTGAGATATTTGGCCGGGACGTCCGCTTCCAGCGCGCGACCGCCGAACGCAATGACGCGTCCTTTCAGATCGGCGATCGGAAACATTACCCGCGCGCGGAACCTATCATAGGGTGTCGGAATGTCGTCGCCGCCGATCAGCATCCCCGACGTGATCATTTCGTCGGGGCGAAAGCCCAGCCCGGCCAAGTGATCTTTCAGCGCCGTACGGCTTGCCGGCGCGAAGCCCAGTCCAAACCCGTCGATCGTTTCGCGACTCAGTCCGCGCTTTTCTTCGATATAGCGGCGCGCGACGCTACCGCCAGATCCCCGCAACTGATCGACAAAAAAGCTCTGCGACGCTGCAAGTATCGCGTAGAGTCGGGACCGGCTATCCTCTTCGACTTGAATACGGTGCGCCAGTTCCGGCGTTCGCGGCTCAAACTTGGGCATCGGCACGCCGGCTTCGGCAGCCAACCGCTCGACCGCCTCGGGAAACGTCAGCCCCTCCGTCGCCATGACGAACTTGAAGATGTCGCCGTGCTCGCTCGACGCGAAGCAATGATAGAAGCCCTTCTGGTCGTTGACGAAGAACGACGGCGACTTCTCGGTCTTGAACGGTGACAGCCCCCGATACTCGCGACCGGATTTCTTCAACGCGACCTTGCGCGACACCACCTGGCTCACCGGCAGGCGAGCCCTGATCTCGTCCAGCAATGAGGGCGGAAATTTCATGGCGATTGGCGAGGATCCCGATCGATAGGGTGATCTCGACTTATAAAACGATTCGCCCTCTCGACGCGGGGCGATTGCTTCCAGCAATAAGTTATACGCCTTATCCACAGCCGGAGGGCCGTCGACTTCAGCCGTGAACGATACAAGTACGTTCGAGTGACGCGAGCACTTTTCTGGTCAGCGTCGCCCGATGGGTATCGATCAGTCGCGGATTGGCTGCGATGCGCGCGCGTTCGATATAGTCCGGTTGCGGGAGCGCGAACCCGATACCGGCTTCCGGCACGCCACCGCGTTCTTTCCAGAAGCTGTCATAGTCACGGTGGATGACACTGTCGCTCAGAAGCCATTCTGTCGCCAGCACGTGGGTGCCGCTCGATACAGCTAGAATGCGCTCTATCCCCAGTGCTTTCGCCACCGCCTGCACGCCGACCAGGACGGCGTCTTTGGGGCGTAACCCCGACATCGTGCGGGTGGCAGCGACGATGACTTTCTTGTCGACGCCGGCTGGCAAGCCCTGCAATCCGCCGATCAGGATGGTGCTCCGGCCCTCGGCGTCGACACCTATCGAGAACGCCATGCGCGCGAGCGAGATGCCGTCGCTATTCGTCAGCCAGACCGTAAGTTCGCCCTCTTGTTTCTGGCCGTATGGCATGGATGAGCCGAGCCAAAGTTCGAAAAAAGTATCGCGCGCGGCGATGCCGCCAATGGAAATTTCGCCATCGCCGAGCAGCGTGCGATTGGTCTCTTGCGAAAATAGAGTTTCGGCTATCGAGTAGTGCGTGATGAGCACGCCGACTCGCTGGCGGACAGTGCGACCACTGACACCGTAGTTTCGTTGCGGTTTGCGTAGGAGCCGACTGTTGACCGCTGAAACCTCGTGTTTGTCCGTGTGCTCGCGAATGAATTCGAGCCAGTCTGCGATGCCGATGGGGTCGCGAAGAATTTTTGTCGCGAATGCCATGCCCGCGGAAGGCTTCTGATCGCGCCCGATGCAGATTGTAGCCGCGACGAGCAATTTTGCAGTGCTCCACAACGATCGTGGAGTCTTTACGTGCTGCGTTCCAAGCCGAGGTCCATTATGAAGGCGTGTCACTGCCTCAATGCTGGAGTACGCCTTGAACGACGCTGAGCTGTTGTCCAGCTTATCGATTGCCGCTGTCGCAAAAATCAATTCTCGCGTCCGGAAGTGCGGCACATTTAGACTGCCTGGAAGTTGCCGGACCCTATTGTCCGTATCCGGCAAAGTCGAGAAGCCTTACGCGATAATTCGTGTGCGGACATCCGGCCACTAACATGCGCCGACGCGACTGTGGCAAGCAAGCCGCAGGTTTCGCTCGTTCGGCGTCAATGTCTCGATCGTTCCGCGATAACTTGGTCTGCCAGCCTCCCGTTCAGCTCAGCAAGATGATGGAACTGCGCTGAAAACGTTCCGACGCCGGCGGTGGCGCTTCGAAGCTCGACAATCAGATCGGCCATCTCGTTCTCGGGTATGTGCGCCTCCACCGTATCCCATCCCGGCCAGCCTTCACGGGCGTCGAAGCCCAGGATCTGTCCGCGGCGCTGGGCGATGATCGCGTTAACCCGCGCCGTCGCATCGGAAGGTGCCGCCACACTCACCGCCATCACGGGTTCCAGCAATATCGGCTGACAACTCGGCAAGCCTTCACTCATCGCCAATCGCCCGGCCTGCCGGAACGCCATGTCGGAGCTGTCGACGGAATGGTACGATCCATCCAGCAACGTGACCGCCACGTCGACCACGGGAAAGCCCAGCGGGCCGGCCGAGAGGTAGTCTTTGACGCCGATTTCGACCGAGGGAATGTATTGTTTCGGTACGGTCCCGCCGTGGATCTTGTCGCCAAATTGGATGCCGCCGCCGCGCGGCAATGGTTTGATGTCGAGCACCACGTCGCCGAATTGCCCATGGCCGCCCGACTGCTTTTTATGCCGGCCGCGAATTTCTGTGCCTTTACGGATCGTCTCCTTATAGGCGACGCGGCGCGGCTTGACCTGCGCGTCGATGCCGTACTTGCGTTTCAACCGCTCCAGGGTCACGCGGATATGCATTTCGCCCTGGCCCCACAGGACCATCTGTTGGCTCGCAGCCTCGTGTTGGAGATGCAGTCCCGAGTCTTCCTCCATGAGTTTTGCGAACGCTGCGGAGAGCTTGACGTCGTCGTTGCGATTGGCAAGTTCGATCGCCTGTCCAAAGACGGGCTCCGGCACGGCGGGTCGCACGAGTTGTTTGGCGGGTTGTTTGCCGACAGTTACCGTCTCCCCCGCCGATATGCCCTCCAGCCGCGCAAGTCCGACCGTCTCCCCAGTCTGCGCGGACTTCCGCTTCCGGATCGTCTCTCCCAGCATGGAGACGACGCCCGCGACGCGTTGTTCCGCTTTTACCCCTCTCAAGGTGCTTCCCTCGCCGATCTCACCAGACAGTATCCGCGCAATGCTGATCTTGCCGCCGTGTGGCGAGTGTATCGTTTTGAGCATCTGGGCCGTGGTGCCCGTGTCGCCGAGCCCAAGCCGGTCGCGTGTCGCCGCCACGAACGGTGCCTCGTGCCGCAGAACTTTCAAAAGACGCACGATGCCGTTACCGTTTTGCGCCGAACCGAGCAGGACCGGGCAGATCAGCCCCTCGCGCAGTTCTCGCGCCAGATCGTCGAATACCTGTTGCCGCTCGGGCGGCAGATCGTTGAGTAATTGCTCCATCAGCGCGTCGTCGAAATCGGCGATCTGCTCGAGCATTTGATAGCGCGCTTCGGCTGCGCGCGCCCGCATGGCGTCGGGCCGGTCGATGGCCTCGGATGCAGCGTTGGCGCGGTAGTTGAAGGCGCGCTCCAAGGCGAGGTCGACGAAGCCCGTCGCCTTGCCGTCGGTCCAGATCGGGACCTGGCGGAGCACCAGAGGTCGAGTGCTAGCGGGCTGCAACATTGGAATAATCTCGCGCACCGGCGTCTCGAAGGCGTCGATTTTATTGAGAAAAAGTACGTGTGGAATATTCTGGCTGGCCAATGATTTCAGTATGATCTGCAGGGCGGGGACACGACGCGGGTCGGGTTCGCAGACGACAACCGCCAGGTCCACGACGGGCAAAACCGCCAACCCCTCCGCCTGAAATTCTATCGAGCCGGGCAAATCCAGAAAGGTGAATGCATCCCCGAGATAGGTCGTTTCGGCAATATTCATCTCGACGCTCATTGCGTGCGCGCGCGCCTCGGCGCTCGCATCGCCGACGGTCGACTGTTCGACAATGGTTCCGGGCCGACTTATCGCGCCTGTACGCGCCAGCAAAGCTTCGAGCAGTGTTGTCTTGCCCGAAAGGTACGGTCCCACCAGCGCGATACATCGAGCACCGCGCTTTACGGGGATGGCATCCGCATTCGCGCCCGCTGCTACAAGGTCCTCGACCGGACCCGTTGTCTTGTCACCCGCGACCTTGTCTCCCATGGCGTGCTCCTGACGGCTCAGGCGACAGGTTGGAGAAAAGGCGGGGCACACAACGCTCCGCCTTGCTCGGCGCGCCCCGCGCCTGAGCAAAGGGGCGCGAAGGCCAAAATCTGAACCCGTGCGGCATCGAGCGCAAGGGTTAATCGTGAGCGCCATCCTCGAAAGTGGGCGCGTTTGCCGCAGTTCATAGTCGCCGGCAAAAGTTAAAATCAATCGTTCAGCGGGCGCATATTTTCGGTAAGCATCTGAACTTCATATCAATAACCGGTATTGGAATAATTTCGCCGAAGGTCGACTTGTACGGTTGACGCGGGGGTAACTGACGTATAGTTTGCCGCTAACTCTCACGGTAGGTCGTAGGGACTTTCCGGCGTGGACTGACCTGACGCGAACATCATGTATTAAATCATGTGTTCCTTCGTCGGTCGATCCAAAGCGCGTCCCTAAACACTGTCGGAAGTTGACGCAGGTGCAAAATTGGAAGCCATGACCTCGGCAGTTTTGCTGCATTGGTCCTCTGGTTGGTGGGCTGAGAAGCGGGATTTATCCCAGCGGCTCGGCCTGAATGGTTTGTCGCTCGCCTTTGCCATTTCAACATGGTGGGTGAGCCTGATGTGGAATTGGTCGAATGCCGACAATCCAACAGTTGATCCGTAAGGCGCGCACGCCAAAGATTTATCGCGAGAAGTCGCGTCACATGCAGGCATGTCCGCAGAAGCGCGGTGTGTGTACGCGTGTTTATACAACGACACCGAAGAAGCCGAACTCGGCGCTTCGCAAGGTTGCCAAGATCCGTCTGACCAATGGCTTCGAAGTCATTGGTTATATTCCCGGCGAAGGCCACAATCTGCAAGAACATTCGGTCGTCATGATCCGTGGTGGTCGCGTCAAAGATCTTCCCGGCGTCCGTTACCACATCATCCGCGGCGTTCTCGATACGCAGGGCGTTGCCGCCCGCCGCCAGCGTCGTTCGAAGTACGGCGCGAAACGTCCGAAGTGATCTGAGCGTTGCGAAGGTCGTCTTGATGCACCCCACGGTGCCCGAGGTCTTTCACAGCCGGTTTGGAACTGAAGGGTTATAGAATGTCTCGCCGCCACGCTGCTACCAAACGCGTCGTCAACCCGGACCCGAAGTTCGGTGATCTCGTGCTGTCGAAGTTCATGAACAGCATCATGTACGAAGGTAAGAAGTCGGTTGCTGAATCGATCGTCTATGGCGCGCTCGACCGCGTGCAGACGAAAGGTAAGGCAGATCCGCTGCAGATGTTCCATCAGGCACTCGAGAACGTCGCGCCTGCCGTCGAGGTGCGCTCGCGGCGCGTCGGTGGTGCCACATATCAGGTGCCGGTCGACGTGCGGACCGACCGTCGCCAAGCACTCGCGATCCGTTGGATCATCACCGCTGCGCGCGCGCGCAACGAAAACACGATGGAAGAGCGTTTGTCGGCCGAGTTGCTCGATGCAGCGAACAATCGCGGCACCGCCGTCAAGAAGCGTGAAGATACGCACAAGATGGCGGAAGCCAACCGCGCCTTCTCGCACTATCGCTGGTAACTGCGTAGCAGCCACCGGAACTGGCAGGACGCACGTGCTGCGCCGCTGTTTCATTGGCAACTTAAACGCGGCGCGCGGTTGCCAAATGCAACTGATGCGCAGTTAGAGAACTTTTTCGAGGCACTGAAATGGCCCGCCAATACGACCTGAAAGATTACCGCAACTTCGGTATCATGGCGCACATCGACGCCGGTAAAACCACGACCACCGAACGTATTCTCTACTACACGGGCAAGTCGCACAAGATCGGTGAAGTTCACGACGGTGCCGCCACCATGGACTTCATGGAGCAGGAAGCCGAGCGCGGGATCACGATCACATCGGCTGCGACCACCTGCTTCTGGGAAAGCCGCGACGGCAAGAAGCGCCGCCTGAACATCATCGACACCCCCGGTCACGTCGACTTCACCATCGAAGTCGAGCGTTCGCTGCGCGTGCTCGACGGTGCCGTTTGCGTGCTTGATTCGAACCAAGGCGTCGAGCCGCAGACCGAAACCGTCTGGCGTCAGGGCGACAAATACAATGTTCCGCGCATCATCTTCTCCAACAAAATGGACAAGACCGGTGCCGATTTCTACATGTGCCTCGCCGACATTAAGGATAAGTTGGGCGCGCGCGCTGTGCCGATTCAGCTGCCGATCGGCGCTGAAGGCGACTTCAAGGGCGTGATCGATTTGCTCGAAATGAATAGCATTACCTGGGACGGTGATGGCAAAGACGCAAAGATGGCGATCGGCGAGATCCCTGCGGATCTGCTCGACAAGGCCAAGGAATACCGCGCTGCGATGATCGAAGCCGCCGTCGAAATGGACGACGACGTTTTGGCCGAATACCTCGATGGGAAAGAGCCCGATCTGGCGACGCTTCGCCGCCTGATCCGTAAGGCGACGGTCACTCGCGCTTTCTATCCAATGATGTGCGGGTCGGCGTTCAAGCACAAGGGCGTGCAGCCGCTGCTCGACGCCGTCGTCGACTTCCTGCCGTCGCCGCTCGATCGTGAAGCCTACAAAGGTATCAATCCGAAGGACGGCAGCGACATGCTGCGCAAGCCGGACGACGCCGAACCTTTGTCGATGATAGCCTTCAAGATCATGAGCTTCCCGCACGTTGGATCGCTCACGTTCTGCCGGATCTATTCGGGCAAGCTCGAAAAGGGCATGGCGCTGGCTCAGACGACACGCGACAAGAAAGAGCGTGTCGGCATGATCTACGAAATGCACGCCGAAAAGCGCGAAGCGGTGGATTCTGCTTACGCTGGTGACATCGTCGCCTTGGCTGGTCTGAAAGACACACGCACGGGTGAAACCTTGTGCGATCCGAACAAGCCGGTCCTGCTCGAGAAGATGGACTTCCCGAACCCCGTCATCGAAATGAAAGTCGAGCCCAAGACCAAGGGCGAGAACGAAAAGATGGCGCAAGTGCTACATATGCTTGCTCTCGAAGATCCGTCGTTCCGCGTTTCGGTCGATCCCGAAAGCGGCGAGACGATCCTCAAGGGCATGGGCGAACTGCATCTCGACATCAAGGTCGACATTCTTCGCCGTGAACCGCACAACATCGACGTCGCCGTCGGCGCGCCACAGGTTGCCTATCGCGAAAGCTTGGCACGGGCGACCGATATCGATTACACGCATAAGAAGCAGACGGGCGGTACCGGTCAGTTCGCCCGCGTGAAGCTCAAGCTTGAGCCCAACGAAATCGGTGCCGGTAACGTATTCGAAGCCAAGATCGTCGGTGGTACCGTTCCGAAAGAATACATTCCGGGCGTCGAGAAGGGTGTCGAGTCGATCTGGGCCAACGGCGTTCTGATCGGCTTCCCGCTCGTCGATATGAAAGTCACGCTGCACGACGGTGCCTTCCACGAGGTCGACTCGTCGGCCATCGCCTTCGAAATCGCTTCGCGGCAGGCAATGCGCGAGGGTTGTGAAAAAGGTGGCATCAAGATCCTCGAGCCGGTAATGGACGTGGAAGTCGTGACGCCGGGTGATTTCGTCGGTGGGATCATCGGCGATATCAACTCACGCCGCGGTCAGATCCGCACGCAGGAAATGCGCGGCAACGCGACGGTCATACGCGCCAACGTGCCGCTGGCCAACATGTTCGGTTACGTCAGCCAGCTGCGCTCGCAGTCGACCGGCCGCGCCTCCTACACCATGCAGTTCGCTCATTACGCGGAAGTCCCGCGCAACGTGGCTGACGAAGTCCGCAAGAAATACGCCTGATCTGATCGTCAATTTGATCGGTTTGCAGCCAAGGCATCGCCCGACGCGCAGCTGAGAATAACCTGAGAATAAGGAGAGCCTCCCATGGGCAAAGCTAAATTCGAACGCAACAAGCCGCATTGCAACATCGGCACCATCGGCCACGTCGACCACGGCAAGACGTCGCTGACGGCTGCGATCACCAAGGTGCTGGCCAAGACCGGCGGCGCCAC
>JANYHG010000237.1 GCA_025359165.1 Hyphomicrobiaceae bacterium
TCCAGCGCCAACATGCTGCCCTGCGCCAGATATTCAGACTGATCGACGATGGAGCCCGTCTTGGCCCAGATCATGCCGATCTTGATCGGTTCTGCTGCTGCGGCATTACCGATGTAGGGGGTGCCGAGTTTTGCGGAGGCAGCGACACTTGCTGCGCCGAGTACGACGCTGCGGCGTCCGACGGGCACGCGCAGGATGCCACTCCCTGTGGTTTTGGTCATGCGTTCCTCCCAGATTTGCGTTTCCAACTCATCGGCCGGTTCACTCCGGGCACTGTGTTGATTGCGCAGCAATGCTGCGGACTATCCGACTAGATGGAACTAAATTCCAAGTCAATATTAAAAGTGGAACCTGATTCCGATTTTGACTTGACGACAGCCGGATGAGCCATCAGCTTTGTCCTGAAAAGCACGCGAGGTTGAGCGCATGGCGAAGACTGCGATCGGGGTCATTGGGGCAGGTGTCATCGGGCGGACGCATTGCGACCGCATTGTTTCCAGTGATTTTGCGTCGCTCGCCGGCATTGCCGACCCGTCGCCGGAAGCCGCTGAACTGGCGCGGCGACATGGCGTGCCGCACTTTGCCGATTACAGGCATCTTCTCGATGGCGGTGTATGCGCTGCAGTCATCGTCGCGACACCGAACGATCTGCATCTGCCGATAGCGCTGAATGCGATTGCAAATGGCATCACCGTGCTGGTCGAAAAGCCCGTGACGACGACGGTGGCCGAGGGCGAAGCGCTTGCGAAGGCTTCTGCCCAAGCCGATGTGCCGGTGCTGGTCGGGCACCATCGCCGCCACAATCCCATCATCCGAAGGGCCCGCGACGTAATAAGATCAGGTGCGCTTGGCCGCATCACAAGCGCCACCATCCTCTATACGTTTCTCAAGCCGTGCGCCTATTTCGATCTTGCCTGGAGACGTCGACCGGGCGGGGGGCCGGTGCTCATCAATCTGATCCATGAAATCGATCTGGTGCGCCATCTTCTGGGTGAAATCGCTTCGGTGCACGCGATCGGCTCCAACGCCGTGCGCGGATTTGAAGTCGAGGATACGGCGGCCGTCGTTCTGCGGCTGGTCGCCGGTGGGCTGGTCACGATCAGCCTGAGCGATGCAGTTGCCGCGCCCTGGAGCTGGGATCTGGCGGTGCAGGAGAGCGCGCTCTATCCGCCCCAGCCGACTGCGGTCAATACGCATTTCATCTCTGGCACGGTCGCATCGCTGACGCTGCCGACACTCGAGCTTTGGAGCTATAAGGGTGCGGTCGGCTGGTTTGAACCGATGACTCGAGAGAAATTGGCGGTCGACACTGGAGACCCTTATAGCATCCAGCTGCACCACCTCTGCGCGGTCGCGCGTCGCGAGGCAGCGCCGCTGATCACGGCGACGGATGGAACCGAAACCCTGCGGGCGACCCTGGCGGTGCTGGATGCGGCACGGTCGGGTGCAAGCGTAACGCTCAATAACGGATAGAACGAATGCCTAGAATGACCGCAAAGGCCACTGTGACGAACGACGAGGATAGTAGCCCATCCGGGTTGCTCGAGCGAACGTTACGTGTGCTTGAGCTGCTGGCCGCAGAGGCGCAGGGATTGCAGCTGTACGAAATCGCCGACCGTCTTGCGATGCCGCGCAGCGCAACGCATCGAGTGCTGACCAGTCTGGCAGAGCAGGGCTATGTGCGCCAGCAGCGGCAGCAGGGGGTCTATCAGCTTACCGCAAAAATCGCGTCACTCGCTTTCTCGTTTCTCTCCGGCAGCGGCATTACTGATCTTGCGCAGCCTATTATCGATCGGCTGGCGCGTTCGGCCGGAGAACTCGTGCGGCTCGCGCTCATCGATGGACGTGAAATGATCTGGGTTGCCAAGGCGCAAGGCTCGCAGTTCGGGCTGCGCTACGATCCAGACATGGGACAGGTCGGTCGGCTGTCGTGTACCGCGAGCGGCCACGCCTGGCTGGCGTGCCTGAGCGACGACGACGCCATGGCGCTGGTGGACAAGCAGGGCTTCGGGCTGCGCAAGGACTACGGCCCGAAGGCACCGGAAACACGGGCCGCTTTACTCAAGGCGCTGCGCGAAACTCGCAAGCGTGGCTACAGCACGGCAATCCAGACCTACGCACCGTGGATGAACTCGGCGGCGGCAGCGGTGATCGATCCAGCGACGGGGGAGGTGGCCGGCGCGGTGGTGATCGCCGGGCCGCACATGCGGCTGACGGAGGCACGTATTGGCGAGCTGTCGCCACTGTTGGTCGATGCGGCGCGCGAGCTGGCCGTTGCGATTGCCGCGTCGCCGGCGCTGTCGCCGCCGCGGGGTGGCAGCGGCAGTTTCTTCATCTCGCCAACATCGTGAGCACGTCACGTATCGGAGAGCTTTCGTGCAGGTACTCATAACGGGCGGGAACGGATTTCTCGGTGCTTGGATTATCAGGCGGCTTGCGGCTCAGGGTCACAGCGTCCGCGTGTTCGACCTGGCGGAGCATCGCGGCCTCGTCGCGGCGATTGCGGGTCGAGACGTGGCGAAGCGGTGTGACTGGCGGACCGGCGATATCGTTTCCGGAGAGGCCGTGCGTCAAGCCGCGCGAGGTTGCGACGCGATTGTGCATCTGGCGGGCATTTTAACGCCGGCATGCGCAGCCGACCCGGTACGCGGTGCAGAAATAAACCTGATCGGCACGTTGAATGTCTTCGAGGCCGCACGCGCGCTCGGAATCTCACGTGTGGTTTATACGAGTAGTGCCGGTGTGTTCGGCCCCGATGACGGACACAAACCATTTCCAAGCAGCCACTATGGAGCCTTCAAGTTGGCCTGCGAGGGTTCGGCACGCGCCTACTGGAGCGACCATGACTTAGCCAGCATCGGTTTCCGACCGTTTATTGTCTATGGCCCCGGCCGTGAAACGGGATTGACGGCAGGGCCATCGCTGGCATGTCGCGCTGCGGCCCGCGGAGACACTTACACGATTCCTTACACGGGATCCGCCGGGTTGGTGTTCGTCGACGATGTGGCGGCGGCTTATGTGATGGCAATGCTGCGCCCGACCGACGGCGCGCATGTCGTCAATCTGGTTGGCACCGTCGCTTCGAATGACGATGTGGTGCACGAGATCAAGCGCGTCGTACCGGAGGCTCGCATCAACGCCAGCGGCCCGGCACTTCAGATCGTGGCTGATGTGGATAAAGGCAACGTCGACGCTATTCTTCCGGGTTTGCCGCGGACGAATTTGGCAGCCGGTGTTGCAGCGACGATCGCATTCTATCGACACGCGGATCTCTGAAATGGCTCAGTTGGTACTTGGTGCGCACACATTTGGTTTTGTCTGGAAAACTGACGCGGTCTCAGCTTTCGAAGCCATCGCGTCGCGCGGTTTTCGCCGCGTCCAGTTGATGGCGACGCCACCGCATTTCGATCCGTGGCAGGCAGATGTGGTACGTACGGCGGACCTGCGCAGAATACTTGATCGTTCGGGTTTAGAACTGATCGCCATCGATCTATCGAGCAGCGATATTAATATGGCCAGTCCGTCGCGTGATGTGGTCGCTTTCGCAGTCGATGCCTATCGACGTGCCATCGATCGGGCGGCGGAGCTGGGGGCGCGCTGGATCTGCATTGCCTCCGGGCGGCGGCATCCATTGGTGCCCGAGGCCGATACGCGGCTGATGGCATCATATGAAGACGCGTTCGGGTGCGTCTATAGCGCGGCGAAGCGGCAAGGCATCGGCGTCGTACTGGAAAATCATCCGCAAGGGCTTTTGGCGACGGCGCAATCCATGGTGCAATTCCTGACGCGCGGTGGCTACGGTGACGTGCAGGTAGTGTACGACGTCGCCAACGCGCTAGCGGCGCGCGAGGATCCGGTCGCCGGACTCGAGATATTGGGTTCACGAGTCGGCATCCTGCATCTGTCCGATACACCAAGTGGCCAATGGCGACATGATGCGATCGGCAGCGGCGACGTCGACTTCGGCGCGATCGGTGGCTGGGTGACCCGAAGCGGTTACGCTGGCGATGTCGTGCTCGAAATTCTGGCTGAAGATGCAATCGGTGAGTTGACGCGCGGAGTCGCGAAGCTGCGCGCGCACGGCTGGACGTTCGACGAAAGCGCTGCAATTTCGAGGGTCGGAATATGACAGAGATGAATGGGAAGACGCGCAACTGCGACGTGCTGGTGATCGGCTCGGGCGCAGGCGGCCTGTCGACTGCGATCACGGCGAAGACGCATGGGCTCGATGTGGTCGTCATCGAAAAAGAGCCAGTATTCGGCGGCACAACTGCGTTTTCGGGTGGTGTGTTGTGGATTCCGGGAAACAAGCACTGCAGAGCCATGGCATCAGGTGATACCAAGGAGGCAGCGCGAACTTACCTTCGTCACGAGACCGGCAACTTCTACCGTGACGATAGTGTCGAAGCTTTCCTGGAGCAGGGCCCGAAGATGCTCGACTTCTTCGAGCGCGAGACCGTGGTAAAATTCCTTCCGACCCTCTATCCAGATTATCATTCGGCTGTCGAAGGCGGGGTCGCAGTCGGGCGCTCCGTGCTGGCTGCGCCGTTCGACGCGACGGAACTTGGTGTCGACATGGAGCGGCTGAGGCCGCCGCTTGAGACCATCACGTTCATGGGCATGATGTTCAATTCGTCGAATGCAGACCTGAAGCATTTCTTCAATGCCACAAAGTCTTTGACGTCGTTCGCGTACGTGACTAAGCGGCTTGCGCTGCACATGAAGGATCTCGTCCGCCATGGGCGCGCGGTGCAGGTAACGAGCGGCAACGCGCTCGTCGCACGGTTGGCGAAAAGCACCTTCGATCTCGGTATTTCCATTCTGACAGACACGCCGGCGCGACGGCTTGTTGTCGAGAACGGCACCATCGCCGGCGTGATCGTCGGGGATGCGGCGGGCGAGCGCGAGATCAGGGCCAAGCGCGGCGTCGTGTTGGCGTGCGGAGGATTTCCGCACGATCTGGATCGGCTGGCCAAGGCCTATCCGCATGTCGCGCGCGGCGGGGAGCACGTATCGCCGACACCGGCGGGCAACACGGGAGACGGCATTCGACTGGCGGAGACGGCTGGCGGCCAGTGCGAGCTGCGCTTTCCGAATGCGGCCGCGTGGATGCCGGTGTCGAAAGTTCCAAAAAAAGGAGGCGGAAGCTATGGCGTTTTCCCGCATCTGCTCGATCGCTACAAGCCGGGTGTCATCGCCGTCAATCGCAGGGGACAACGGTTCTGCAACGAATCGGAATCCTATCACGACGTCGGCGCAGCGATGATACGTACGTGTGAGGGTGAGCGCGAAACGTCCGCATGGCTGATCGCCGATCATCCGACCATCCGGAAGTATGGGCTCGGTGCGGTGAAGCCTGCGCCAATCCCTCTCACCGGTTTCATCAACAATGGTTATCTCCTACGCGGCGCTACGCTGCAGGCCCTTGCTGAAACGGCTGGTATCGACGGCAAGTCGTTGGAGAATACCGTAGCGCATTACAACGTGAGTGCTGAAAAAGGCGAAGATCCGGAGTTCGGTCGTGGTGCTACGGCGTTCAACCGATATCTCGCCGACCCTACTCACACGCCAAATCCCTGCGTCGCGCCGATCGACAAAGGCCCATTCTATGCAGTCAAACTGGTAATGGGGGATCTTGGCAGTTTCGACGGCTTGGACACCGACACGGTCGGGCGCGTGCTCGACAGTCGGGCGATGCCGATCAAGGGACTTTATGCCGTCGGCAACGATCGGGCCAGCATGATGGGGGGTGCCTATCCCGGTGCCGGTATCACCCTCGGACCGATCATGACCTTTGGCTACATCACCGGTCGACATCTGGCCGGTGTGACCGACTAACACCGACGGTCATAAGTATTGATTTATGATTGTCGGTATACGCGCGCGGGGTTGGTAGGGCGGCCGCGCGCAAACATAGGAGAGATACCGGCGCTTCGATTTTTGCTTTGGGGCCAGAAATTCTGACCGCCGGTATAAGACGAGCGTGTCGTGGCACGGGATTGAGGAGAACGCGATGAGTGGCAGCGACTGGCTCGGATTGCAGGGTCGCAACGTGGTGATAACGGGCGCTGGCGGCGGGATAGGCCGGGCGCTGGCGGTCAGCTTCGCCATGGCGGGAGCCAACGTTGCTTTGATCGAACGCAACGAAGAGTCGGCTGAACAAACCGCACGCACGGTCGCAGATGAGGTTGGGACGAGAGCTCTAATCATCGCCTGCGACGTGACGCAGCCCGATAGCGTCGACGTGGCAGCCAAGCGCGTGCTAGCGCAATTCGGCGGCTGCGACGTGTTGGTGAACAATGCTGCACTGTTGCGACCGGGCTCGCTCGATACTTTGACGCTGGTGGAATGGAATGCGGGGTTGTCCGTTAATCTCAACGGCTACTTTTTGTGTGCCCAGGCGTTCGGCCGGCAGATGCGTGCCAAGTCGGCGGGCGCGATCGTGAATGTGGCGTCCATCTCGGCGTCGCATCCGCAGGGCCAGTCGAGTTCCTACAGCGCCAGCAAGGCGGCCGTAGTGATGCTGTCGCAGCAACTCGCGACTGAATGGGGGCCGATGGGTGTGCGCAGTAACGTCGTGAGCCCCGGCATGATCGAAACGCCGATGACGCGGGACTTCTACGAAACTCCCGGTGTGCGCGAGAGGCGCTCTGCGGTGGTGCCCATGCGCCGCATCGGACGACCGCAGGACGTCGCCGATGCCGCCGTGTTCCTGGCGAGTGCACGCGCGTCATATGTCAACGGCCAGGAGATCGTCGTCGATGGTGGATATACGCGAATGCTGATGAATTTGATCCCGCGACCAGGCTTTGAAAGTCAATGACGCAAGCACAGAATGTTTCGAAGAAAGTTGCCGTTGTTACCGGGGCGGCCGATGGAATTGGTTTCGCTATCGCCGAACAGCTGGCGTCCTCCGGCCACACAGTCGTTATCGCCGACCTAGATGCGGCGAAGGCGCAGCAACGCGCAGAGACATTGGGAGCGCGGCACGACTTCATCCGCATGGACGTGGCCTCCGAGGCCGAGGTCGTCGCGGCGTTCGGCGAGATCGCGACCCGTCACGGGCAGATCGACGTGCTGGTCAACAACGCGGGCATCGGCGACAGTCATCTACCGACATTGCAGCAATCGGTGGACAGCTTCGATCGCATCCTCCGCGTACATTTAAACGGTTTATTCGTAACCTCGCGCGAAACGGCGCGAATGATGATCGGGCGCGGCTCCGGTGTCATCCTCAACATCAGTTCGATAGCTGGCATCACAGGTCTTCCGCGCCGCAATGCGTATGGTGCCGCCAAAGCCGGCGTGGCCGCGATGACGCGCTCGATGGCATGCGAGTGGGCGCAACATGGCATTCGCGTCAATGCCATTGCTCCGGGCTATGCGAGGACCGCCCTTGTGCAGACGCTGATCGATGCTGGACGGATCGATGAACGGCGTCTGGCGCGGCGCATCCCGTTGGGGCGATTGGCGGAGCCGAAGGAGATTGCGCAGGTAGCCGCGTTTCTATGTTCGCCGGCTGCATCCTATATGACGGGATCGATCGTCGGCGTCGACGGTGGCTGGACCGCATTCGGAGACTTTGGCGACGCCTCGGTGCAGGAATAGATCCGGCGCAAACGGCGAAAGCAAACTCGCCAGCCCTGATGTCACTTAGCGAGGAAATCAAGGCTATCAAGAATGGCCATGTTCACGCGTCTCGTATTCGTGCCTGTCACCAAATGCATTTGAAGTCGCGGTCGATGCAGACGCTCCCCGGAATTTTCTGATTTTTTATCATGTGCCTTGCGGTTTCTCAGGGAGTGGCGTCGACCCCAGGTGCGCCGAACTGGTCAGGCTCACGTGAGGCCGTCGTACACCCTCTTCGCCACCGTCTTATCGCTCAGATAGCCGGTAGCGCCGTGCTTGTTCTCCGTTGGGTTATCCACTTCGCGATATTCGCTGACGGCAGGGTTGACGTCGAAATGGGCCTTATCGAGCGGATAGAGCGCTACTACATCTTTGGGGTCTGCAGCATTGAACCAGTTGCCGACGGGGGGCTTCGGGAATTTTATCGGTTTCAACGGCACCTTTATCGCCGCAATCGCTGCCCCGTGGACTCAAAAAACAGGGCTAGGTAGAGACGGGGTTGGCGAAAATGGGGTGGCGCGACTTCGTAACGCTTGGTATTGCGACCCACGCACATCTAGACCACGCCACCGCTCTCGGCCGGGCGGGTGCGATATGGAGCTCCACTGATGCCTCGTTTACTGCTCGAACTCGCGCCGCTCCATAGCGAACTCATACTCGTCATCGGTGCGATGGCGCTGCTGATGTGGGGCGCGTTCTCGAAGGAGACCGAGAACCGGGCCGACCTCATCAATTGGGCGGCCATCGCCGTGCTCATCGTGGCCGGTGGCGTGCTCGCCAGCCAGACCGCCGTTGCCGAGACGATGTTCGAGCGTAGTTTCCGCTTCGACGCCTTTGCGCGCTTCGTCAAAATGATCGTGCTCATATCGTCGGCCGGCGCGCTGTTGCTGGCGTCGAACGACATGCGCGCGTGCAAATACCTGAAATTCGAATATCCTGTTCTTGTGCTGCTCGCCACCGCGGGCATGCTGATGATGATATCGGCGAACGACCTCATTGCGCTCTATCTCGCGCTCGAACTGCAGAGCCTCGCGCTTTACGTCCTGGCAGCCTTCCGTCGCGACGACGTGCGCTCGTCGGAGGCCGGCCTCAAGTATTTCGTCCTCGGCGCGCTGTCATCGGGCATGCTGCTCTATGGGGCATCGCTGATCTACGGGTTCACCGGTGCCACCAACTTTTACGACATCGCCGCCGTCGCCCGGTCCGATGGTGCGGGTCAAAACGTCGGGCTGATCTTCGGACTCGTCTTCCTGCTGGTCGGACTTGCGTTCAAGATTTCCGCCGTGCCGTTCCATATGTGGACGCCTGACGTCTACCAGGGTGCCCCAACGCCCGTGACGGCGCTGTTCGCCGCTGCGCCGAAGGCCGCAGCCTTTGCGCTTCTGACCCGGGTGATGATCATTGCTTTCGGCAACATCAAGCCGCAATGGCAGCAGATCATCGTGTTCCTGTCGATTGCCTCCATGGTGCTCGGCGCGGTCGCTGCCATCGGCCAGACCAACATCAAGCGGCTGATGGCCTATTCATCCATCGCCAACATGGGTTTCGTGTTGGTCGGTCTCGCGGCCGGTTCCGTCGACGGCGTGCAGGGCGTGCTGATCTATCTCGCCACCTACCTCGTCATGACATTGGGGGTGTTCGCCGTCATTCTGGCGATGCGCCGCGAGAGCGGTGCGGTCGAGGATATCGACGATCTCGCCGGCCTCGCCACCACCAACCCGGGCATGGCCGCGACCATGGCGATCATGATGTTCTCGCTCGCGGGCATTCCGCCGCTTGCAGGTTTCTGGGGCAAATATTATGTGTTCCTCGCGGCGGTGAAGGCCAACCTGTGGCCGCTCGCCATCATCGGTGTCGTCGCAAGTGTGGTCGGTGCGTTCTACTATATCCGCATTGTGCTGATCATGTACGTCAACGAGGCCAAGGCGGGCGCCGCCAATCGTTTCCTCCGCGTGCCGATGCGCGAAGGTGCCGTCATGGCGTTGGCCTGCTTGATCACGCTGCTCGCCTTCCTGCCGTTCCCTCTACGCAACGGCTCGCTCGGCGACTGGATCATCAACACCGCCAGCGCCGCCGCGCGGAGCCTATTCGGTTGAGGCACTTCTGGCTGACTATCTGGCTGACTACTCGTCATCCCGGCGACGGCCGGGACCCACGACGAGTTCAAGGAGCACGGCGCTGAAGATGCCGGAGAGCGTTGACGTTCCGGCTGCCTCGGGCGTCATCGGGGTGGTTCATTTCGGCCTTGTCGTTGGTCCCGGTCTTCGCCGGGATGATGAAAAAATTGTGAGTTCGGGTGACAACCACGACCTTCGCGCGCTAGAGCTATTCGAGGCAGGCATCATGCCGACCAAAATCCTCACCCCTAACGGGATCCCTGTCCTCGAACGCGCCGAAATTGGTTCGACCAACGCCGAAGCGATGCGCCTTGGACTTACCGGCATCGCCGCGCCGTTGTGGATACGCGCCGACCGCCAGATCGCCGGCCGTGGCCGTTCGGGCCGCGCCTGGACCTCCGAGCCAGGCAATCATTACGCAAGCCTGCTGATTCGCCTCGGCTGCCAGCCCACCGTGCTGCACCAACTTTCGTTCGTTGCCGCCGTGGCAACTGTTGCGGCAATCAGGCGCGTCGGTTCCGAACGCGCAAAACAGGATCTTCCGCTGCGTCTCAAATGGCCGAACGACATCCTGATCGACGGCGCAAAGCTGGTCGGCATCCTGCCCGAGAGCACGCTGCTGTCCGACAAACAGGTGCTCGCCGTCATCGGCGTCGGCATCAATCTGTCACATGCCCCTGATCTGCCGGGTCGCACGACGACGTGCCTCGCAGCCCACGGCATCGACGTCACGCCTGCCGTGATGCTCGACGCCCTCGCACTAGCCATGAGCGAGACACTTGCGATCTGGGACTGCGGCGCTGATTTCGCCACCATTCGCGACCTTTGGCTGGCCTCAGCCCTGCCGATGGGCACGCCGATATCCGTCAATGCTGGCCGCGACATAATCGACGGCGCATTTGCCGGCCTCGATCACGACGGGGCATTGATCTTGAGGGACCATTCCGGCTACGACCGGCGCATGACATTCGGTGATGTGACCGTCACCGCGCGCTCCAGCGACCAAGGATAAAAAAGCAGATGGCAGATCAACGATCGAAGACACGCGCGGGCAAGCGGCCCGTCGCGGCGGGCGGCGCGTCTGAATTGGTGTTCCTGGCCCTCGGCGGCCTCGGCGAGATCGGCATGAACTGCTATCTCTACGGTACCGGACCCGCCGACCGCCGCGAGTGGCTGATGGTCGACATCGGCATCACCTTCCCGGAGGGCGAGTTCGATCCTGGCGTCGACGTGATCCTGCCCGACCTTCGCTTCATCGAAGACGAGCAGATCAATCTGGCCGGCATCGTCATAACGCACGCCCACGAGGACCATTTCGGCGCGCTGATCGAGCTGTGGCCACGTCTCAAGGTGCCGGTCTATGCAACACCGTTCACCGCGACGCTGCTCAAGGCCAAGCTGGCCGAGAACGGTAATCGCACCAAGATCAACATCCGCGAAATTCCCGTTTCCAGCCAGTTCAAGGTCGGCGCGTTCGATCTTGAATTCGTCGCGGTCGCCCATTCCGTGCCCGAGCCGCAGGCGCTCGTCATCAAGACCGCCGACGGCAAGGTGCTCCACACCGGCGACTGGAAGATCGAGCCCACCCCCTACGGCTCCAGCACGGATACCGACGGCGCGCGGCTTGCACAACTCGGCATCGAGGGCATCGACGCCATCATCTGCGACAGCACCAACGCCATGCGCGAAGGGCGATCGCCCTCGGAAACCGATGTCGCAAAAAGCCTCGCCGAGCAGATCGGCAAGTGCACCGGTGCCGTTGCGATCACGATCTTCTCGTCGAACGTCGCGCGCATTCAGGCCATCTCGGATGCCGCTCGCGCCAGTGGCCGCCAGCTCATCGTCGCCGGTCGCGCCATGCATCGCATGATCGCCGTCGCCATCGAGACGGGGCATTTGCGCAAGGACTTCCGCAGCCACGACCAGGATCATTTCCAGCACATCGCGCCGGAGAAGGCGCTGCTGCTCTGTACCGGCAGCCAGGGCGAGCCGCGCGCGGCACTTTCGCGCATCGCCGACAACGAGCATCCGGTCGTCAAGTTGACCGCGCGCGACACCGTCATCTTTTCGTCGCGGACAATCCCGGGCAACGAGAAGACGGTCGGACGCATTCAGAACAAGCTGGTCGAGCGCGGTATCAACATCGTCACCGACAACGATGCGCTGGTGCATGTCACAGGCCATCCGCGTCGCGAAGAGCTCAAGGAAATGTACGCCTGGGTGAAGCCGAAACTGGCCATCCCGATGCACGGCGAGGCCCGGCACATGGCAGCGAATGCGGCGCTCGCAAAGGCCGCCGGTGTGCCGCAGGTCATGGTGGTCCGCAATGGCGACATCGTCCGTCTCGCGCCCGGCGGTGGTGCGGTCATCGACGAAGCGCCCACCGGCCGCCTCTATCGCGACGGGCGGCTGCTCGTCGAGAGCACCGAAGGCCCCGTTCGCGACCGACGCAAGTTGGCGCAGGTCGGCATCGCTGTCGTGTCGCTTGTGCTCGATACCAAGGGCCAGATCGCGGCCGACCCCGATGTCGTGCTCGACGGCATTCCCGAGACCGACGTCAACGGCCACGACGTGCTCGATCTCGTGCTCGACGCCATCGACAACACGTTGCGTTCAGTGCCGCCCAAGCGCCGGCTCGATCAGGACAAGATCGAGGATATGGTCAAGAAAGCCGTGCGCAGCACCATCGATCATGCCTGGGGCAAACGCCCCATCGTCAAAGTCATGACCGCGACAGTCGAAGCCAAATGAGGCAGTAGGCAGTGGGCGGTACCTTCCCCCTGCCGATCCAAAACACCTCTAGCCACACCGGCTCACACCGTGTGGTTTTAACCAGTTCCAGCTCACTTCTTGCCCCCGAAACAGGGGCGGGACGTGATACCGGGTGATCGGGTGTGATGCGTGGCATCACGTCCCAATTTGCCGCCGGGGGATCGCTCGAACCGCGACGTTGATCACACGTCACGTTGTTGGGGGCACGAGTGTCCGCCAGTTCGAGCCAGG
>JANYHG010000254.1 GCA_025359165.1 Hyphomicrobiaceae bacterium
CGTATTGGTGACCGAGCCAATCTGGGGCTTGTCGTGGGTCCCGGCCTGCGCCGGGATGACGAAAAATTATGAACTTTGAGCGGTGACCGAGCCAATCTGGACCTTGTCGTGGGTGCCGGCCTGCGCCGGGATGACGAAAAACTATGAACTTTGAGCGGGTTGCAAAGCGCGTGCGGAGCTGAACGCATCATCATGCCGTTGACGGCTAGTCGTGGATGCACGTCGTTGCGGCGATGACGATGGGGGCAAGGTCGGTAAGCGGCATGGCAGCTTGAAAGGGCGGGTGGTCTGGAGGGACGCGCCCCTCCTGTGGGGTTTGGGGCTAGCCCCAATCGCGCGGAGCGCGAGCGCTTGTCTGCACGCACTCTGTGGAGACAGAACTCGAGGTATAGGGTTGCGCAATTCGCCCCTCTCGCATCTGCGGCTAGGTCGTGCTAACCACGACCAAACTTTACCACCGCTTCAGAACTTCCCTGGAAACTCTCTATGGCGCTGCATGACCGCGATCGCATTTTCCGCAACATCTACGGCGTCCACGACGTCTCGCTGAAGGGCGCGCAGAAGCGCGGTGCCTGGGACGGCACGGCGGCATTCATCAAGCGTGGCCCCGATTGGATCGTCAACGAGGTCAAGGCCTCTGGGTTGCGTGGCCGCGGCGGCGCGGGCTTCCCGACGGGTCTCAAATGGAGTTTCATGCCGAAGGCCGATCCGCGGCCGAGCTATCTCGTCATCAACGCCGACGAAAGCGAGCCCGGCTCGTGTAAAGATCGCGAGATCATGCGGCACGATCCGCATCTGCTGGTGGAAGGCGCGCTACTCGCCTCGTTCGCCATGAAGGCGCACACATGCTTCATCTACGTGCGCGGCGAATTTATCCGTGAACGCGAAGCGCTGCAACGCGCGGTCGACGAAGCCTATGCCGCCAAGCTGATCGGCAAGAACAACTCCAACGGCTGGGACTTCGACATCGTCGTCCACCATGGCGCGGGGGCCTACATCTGTGGCGAAGAAACCGCGATGCTCGAAAGCCTGGAAGGCAAAAAGGGCCAGCCGCGCATGAAGCCGCCGTTTCCGGCCAACGTCGGGCTCTATGGCGCGCCGACCACGGTCAACAACGTCGAGAGTATCGCGGTAGCGGGCGAGATCTTGCGGCGGGGGGCTGCATGGTTCTCGGGCCTCGGCAAGCCTAACAACACCGGCACCAAGCTGTTCCAGATCTCCGGGCATGTGGCTAAACCGTGCGTCGTCGAAGAAGAAATGGGCATACCGCTGAAGGAACTGCTCGAAAAACACTGCGGAGGCGTGCGCGGCGGCTGGTCGAACCTGCTCGCCGTCATTCCCGGGGGATCGTCGATGCCGATGATCAACGAAGCTGATTGCCAGACGCTGACCATGGACTTCGACACGCTGTCAAAACTGAAAAGCGGCATGGGCACAGCCGCGATCATCGTGATGGACAAGTCCACCGACATCATCGCGGCGATCCGGCGTCTGGCCTATTTCTACAAGCACGAGAGCTGCGGCCAGTGCACGCCGTGCCGCGAAGGCACCGGCTGGCTGTGGCGCATCCTGACGCGCATGGAAGCTGGCCACGCCTCGAAGTCCGAAATCGACCTGCTGTTCGACGTGACCAAGCAGATCGAAGGGCATACCATCTGCGCGCTCGGTGAGGCGGCGGCGTGGCCTGTGCAGGGCCTGCTGCGTAACTTCCGCCCGGTCATAGAGGCGCGGATCGATCAGTTCACGGCCGGGCATAAGCAGGCGGCGGAATGACAGGTGCACTTCGGGGTTCGGCGCTGCCCATCCCCAGCATTCTCACCGCCATCCCGCTGACTGTCACACAATTGCATCATGCCACCTTGACAATTGGGGCGTCTGGTACGACGTGATGCGGACTTGCAACCTGAGGACTCTTGAGACGTATGAGCGCATTCAAACAACCTGATTTCAACGACCGCCAATCCGCAGCCGTCAAGGCGCGCCAGGCCGCACTCGCTAAATTCAAAGCCAAGCCCGGCCCCGGCGATCCGGAATTCGATCGCAAGCAAGTTGAGCGGGTCGCTCTCGAAGAAGCGCGCAAGGTGCGCGAAGAGCAGCGCCGCATCGAGAAGGAAAAGCGCGTCGCCGAGGAAGCCATCGCCAAGGCCGCCGCCGAAGAAGAGAAGCGCAAGGCCGACCTCGCTGCTCATCTAGCGAAAATCGCGGAAGTCGAAGCGCTCGAAGCATCGCAAAAAGCTGCGCGTGACGCGCGCTATGCGGCTCGTAAGGCTGCCAAGAAAGCTAAGAAGTCGGGTTGAGCGAAGAATGAGGGCTTTGCCCTCATACTCCCACAAAAAGGCATAGCCCTTTTGAAACCCGTTTGTTAGGCGATGTCGCTGGGGGCGACTTCGGCGGCCAGCGGCTGGCCGTTAGCGAAGCGCTTGATGTTGTCGAGAAACAATTGGTCCCAGCGGTCGCGTACGCCGCTGCCGAAGAACGAG
Organism: Hyphomicrobiaceae bacterium; assembly: GCA_025359165.1. GTDB lineage: Bacteria > Pseudomonadota > Alphaproteobacteria > Rhizobiales > Hyphomicrobiaceae > JABFRJ01. The sequence continues at coordinate 2,481 of JANYHG010000254.1, forward strand.
GTGTGCGAGGTCATCCGCACCGACGGGTGGCTCCACAGTGGATCGTCGACCGGCAACGGCTCGGTATGAAATACATCCAGAATGGCTGTGCCGACGACACCGGCATCGAGCGCCTGGATCAGGGCGGCATCGTCGATCAGCGCGCCGCGTGCGATGTTGACGAGGATCGTGTCAGGCTTCATCGCAGCGAAGAAGGTGGCGTCCGCAAAGCCGCGGGTCTGTTCGTTGACCGGGCAGGCCAAAACCACGACGTCGGCTATGCCGAGGAACTTCGGTAGATCGGTCATGGTGCCGACGCTATCGACATGCTCTACAGGCAACGGCGAGCGCCGGACCACCGACACGCCAGCCCCGAACGCCTTGACGCGCTTGGCGATCTCCTGCCCGATCGGGCCAAAGCCGACGATCAGCCAATTGGTCTGCGACACCTCGCGGAACGGCAGTTGCTTCCATTGCTTGGCCGCCTGTTGCGCCCGCTGTCGCTCGATCGGTTGCAGCACCGCCAACACCTGCGCCAGCGTGTATTCGGCGATGGCTATGCCCTGCGCACTCGAATTGCAGATGCGCGTGCCCTTGTTCGACAGGGCCCTGTAGAACGGATGATCGAGGCCGGCGTTGAACGTCTGCAGCACGCCAACCTTGCGGCAGTCGAGCACGGTCTTGAAGGTCGCGTCGCGATGGCCGCCGGCGTTGATGTGCGAACTCAGCCAGAGATAATCGATATCCGTTTGGGCCGCTGCCTGCTTTTTGGCATCGACCGTGAACATGCCGGTATTGTCAAAGGTGCGCACCTCGATATCCAGCCGCAAGGCTTCGAGCCGCGACTTGATATGCTCGTAGGACTTCTCGTGCATACCGAGCGTGATGGGCATCGTCGCATCCTCTATTTTACAGCGCGGCCATCGCTCAGCGCGACACTGCAATGGTCACGATGGGCACCGGCCAATGGTATAAGTTCTGCAGTATTTCATGGGGTTTCCAGACGTCTGTCCGACTTGTCGTGGGTCCCGGCCTGCGCCGGGATGACGAGATGATCAGGTTCGGAATGGAACGACAGTCAGGACACTGATGCGCCGTTGGTCGCGGCGCATTCCGGGTTCGTAGCGGTTCGATGCTTCGACGCCGGAAACCCGATGTGCGAGTTCGGTCGCAACCTATTTCTTATCCGCGTTGTTGAGACGGGCGATCAGGCTGGAGGTGTCCCAACGTTTGCCGCCCATTTTCTGCACTTCGGAATAGAACTGATCGACCATCGCCGTGACCGGCAGGCTGGCACCATTTTTACGCGACTCGTCCAGCGCGATCTTGAGATCCTTGCGCATCCAATCGACTGCGAAGCCGAAATCGAACTTGCCGTCGCCCATGGTCTTCCAACGATTTTCCATCTGCCACGAGCCGGCCGCACCCTTGGAGATGGTCTCCATGACGGCGGGCAGATCGAGGCCTGCCTTCTGCGCCATATGGATGCCTTCGGCGAGGCCTTGCACGAGCCCAGCGATGCAGATCTGGTTGACCATCTTGGTGACCTGGCCAGCACCCGATGCGCCGATCAAAGTGGCCATGCGGGCGTAGTGATCGATGACCGGCTTGGCCTTGTCGAAAACGGCTTTCTCGCCGCCGATCATCACGGTCAGGACGCCGTTCTGCGCGCCCGCCTGGCCGCCTGAGACCGGTGCGTCGAGGAAGTCGAAGCCTTTGGCTTTGGCGGCCGCGTATAGTTCCCGCGCAACGTCGGCGGAGGCCGTCGTGTTGTCGATGAAGATCGCGCCCTTGGCCATGCTTTCAAAAGCGCCGCCTGAAGCAGTCGTCACCGAACGCAGATCTTCGTCATTGCCGACGCAGCAGAACACGAACTCCGCGCCCTTGGCGGCTTCGGCAGGAGTAGCTGCAGTCTTGCCGCCGAATTCCGCGACCCAGGCTGCCGATTTAGCGCTGTTGCGGTTGTACACGGTCAGGTCGTGGCCGCCCTTCTTGGCGATGTGGCCCGCCATCGGGTAGCCCATCACGCCCAAACCAATCCACGCAACCTTCGCCATGTCCGTCTCCTGAGTGCCGGTATCCGATGTCTAAGGGGCTTCTAGCGGAAAGAACGGGGCCGCGCTACTTGGAGTGCGCCGCTAGCGGCCGTGCGCATCTTGCGTCACAGCATCCAGCTTCGCCTTGATGCCGGCACCGACGAAAATCTGCGGTTCGGAGGGTTCGAGTTCGTCGCGTTTTTCCCACGACACGATCAGATCGCGCGCGGTTGCGAACGCATCGATCAGCGAGGTCTCGGTGCGCAGCGCCCTGTTGAAATAAGCATCGCCGAAATAGGTCCACTCGTTCTCGTTGCTGCAGCCGAACGAGGTTTTGTCGGCATGCGCCGCCGCGAGGATCAGCGACGTATCGGTCTTCAGCCGCTCGATGAAACTGCCGGAATGACAGGCGGACAGCACGAGTACGCGATTGACGATGCCGGCCTTGTCGAGTGCATTGGCCAGTCGCTCCGGCGTCATACGATTGAGCGGAAAGCCCGGAAACTCCACCGCGATATTGCCAGCATTGCCGTGCGAGGTGACGAACAAGACCAGCACGTCGCGGTCCGGTCGCATGATCTGGCCGAGCTTCTGCAGTGCGATATTGAGATTGGTCATGCTGGCGAGGGGCAGCGTGTCCAAGCTATCGCGATGATTGACAAGCGCCAGCGACCGCCCGGCGGTGCCGAAGCGCTCGTCGAACAGGGCTTTCACCGCCGTGATCTCACGCTTGAATACGTCCTGCGAGGCGTACGGCGCGAAGCCCAGAAAATAATATTCGGCGCGCTCGGGTCGTGGCGGTTGCAGGGTGGCCAAAGCGGCGCGCATCATGTCCGGCTGACGCGTCATGACGGCCTCGGCATCGATGCGGGGGCGCGGTGTTTCGTCTTCGACTTCCGGCGGTGGTGGCCGCACGAGATCGACGACGGCCTGCAGCAGCGAGAACTCAATCGGCGGCGTATCGCGTCCGACGACGAGCGGCGCATAGGGGAACGTGACGATCGCCAGCAGTTGCGCGAGGACGATGCCGATCGCGGCCAGCACCCTTCCGTGTGACGCCAGACCATAACCGAGCCGAGCCAGCGTTAGCGCCTGCAATAGCACGAACACCGCAAGCGCCAGGAGCACAGGTAGAAGCGCGAGCGATAGCGCCATCGCCGCATCCTGCGTCAGCCGGACTTCAACCTTACCGAGCAACGGTCGCAATGCCAATACGGCGGCTGCAGCCGTCCCCATCAGCACCGTCGAAAGAGCGACGACGGCCACGAAAATGCGGGCGGGCGCGGCACCGGCCAACCCGAACGGCAGCAGGCTGAGCAGCAGCGCCAGCGCGCCGAAATAGGTCGTGTGCGCGATCAGTCCCTGCGGATTGAAACTGGCTCCGCGCCCAGCCAGCACATATTCCAACGCCGCGGACGCAAGCATATGCAGCACGCACAAGCTTACACCCGCCGGGAGCGTGACATCGAACGCGCCGTCTCGAGGACGCAAGAACACGGCGGAGCGCGCGCCGTCGAAAAGCGCGCGGCCGACCTGTCGACTATGCTCAAACATAGGGGATCTCGCACGGGCTGCGGTGCCGCACGCTCGTCGTACGGCGTGGGTGTGTCTGTCGTGACCGATCCTATCGTGTCCCTCGACGCAAGTCAGGCCCCGATGTCGGCGGTCAACACGGCGTTCGGTGCCAGGGATTGCAATCTGTGGCAACCGTGTGCACCTGAGATACGCAGCGAACGGAAGCGAGCCTATGCATTTCGGCGATATCCCTCTCGACGACGCCCTCGGCACCATTCTGGCGCATTCGACGCGCACGACCGGCGGCATGCTGAAAAAGGGGCGAGTGCTGTCGATCAACGATATCGACATGCTGCGCCAGACCGGCGTCACCTCGGTGATGGCGGCACGTTTGGCAGCGGACGACGTAAGCGAAGATCTGGCGGCGCAGCGCATCGGCAAACTGGTCGCCGGCAGCACCACAAAGCTTGCCGAACCGTTCACCGGGCGGGCCAACATCTTCGCCGAAGCGGCCGGCGTGGCCGTGCTCGATCAGCGGGGTATTGCGTCGCTCAACGCCATCGACGAGCGCATCACGTTGGCCACCGTGCCGAACTTCGAACGCGTCTCGCCCGGCCGAATGCTGGCGACCGTCAAGATCATACCCTTTGCCGTGCCCGAAGAAGTTCTTCGCGTGGCCGAAGCGCAGGTTGACGCCCCGCTGGTGTGTGTTCATCGTTTCCGCGCGCACAGTGCCGGTCTGATCCTAACGGCGTTCGACGGTACCAAACCGGAGGTTCTCGCGCGACGACAGCGGGCGGTCGAACAGCGGCTACTGTCGCTCGGCAGCACACTCGCCAGCAGCCGCACGGTGGCCCACTCTTCTGCGGCCGTCGCCGCAGCCATTCGGGACATGGCCAAGCCTCCTACGGACGGAGTGGAGCAGAAGCTGGCACCGATCTTGTTGTTCGCAGCCTCCGCCATCGTCGACCGCAACGACGTGATCCCTGCCGGGTTGCTTGCGGCGGGCGGCGAGATCATTCGTCTCGGCATGCCTGTCGATCCAGGCAACCTGCTGCTTCTGGGGCGGCTCGACGGCACACCTGTCATCGGCCTGCCGAGTTGCGCCGGGTCGCTCAAGCTCAATGGTTTCGACTGGGTGCTCGAACGCTGTCTCGCCGGCATCGACATCACGTCCGCCGACATCGCGGCGATGGGTCGAGGTGGCTTGCTCAAGGAAATCGAGAGCCGGCCGCAACCTCGGTTGGGCAAGACGGCGGAGGCCGACCAGGCGCGGCACGCACCGCGCATTGCAACGCTGATCCTGGCTGCCGGAAAATCCTCGCGGATGAGCGGAGAACACAAACTGCTGGCCGACGTGGCCGGCACGACGCTGCTGCGTCGCGTGGTCGAGACGGCGCTGAGATCGGCGGCGCGTCCCGTGCACGTCGTCGTTGGATACCGCAGCGGGGACATTCGTGCCTCGCTCGACGGGCTCGATGTGATCTTTGTCGAAAACAACGCTTACGCAGACGGACTTGCCACGTCGCTCCGCGCCGGTATCGCGAGCCTGCCGGACGAGGTCGACGGCGCGGTCGTGATGCTCGGTGACATGCCGGAAATCGCCGCCGACCTGGTCGACCGAATGATATCGGCGTTCGCGCCCAAAGAAGGACGCAGCATCGTAGTGCCAGTTGCCCAAGGCAAGCGCGGTAACCCCGTGCTCTGGGGCCGCGATTATTTCGCTGGCATGGCCGACGTTGCGGGCGATACAGGCGCCAAGCATCTGCTCGGCATGCATGCCGAGGCGATCGTCGAAATCATCGCCGACGCCGGCGTTCATGCCGACGTCGATACTGCGGACGCGCTGGCCGCGTTGCGGAAACGATTGCAGGGAGCGTCGGGTGAGAGTTGATAGTTGGTGCCGGCTGACGAGCAAGGCGACGTCCTAACTGCGCGTGCGTGTCAAGCTCGGCAGCATCCGCCGCAACACGCCGTCGTGGCGGACGAAGTGGTGGAAGAGGGCCGCGCCGATGTGGATCGCGGCAAGGGCCAAGATCAACATCGCGCCCCAGAAGTGCCAGACGAACACTTTGTCGGACAACGGCTGATCGACGCCGCTCAGCGGTGGCAGGCTAAACAGGCCGAAAATTTCTCGCGCGCCGTAGAGCGACACACCGATCCAGCCACTCAGCGGCACCGCCAACAACAGCACGTAAAGGGACCAATGCGTGGCATGAGCGGCACCCTTTTGCAGCGCCGTCAAACTCGGTTCGTCGCGGGGCGCGCCGTTGCGCAGGCGATTGAACAGCCGCGCCACGATCAGCCAGAACAGAATGAAGCCGATGAGCTTGTGGGCCGAGTTCATGCGGCCGGTGGTGACGTCGGACAGTTTAAACGCCGGGCCTTCGTATGACATGACGATGCCGAGCGGTATCATGATCAGTACGATCAGCGCGCTCCACCAGTGAAACCGCCGCGCCGTCTGGCTATAGACCGGCGGGCTGCTCTCTGCCTGTCGCGACGACGCATCCATGATCAGCTCCGTGTGATGTGTTAAGCTCTCAACGCACAGTCGAACAGAACGTCGCCATCGGCAAGCGGGAACACCCGCACCTTGGGTCGTAAAGCGTCCGACAGCCGATCGATCGGCTTGAGATTGAGCCCTACCTTGCCGGAGCCCAGGATCATCGGTCCGACCAGGATATGCAGATGATCGACTGCGCCGGCATCGATGAATTCTGATACCGTCCAGGCACCGCCTTCGACCAGCAGCCTGTGCAAACCGCGCTCGAACAGCGCCGACACCACCTTGCGTGGGTCCAACTTACCGTCGTCGCTTGGCTCAACGACAACGATTTCGACACCCGCAGGCAGGGCGGGTGCCTCGACGCCGGGGGCTCGCACCACGAGCCGCCTGCATCCGTCAGAGCCATCGAGACAGCGTGCGCCGGGAGGTGTGCGCCCCTTGGGATCGATGACGACACGCGCCGGATGCCGTCCCGCCACGCGCCGCACGTTCAATGCCGGATCGTCGGCCACGGCCGTGCCGACGCCGACCAATACGGCGTCGACGTTGGCGCGAATGCGATGCACATGATCGAGCGCCGCATCCTTGTTGATCCACCGGCTCTCGCCACTCAGTGTGGCGATACGCCCGTCCAGCGATTGGCCCAGTTGAGCGACGACGAACGGCTTGGCGGGATCGGCGTCGACGAGTGGCGCGAGCATCGAGGCAATCGTATTCGGCATGCGGAGGCGACCTCTTGCGCGTCTGTTCTCACCTACCGGCCCGACCTGAGGGCTGCCGGCGGCTCAAGCCTTGGCAGGGGGTGTGCCGTTAGATTTGGCTTCCAGGCGGCGGACGAGCCAGATCGAAACTTCGTAAAGCGCGACGGTCGGCACCATCATCGCGAGCATGGAGAAGGGGTCCGGGGGCGACAGGACGGCGGCAACCGCTGCGATAGCCACGATTGCGTAACGCCGGAACTGCACCAGCATGTCGGCGGTAACTGCGCCAGCCCGCGCAAGCAGCGAGAGCACCACCGGCAATTGGAAACAGATGCCGAAACCGAAGATGAGCGTCATGATCAGCGACAGATACTCCGACACCTTCGGCAACAGTTCGATGCTCGCGACACCGTTGCCAGCGGTCTGTTCGGTGATATCCAGCGAATAATGGATCAGTGGCGGCATCACCACGAAATAGACGACCAAGGCCCCCAGCGCGAACAGCGCGAAAGTCGCCAACAGGTACGGGCGGAAGGCATCGCGCTCGTTCTTATACAGCCCAGGTGCCACGAATTTATAAAGTTGAAACGCCACCATCGGAAACGACAGGAATGCCGCGCCGAACATCGCCAATCGTATGTTGGTGTAGAGCTGTTCGAGAAAATGCGTCGCGATCAGATGCGCCTTTGGGCCAGCGACATTCACGAACGGCCAGACCAGAATGTTGTAGATCGGCTTTGCAAAGTAAAAGCAGATCAAGAACATGATGACGAACGCTATCAGCGAGTGAATCAACCGCTGCCGCAGTTCAATCAGATGCTCCATCAGCGGCGCCTTCGACGCTTCGATCTCCTCGTGACCGTCACGCTCGTTGCGACGATCCGGATCATTCGGCATCGGCGGCTTGTAACCGCCGCCACTGGTGCTCGATGTCAGATCGTTGGGCTTCGGTGCGAGATCCTGCATGTGCATCATGCCCCAGACTTGGCGTAATCGGCGGCCGGCTTGTGCGCCGCTACATCGTGATGCACGCCGGTCGGTTCGGGGACTGCCTGGTTGACGGCGGCCTGGTTGACAGAAGGCACGGCGGCGGCGCTGGCGGGATCATCGACCACGGGGGGCTGATCGATCACAATGGGTCCGGAGGACGGGTCCAAACCGTTCAGTGTGTCGTACGAATGGACCGGCTCGGTCGATGCAGGCTTGTTGACCGAATGCTCGAGATCGCGTGACGTCGCATGCATATCCTGCTCGAACGACGACTGCGCATTGCGGATGGTATTTTCCGTATCGCGGGCGACGTTTTCGAGGTCCTTCTTGATGCCGTCGAGTTCGGCCTCACGCATCGCTTCATCGAACTGCGCGCGGAATTCCGTTGCCTGACGGCGGATCATGCCGACGTATTTGCCGATCGTGCGCAGCAGGAACGGCAGCTCCTTCGGGCCCACGACGATGAGGGCCACGACGCCGAGAATCAACAATTTAGAAGACGTCAGATCAAACATACCGATGCGGATTCCCTTAGATGGCGCGTATTCCGGTAGGTCGGGTCGCGAGACGCGTCACCCGCCGAAGCCGCGCGCCGCACGAGCCAACCTCAACCGCCGCCGTGCCCACTCAGACGATTTTGTCCTTGGCGACGCTGCCCGCTGCGTTCTGGATGCCCTTCTGGGCGTCGAGACGCTTCTGCTCCTCGGCCTTGCGGACATCGTCGGCGTCGTCGGCCATGCCCTTTTTGAAGCTTTTGATGCCCTCGGCGACGTCGCCCATGATGGACGAAATCTTGCCCTTGCCACCGAATGCCAGCATGCCGACCACGATCAGGATCAACCAATGCCAGACGCTCATGCTACCCATCTGATTTCACTCCGCTTTACGCGCCTTCCCGACGCTTGTTCAAGGCGCACTATTACAGAAACCCTGCCCCCCTTCAAGCAAGCCGGCGCGGGATCTGACGCCGATGCTGCCATGCCGCAGCGAGTTTCCGGTTGTTCAATCGCGAAGCATCGTTAGGATGCCGGCAATTCATGACGCATTCGGGGTTCGATACGCATGGCCGCTTCTAAATCCGTCGCCACCGATAGCGGCTGGCACGCGGGCATTTTTCGTGCCCTCAAAGCAGCAGATGTCCGGCAGGTGCCCTACGTGCCGGACGCGGGACACAGCGAACTGATCCGCCGGGCCCACGCAGATCCCGTCATGAACGCCTACCCCCTCACGACGGAAGAAGAAGGTGTGGCAGCGGCAGCCGGGGCGTGGCTCGGCGGCGAACGTGCCGTAGTGCTGATGCAATCGTCCGGTGCCGGCAACTGCATCAACATGCTGAGCCTGATCGCGGCCTGCCGATTTCCGTTTCTGACGTTGGTCACGATGCGGGGCGAATGGGCGGAGTTCAATCCCTGGCAAGTGCCGATGGGCCGGGCGACGCAAGGGGCGTTCGAATTGATGGGCGTCTCCGTGCGCCGGATCACGGACACCGCCAAAGCGGAAAGCGAAGTTGCAGCTGCGCTCGACGACGCATTTCTGGGTGAACAACCTGTGGCTGTGTTGTTTTCGCAAAGTCTGATCGGTCGCAAAACCTGGATCAAGTAAGGCGATATCAAATTACTCAGATTCGAATTAGTTGAAAGCCATAGCAATGATGAAAACGACGACGTCTTCAGGCCACAACTCCGGTGTCGTGCAGGGGACGCTCGATCGCCGCGCGGTGGTGCGTTCGATCCTGCAGGATCGGAAGAATTTGCTCGTCGTCACCGGCCTCGGCAGTTCGTCCTACGACGCGATGGCGGCGGGGGACCATGCGCGTACGTTTTTCCTTTGGGGTGCGATGGGTGGAGCGGCCATGGTCGGCCTGGGCCTGGCGATCGCACGTCCAGACGAGAATGTCGTCGTCATCACAGGCGACGGCGAGCAGTTGATGGGTCTCGGCGCCCTCGCCACCATCGGTGCGCAGAAGGTCAAAAACCTGGCAATCGTCGTGCTCGACAACAACCATTATGGCGAAACCGGCATGCAATCGAGCCATACCGGTCTCGGCGTCGATCTGGTCGGCATCGCTGCCGCGAGCGGATTCTCGTGGAGTGCACGGCTGTCGGACATGCAAGGCGTCGAGGCGTTGCGACCACGCCTGCACCGCGCTGACGGACCGGGCTTTGCGTCGATCCAGATCGCCGCCGACGAGCCGACGCGTGTCCTTCCGCCGCGTGACGGGGTGTTTCTGAAAAACCGCTTCCGTCACAGCCTCGGCCTGCAACCCATCTGATCGGTGAACTATTTCGGTGCGCGTTTGGCGAGAATGCGCTGCAGGGTGCGTCGGTGCATGTTGAGTCGGCGCGCGGTCTCCGAAACGTTGCGTTCGCACAGTTCATAGACGCGTTGAATATGCTCCCAGCGTACCCGATCGGCACTCATGGGATTTTCGGGTGGTGGGGCGCGCTCGTCGGACGGCGCAAGCAGCGCGTCGGTCACTTCGTCGGCATCCGCCGGCTTGGCAAGATAATCGACCGCGCCAAGCTTCACGGCGGACACTGCGGTCGCGAAGTTACCGTACCCGGTCAGTACGATACTGCGCGAGTCCGGCCGCAACCGCGCCAGTTCCGCCAATACATCGAGTCCGGAGCCATCCTCAAGCCTGAGATCGACCACGGCAAACGCCGGTGGCTTTTGGCGCATGAGTTCGAGGCCTTCGGCAACCGATGCGCCCATCCGAACCTCGAAACCGCGCTGCTCCATGGCGCGACCGAGGCGCTGCAAAAATGCTTTGTCGTCGTCGACCAGCACAAGCGAACGGTCGGCAGGGAGTTCGTCGGACTTGAACGTCAGATCTTCGGGCACATAAGTCTCCAATCGAAGGGACCCGGACGCGCGCCGAGCGAACGTCCCATTTCAATCTCGTAATGTCGTCTCGTAGTGTCGTCTCGAGCGTTGGCCTACATACGCATAAGACAACAGCATGGATCAGTATAACCCTGAACGCCGGAAAAGCGCTCCCAAAAACTGCATTATTCCGTTAACTTATGCCGTATCATACCGGCGGTCAGGATTTCCTGGCTCCGTCGCAAAAATCAAGCTGCCGGTATTTCTCTTTTGTTTGCGTGGCCGCCCCACCAATCCCGCGCGCGTATACCGACGGTCATCAGCCAGCACTTATGACCGTCGGTATCAGGTGCTTCTGGGCTGATCTTGGCGAGATCCGATGATGCGCCAGCGGTTGGGGACATTTGCGCCTACGAACGCGGCGCGTGACCAGGTAATCGTCACGACAGCACCGGTCTGGGGCTTCGGTCGATTATCCAGTGACAGCCGCGCGCCCGATCGCTCCAGCAATGTCTTGGCGATGAAGAAGCCGAGACCCAGGCCGGCCGACGCCCCCGCCTCCTTGGCCGCACGGGAGCGGGTCGAGCGTGTGGTGACGAAAGGGTCGCCGAGTGTATCCATTACATCGGCAGCAAAGCCGGGTCCGTCGTCTGAAATGGTGATGATGACATCCTGCGCGGTCCAGCGGCCGAAAACACGTACTTCGGTGTTCGCAAAATCAATGGCGTTTTCGATCAGATTGCCGACGCCGTAGATCACGCCGGGCCGACGCTCGCCAAGGGGCTCGGCATTGTCCCGATCGTGCTGATCCGGCGCCTGAATGACCACCCGGCTCTTGAGTCGCAGATAGGGTGCTGCGGCCTCCTCGATGAGTTGCATCACCGTCAGTTGGCCGTGCAGCGGATCTTTTTCACTGGGACTGCGCGTCAGCTTCTGCAGAATTTCGCGGCATCGAACAGCCTGCGATTGCAGCAACGCAAAGTCCTCGGCCATGGGACTGTCGGGCGGTACACTTCGGCCGAGTTCCTTGGCGACAACTGTGATGGTCGCCAATGGAGTGCCGAGTTCGTGGGCGGCGGCGGCCGCGAGGCCGTCCAGGGCATGCAGCTGCTGCTCGCGGGCCAAAATGCTCTCGGCAGCGGCCAATGCCGCAGACATCTGCCGGGACTCCTTCGCCAGCCGGAAAGCGTATAGCGCCAGAAATGCCATCGTCGCCAGAACCGATACCGCCACGCCCCAGCGGTATACCAGCGGCAGGACGAGTTCCGCACCGGTCGCCCATGGCATAGGCAGGTGCCACCTGATGAGCGAAAGGCAAACGGCACCAGCGAGCGCACCGAGCGCAAGTGTCGGATAGAGCGGCAAAGTTGCCGCAGATACCGTTACCGGTGCCACGAGCAAGAAAATGAAAGGGTTGTCGATACCGCCAGTCAGAAACAGCAACGCCGCCAACTGCACCGCATCATAGGCGAGCAACACCGACGCCAGGCGAGTCGAGAGCCGGTATGTGGTGGGGTACGCAAGGCGCAGAAAAATGTTGACCCAGGTGGATAATGCGATCGCTGCGAGGCACATGCCGATCGGGACCGCAAAACCCAGACCGAAATGCACCAGACATACCGCAAGCGTTTGGCCGGCAACGGCAAACCAACGCAGCCGCACCGACGTCTGCAGTCGCAAACCGCCCACACCCAACATCGCGCTATCGGACAGAACGTGGGCACCAACGGGCACATTCGGCGCTCGCTGTGCGACAGAAGTCTGTGGTTGCGAAACGCTCACGATACCGTCCTCAAGGTCGACGCACCGACAGTTCAAAGAGCCAAATGGTCGGCGTTCATCTGGAAATGCTGCGTTGCAGCAATAACGCTTGCGTCAACCCTCCCATCCGAGATAAACATATTTCGAGCTTGTGCCTATGCCGGAGATGCTGGTGCCAGCTTAGTCGGTTGACAACTAAGTTTCGAAAAAACAACGGCGGCTGCAACTGCGCTGTACTAAAATTTTATCCGGGGTGTTCAAAAGGTGACATCGGTTCACTGTTTTGTGTGCCTTAAATGACGTGCGATCAGATTCATGTGGATAACCTTCGACAACGTGACGAAATTCGCCGCGACCGAAGGCAACAGGAACATTCGCTTACAACTGAACGTTAAACTGTTCAGTTGTAAGCCGAATCACTCCACCATCGACCGGATCAGTGCTCGTACGTTGGTTATACAGACCCGTTGCTCGCGCTGAGCACCGGAGATCACAAGGAGCCAAGCCTTTGCTCTATCATTGGTATCTTGCCGGACATGCCGCCGTCAAACCGGCGCGCGCTGCTGCAGACAGTTACCGGATGTTTTTCAAGCATCCATTCAACCCTCTCACACATACCTCGGTAGGACGCAGCGCCGCCGCCGCCTGCGAAGTATTCGAGCGCACCACGCGGCGTTACGACAAGCCTGTGTTCGGCATCGACTCCACCGTTGTCGGGGGAGAAACGCTTGCGGTTTCGGAAGAGATCGTGTGGCAACGCCCTTTTTGTAAGTTGATCCGTTTCAAGCGCGCCACGCCGGCCTCCGGCAAAGAGCTCGAGCAGCCACGGCTGCTTCTGGTAGCCCCGATGTCAGGCCACTACGCAACTCTGCTGCGTGGCACTGTCGAGACTTTCCTGCCAGATCATGACGTCTACATTACGGACTGGCAGAATGCGCGCGATGTTCCGGCATCCGCCGGTTCGTTCGATCTCGACGATTACGTCGATACCGTCGCCGATATCTGCCGCTTCTTTGAGGGTGACGTGCATGTCTTCGCGGTCTGCCAACCGGCTGTGCCGACATTGGCAGCCATTGCCGACATGGAGGCCGCTGGCGATCCGCACGTCCCTCGCTCGTTGATGATTGCGGGTGGACCAATCGATACGCGGCGCAGCCCAACGGCTGTCAACAAGCTTGCTCAGGAAAAAGGCACCGAGTGGTTCCGGAGTAACGTCATCTCCTCAGTGCCTTGGCCGTCGCCGGGATATGGCCGCAGCGTTTATCCGGGCTTCCTTCAGTTGACGGGCTTCATGACAATGAACCTCGATCGGCACATGAATGCCCAGAAGGATATGTTCCTCCATCTCGTCCACGGCGATGGCGACAGCGCGGAAAAGCATCGGGAATTCTACGACGAATATCTGGCTGTCATGGATTTGACCGCCGAGTTCTACTTGGAAACGATCGCATCGGTTTTCGTCGAGCATCGATTGCCGCGCGGAGAAATGCGCCATCGCGGCCGCAAAATCGATCTGGCTGCGATCAAGAACGTCGCCTTGATGACCATCGAAGGCGAGAACGACGATATCACCGGCAAAGGTCAGTGCAGTTCGGCCATCGAATTGTGCTCGAACATCCCCGCATCGAAGAAGCAACACTTCGAGTGCCCGAAGGTCGGACATTATGGTGTGTTCAACGGCTCACGCTTCCGCTCCGAGATCGCGCCGCGCATGGGTGCTTTCCTGCGGCGGTTCGACGACCGCACAAAAGATCAGCCGCAGCGTAAGTTCAAAGCTCCGGTGCCGTCCAACGCGAACGACGTCGTCGACAATGGCGATTGGATCGGGGGCGAAGAACCCGCCTTCGCGTTGACAGCCGTTACCGCTGCCGCCAACGTGAACTCTGTTCATGTGGCTGCACGCATGGCCGACTACAGCCTTGAAGTGATTGAAAAGACGCTGCCTGTGCACCCGGGCGGTAGCCCTTTTACACCAGATCCACACCTGCAGGAGATGACTCCGGTCGCGACGCCGTGGGCAATGATGTCTATGGTCAATACGGCGGCGATGGATTTTTGGACCAAGCTCGGTACACCACCGCTCTCCGAAGCAGTCACCGCAAAGAATGGGCGTTCCGTTAAGGCCTAAAGCTTTACGCGATTGCGAGAAGATAGATAAGCCCGATGCTCCAGCATCGGGCTTTTTTGCGCTGAAAATCATGACGCACCGCAACACAATCGTGAACACAGCAAGGTTACTCGCAGAATAGCTGACCTGCACCTGCATCTGTCTTGACTTGGAGTCTCAGTCACTTAAATAGTGCCGCGTTCGCTAGAAAGACCACAGGGCCGACAAAACTGTGGCTGGGAGAACGGGGATAGTCATGGTGAAAGCTACGCAGCGCCAGCGTTCCAAGGCGGAAAGACCACCGTCGAGAACATCCACCAGCACCACGTCACCGCAACGAACAAGTAAACGCCGTTCCGCATCTATCACCGTCAAATCGACCAAGGCCTCGTCTTCGCAGAAAAAGAAGGTGGCCGCGTCCAAGGCGGGCAAAACCGTAGGTCAGCCGGCTGTCAAGCTCCGGACGAATATGCTGAGAGTGGATGCGGCCGCCGTCCGGCGCATGGTCGGTAAGGGCACGAAGACAAAGACAGTCAAGCCGAGCACTGTCGAAGACAAAGCCGCAAAAAAGCTCGCGAGCGGGAAAAACGCCGCTGCGACTGCCGGGCCGCCAGCACAGGTTGCGAAGAAGGCGACCCAGAAAGCAACCATCAAGCTCGCTGCATCAAAAACGGATGCAAAAACACTTGCGCCGCCAAAAAGCCCCGTCCCGGCCTCAACAAAGAATATCGCTCCAGCTAAAAGCTTGATACACGCCGCCTCTAACACGTCGAGCAGCAGTCATCAGCGCGGGACCGACACACCGCCATTTCCGAGAACCGGCAAGGTCATGGTCAAGACGCCACGTTCGGAAAATGCCACGATCGAGTTGGCTCTCGACTACCGTCCGTCCGATAAAGAGCCGTTCATGAACGCTCAGCAGCGGCTGTACTTCCGCAACAAGTTGCTGCAGCTCAAAGACGATATCATCAAACAGAACCGTGAAACCTTGCAGACGCTACACGAAGATACCGGGCAGCACTCGGATCTGGCCGATAGGGCGACATCGGAGACGGATCGGGCGCTGGAGTTACGCACACGCGATCGGCAGCGCAAGCTCGTCAATAAAATTGATGCCGCGATTTCGCGGATCGATGACGGCAGTTACGGCTATTGTGAAGAAACCGGGGAACCGATCAGTCTGCGCAGATTGGACGCGCGCCCGATTGCGACCCTGTCGCTCGAGGCGCAAGAACGCCACGAACGCCGCGAAAAAGTCTATCGGGAAGATTGAACAAACTTTCCGATGTGGGCCGCCTCGCGGTCGTCGCGGTGACAGCTTCGCGACTTCAACGAGGCCGGGACACCTCTGCCTGCACGGCGATCAGATCGAGTGCATGATCGACCTTGTGGCTATCGATGCTTGCGCGCAGTTCGCGAACCACAAGAATCGGGCCTGCAAGCTGGCCATATTTTTCAAGCGCCATGAGCCGGATAACGTCGCGACCATCGTTGATGACCTGCACGTTGCCGGGGAACTCGTTGCCGCGTGCGCCGTAAATCAAATTCGCAATATCACCGTCGACGACATAATTGGTGACGAGATACTTTGCCCCAGGCGCGAGTTTCCCCGCTGAAATGGGATTGACCACCAGAGCACGAATACCGAGTTCCGAGGCGACATAAGCGCAGGCACCGCCGCCAAGGCTGTGTCCGATGCATTCGGTCGAAAAGCCCTGCATCTGATAGCGCTGAATCACAGATCGGACGTAAGTCTTGGCCATGTAGAATTGCTGCGGCGCCTGCGACTTGATCAACGCTTGCCACACATCGGCACCCAGGAAATCGCGCCGTAGATCTTGAGAGCCGGCAACGGCGACAACGATCGTTTTGGTCGTATCGTTGATGTAGGCGTTCGCTTCGAAGCCTGCGGCAACGGCGCTGGATAGCTCGGCGCCAGTCAGGGCATCGCGTGCGCGTTCCAACACGCGCCAGTCATTGCGGAAATCAAAAACCTGCTGGCCGGAGAGTTTGCGCTCATCGTAGGTGCGCGATGCAAACTCGAGCTTCACCAGATCTGCGCGTGCCTGGAAGCGCTCAGCAGCCACTATCAGCGCGTCACCCGCGTCACCGCTGACGCTTACCTCGGGCCGTGGCGGAACGACCGTGCCCGTCGCAATAGGGCTCGTGGAGGGAATGGTGGATGCGGAGAGGGGATCAGGTCCGACGGCGGCCAGACGATGCTGTTGGACTGGCGATGGCGGACGCGGCGTAGCGGCGAACCGAAGTGCCGAGCGCGGGCGACGCGCGACCGCCGGCTCGGTGTCGAGCAGACGGCTGACATAATCGATCAACCACAGGCCGGATCGATCGTCGGACTGCGCGTTATTCGCCGCATGGAGTCTTGCACGACGCGACAGCGAAACGCGCGGCAGCCGACGCACCTGTGCTTTGGTCAGCATACCATCGGTCTGGATCATCGAGCCTTTGACGACGGGCTCGTCGCCGAGCGCCGAGGACACGGCCAAAGCCGAAAGACCACTCGTCACGAACAGACATGCGCATAAACTGCGCATCGACGCACGGGATCTATAGCTTACTGGCCAACCTGAAATCACGTCGTATGCTCCCGCATCGCAGTCCAGCTCGCATACAGGAGCCATAGGCGAGGATACGCGTCACAAACGCCGCCCGAATCGAGTTTACTTTAGCAAGAGCGGGCATCATCAACTGTTGCTGCAAGCGGGTTCTCAACACCCTATTGGCGTCGGCAGCGGACGCTCGACACTGGCGACGTCAGCGCTTATCAGCCAGGCACGACAGCGCGGTTTCGACGGACGTATCGTAGGTATAGTGATACGTCGGCGGCTTCGCGGCAGCCTCTACGAGCGCCGCCCGATGACCCTGCTTTTTGACGCGCTCGACCAGATCAACCGATGCGAAATAGGGTGCCGTGGTATCGCGCCGATTGGCGATCGCAAAGATCTGCCGCGCCGGATCGGCGGACAAGTCCCCGACGCGAAACAGCGGTTCGAAATATTTCAGACGCATCGCTTCGTCAGGGGTCATTGGCGCGAACGCGACGGCGGTTATCGTGCGCCGGTCGATCGCAGCAATGTCGATGTCTTTCTGCCGTTGCAGGCGCAGGAATTCGGCCATTGCTCCAATGTTGTAGACACCTGAGGCCAGCGCGTAGCACCGTGCCGCCGCACTCGGCAATGCGATCGCGTGATAGAGCGCGACCGCTGCTCCACCAGAATGGCCGATGATAGCTGCATGGCGAACGGCATCGCGCGCAATGACCGTGTCGATGGCGTGTCCAATCGACAAATAGGAATCTTCGCGGCGAAACTCGAGCGTTTCACCGTCGGAACCGAACACACCGGTACGCGCCACGAAATACGTCGCTAAGTTGGTGCGGGCCGCAATGCTGCGCAACCACTCGAGATGATTTGCGAGAACGCGGGCTTCCTCGTCGCGCAAGTTCTTCGAGAACGCACCGGTCCGATGCCACTGCGGATCGCCGTGGATGAAAAAGAGCGCTCCAGCGCGCGCGCCGCCATTGCCGAACTTGATGATCCTGATATTGCCGCGCTCGGTCGCGATGTTGCGGTCAAGGCTACGCGCCAGAACGGTCGCAAGACGAACGTTCGGGCTATCGGGCACCTGCGCTGTAGCCCCATAGCAAACCAGATACGAAAGCAGCGCCGACGTGAGGCACCATAGCTGCGCCACCCGACCAATCTTGCCGTACAAGCTCATGCGCCGAGCACTCCCTCGACCTCGGCCCGAAGCGGGATACTATCAGCCGCTCCCTCGCGCGTGACGCTGAGGCCCGCTGCAGCGTTCGCGAAGATGGCGGCTCGATGCAGATCTCGGCCATTCATCAACTCGGCCACGAGCGCGCCAACGAAACAATCGCCTGCTCCGGTCGTATCTTTCACCGCCAGTCGGCGGCCCGGTACATGCCAACTGCGCCCGTCGGCTTGGCGCAAAAGCACGCCCTCTGCGCCGAGCGTGACCACGATCGCTTTTGGTCCAAGTGCCATAACGGCTGCTGCACTATCGCGCACAAGTTGGAGATCACCTCCAATGAAAGGTGGCTTGCCCTGGCAAAGCGCCTCAAGTTCATGCTCGTTGACGACGAGGATATCGGTCGTCGTCAAAATTTCAGGCGGTAAAGGTCGGTAGGGGGCCGCATTGAGGATCGTGGTGGCTCCTGCTTGCCTGGCATCGGCAAAGGCGCGAGCGACGATCGCCAATGGAATCTCCAGCTGACAGACGACAAGGTCGTCCGGCGCGACGTCAAGCGAGGCACAGTCGTCCCAGACGGAGTTTGCTCCGGACACGACAGTGATGGCATTTTGACCCGTCGCGTCGACCGTTATCAATCCGAGTCCCGTCGGCGCGTCCGCAACCACTTCAATAGCGGTTGTATCAATGCCTTGAGCAGCCAAGTAGCCAAGCATCTCCCGTCCGAACGCGTCTGCTCCCACGCGTCCGACAAAATACGATTTCCCTCCTGATCGAGCGACGGCGACCGCTTGGTTTGCACCTTTGCCGCCGGCGAACAAAGCGCCGCGTTCGGCCAGCACCGTCTCGCCCGGGCGGGGATGTGCCATCACATAGGCGACGATGTCGCGATTTATGCTGCCGACGACGATTGCTCTGCTCACGACTGCCCCATCGAACGCGGATACCCGACGTTGCCAACGGTATCATGCACGCGCGTAAAACAAACAGTCGGATCTACTGGCCATTTTTTTCGACTGTGAGTGCAGCTGAGGTTCAGGGCAAACTTCAAAGCCGAGCGCCCTACAGGCCGCCCGGCTCATTCACTTTATTGAATATGCGCTGATCAAACAATATGAAGTGAAATGCTCTATATCACCAAAGTGCGACCAGTCTCGGATCACTGAAGTTCCAAGACACGTTTCACGACGCCAGTGCGGTTCGCCGCCATTGCGAGAAGTTTTTTCTCGGCAGATGGGACATCGAGTGCAAAACCGAACGGCGCATCGTCGACGGCGTAGAACCGCCATGTATACCCGGCGCATTTTGCTCTGGATTTGCTTTTGGTGATCGAACCGATCGCGATATGCGGCTCGGACGCGTCATAGAAGTTTACAACGCCGGTGTGCGGGCAATGCTTACTCAACAGCACGGATCGTCTCCTTGTGTTGTGTCCGCCGGGCAGGTCATCATCGACTAGCCTGGACATACACCTCGACTATCCCCCGAAATGCACTTCTGTCTTCTTGTTATCCAAATAACGTACCATCGGATTGTGACACTGGATAGACTTTCGTTGGAGATAGGCCGTATTACTATCAGGAATAGACCCACTATTTCATGCTGCGGCGCACAAGTGAGCTAAAATCCAAGACGATCATCTATTTGTAAGTTTGAGCTCGATACGCCGGTTGCGCCGCAGCAGTTCCTCGGTCACGCCCTCCTCCAGCGGTTGGAATTCGCCATAGCCCGCAGCCACGAGCCGCTTCGCGGATACACCGCGACTGATGAGGTATTTGACTACCGATGTCGCGCGGGCGCTCGAAAGCTCCCAGTTCGAAGGGAACTGCAAACTGGCGATCGGGCGCGCGTCGGTGTGGCCGTCGACCTGAAGCGACCAGTCGATCTCTTTCGGGATTTGACGTTCGAGCTCGACGATAGCTGCGGCGAGCTGGTCGATCGCAGCCAGCCCTTCCACCGTCATGAGTGCCTGCCCGGACGGGAAAAGGACCTCGGATTGGAATACGAAGCGGTCGCCGACGACGCGGATATCCTTGCGATCGCGAAGCAGTTCCCGCAGCCGGCCAAAAAAATCGGAGCGATAGCGCTGCAGTTCCTGAACTTGCTTGGCGAGCACCACGTTCAACCGCGCTCCGAGATCGGAAATTCGAGTCTGGCTGTCCTTGTCCTTGGCTTCCGCCGCCCCCAGCGCCTCCTGGATGGCGGCCATCTGCCGCCGCAAGGCGGCGAGTTGCTGGTTGAGCGCATCGACCTTCGCCAAAGCTTCGTTCGAAATCGCCTTCTGATCGTCGAGGTTCTTGGCAACCATCGCAAAGCGCGATTGGCCATCCTTCGACTTCTCGTCCTCAGCACCGATCAGGCCAGACAACCTTGAATTTTCGATGCGGATGCTGGCGAGAGACGCCTGCAACGCCGCCATCTCGTCGGCCGAAGACTTACCCTTCGATTTTTCCAGCGAGAGCAAACTCGTCAGTTCGGAAATTTGTCGCGTCAGCCGTTTGAGCGCATTGTCTTTGCCGTTGGCTTCCTGACTGACGAAGTATTGTGCCAGCATGAAGATCGACAACAGCAGCGTCAAAACCATAAGCAGGGTCGATAGCACGTCCACATAAGCCGGCCAGAATTCGCCGTAGCTTTCGCGCCGCCGTCCGCGTCCCATTGCCATGCACACTCTCACTTTTCAGAACGCGCTACGTTGTAGGATTGCGCTTTTAACGGGCATACCGCCCACCCTTTTGCCGGGGCTAGCGCGTGCCGCGGTTGATGGTTTGCGCAAGATCTTTCAGTACAGACGCGACTTCCGACTGCTGAGCCGACTGTTCGTCGACCCACTCGCGCACGACTTTCTGCTCCGCACGCATCTGCCGGACGAGTTGATCGACGCCGACCGCGAGATTGTTCACCGTCTCATCGGCAACCGCACCACCGGCAGATGCAACGCCTCCGGCCTGACCCAGCCGGTTGGACAGTTCCGTGATCGCCTGCTGCATGTCGTAGAGGGCGACGGTCAATTGCCGACTGGCCAAATCCGAACTCGCACCGCCGCCGGCCGGCCCCAATTCGGTAATCCCCGACAGCCATTCCTCGAGTTCATTGTAGAACCGTGTGCTGGCATGACCGGCTTGAAGCTCGAGAAAACCGAGGATCAGCGACCCGGACAGGCCGAGCAGGGATGCCGAAAACGCGGTTCCCATGCCTTTAAGCGGCGCGGCCAGTCCGTCCTTGAGCTCCTGAAATACGATCGTCGAGTCGGCGCTTTTGGTATCGAGGGCACCGATCGTGTTGCCGACCTGACTGATCGTATCGAGCAAGCCATAGAACGTGCCGAGCAGACCGAGGAACACCAAGAGCCCGACCATATACCGGCCGGTGTCGCGGGCCTCGTCCAGGCGCGCACCGATACTATCCATCAGCGAGCGCATCGAAGTTGTAGATAGCGACAACGTGCCGGTACGATCGCGGAGCATGTTCGCCATAGGCGACAGCAGCTTGGGTTGCGGCCCATGAGTCAGTCCCGGATCGGCGATGCGGAAATCATTGACCCAGCGAATCTCAGGGTAAAGCCTGACGACCTGCATGAAGCAGTAAAGAATGCCGAACAGGAAAACGCCGACGATCAAGCTGTTCAAAAACGGGTTGGTGAGAACGGCAGTCTTGATGGTGGGCCAGATCAAACCCGCGACCATCACGACGATGATCAGGAATATGATCATGTTCAAAATGAATCGGCCCGGCTTCGACAACGTCTTGTGCAATGGCACCGTCGAAACTTCGGATTGCTTCATCTTTGCCATGAGTTCGCCATGAGTGCCGACCTACCTCGGCGATCGCTGTCTCAGACCATGACTGTCTCGGACCATCACTGTCTCGGACTATCACTGTCTCGGACTATCACCGTCTCGGGCAATCGCCGCGCGACCGTAGTACGAAGCGAAGCACCACGATCCCGCACCAAACAGTGTATCAGAAGCCTAGCGCTTGTCTCGGCCCTGCGAACCAGCCACTGAAAATCAGACCCTACGCGCAAGGATCACCAAATGAACGGCATTTTTGGGGCCGACAGCAGGTGTTGCCGATTATTCGCACACGGTTTTGAGCACCCGCGGCGCCATGTCGACGTGAAAGTGGTTGCGATGCGCGGCGTTGGCTTCCGGCCCCAGTACGGTCCCGAAGATGCGGCATGCAGAAACGTGGGCTGCGCGGAGAAAATCGGTCTTTCCGGCAGCGTTACCGGGTATCACGGCCCCGTCGTTCTGCTTTGGGCCCCCAAGACGGCTGGCGCCTCCCAAAATGCCGGACAATCCCAAATCGCTATCGGCGGGCAGTCCGAGACCGATCGATCCGCCCTCACGTCCACCGATCGCGATGGAGGGTCGGACGATCGCGATCCCTGCCGCTGCTCCAGCAATCGAACCCGTCATCACGCCGGAGGGCGCACCGGGATGCGGCGCCGACGATGGCGCGATTGTCGCCAAGCCCGTCGCGGGAGGCTTCATGCTGGGGTGAAGCGCCTCGTTCTTCTTCGCAGCCGCCACCTGCGCTGCCACGTCCCGGCCAGTCATGCCCCAGTCGGCGAGAACGTCGCTCGATAATCCCTTCGTGGTCATGAACGCTCGAATATCGACAGCGTTGGCACGGCCATGCTCGCTCAGACGGGTGTTGCGGCGACCATAGGCGGTGCGGCACGAATACGAACTCATCGTATCGATGCGAACGATTTCAGCGCCCAGATGCTTTCGCGCCAACGGCTGCAGATCACCCTTGACCCAGCGATGCAGAGCGGCAGCCATATCGCACGTAATGGTCACCGGCGGCGAAAAAGCGACCTGCGGCGAGCGCCCGACACTGATCAATTCGACCGGCGCGGGGGAGCCGCAGTCATGATCCTTCACGGGGGCCATCGGTCGCGCAACGATGTCCAGGCCGCGCAGCAATTGCGTGCAACGTGCCAATTCTTTGGTAATTTCTCCAACCGGCCAGAACAGCGCGTCGGGTGGGATGTCGATTGCGGCCGACGGTGTCGTAGTCACTTGCGCCGACGCAGCCGTAGACCAGGCGCAGATCAAAATCATGCCGACCGCATAGGCGGATCGCCATGACTCACCTACCGTCGAAAACGGAGTCGAGACCATATTTGCGATACTTTCACCAATCGATGTCGGCGACTCGTACGGGCCAAGACATCAAGAGAACAAAACACCCGCGCACGAGGGCAGCGGAATTCACGCACGACACGGCTTACAGGACGCACTTTATCGACGCACTATCTGATATCGACGCTGGTTGCGACGCTGGTATCGACGCACTGCGAACGGCGGTTTATACGAAACCGGGTCAGCCAACGGGGCGACTCACTACGTGTACGCTGAATTCTTACACCGAAGACGCCTACAGCGCACCTTCAACTCGAAACAAAAGTGTTGAACTTCGGGAATTACCTGTGAATCACTCGTCAGATATTACTCCATTTACAGGAGTTAATTATGGCTCCAACTTGGCGGAAACGTCTGGTTTCGGGGTAGCGGGCGCCGTAGGAGTGGTCGATCTCGGCGAAAGTTCAGTTCCTGACTTCGACGTGGCATTGATGACACACGCGAGGCAATGGGCACGGTCGCCGGAGATATACGCACTGATCCTGGAGCTATCGTCTGCGCGGTCGCTGATCCATTCGCACCGAACTTCCCCGTTGGCGAAAATTCATGACTTGCTGCAACTGTACTGGCGGCTCGATTGCTTCCCAAAACCGCTGATCTCGCTGCTGAATGCTCCCCTCGACGCCGCCACAGCCGGGCTGACCACCTTCGGCACGCATCGGGTCGCCGGCGAAAGCTATAGATTTTCGGTGTGTCCCGGCAACGGCATACCGGCGGCTGGAGTTGCCTACGCACTGGCGCGTGCGCCGAGCGCCTTGGCACGCGAACTTGTCTTGACGGGCCGTAGTCTGGCTCGCGACGAGGCCTGGGCTGCGGGGCTGGTCACGCATTGCATACCATCCAGTGCATTTCCCGAAATCGTCGCGGCGTTGGCCGATGGGCAGCCCGTCGATCCGTTACTCGATGGCTTGCACGAGGACCCAAGCCCGCAGCCGCCGCGGGCAGAGATGGTGACGCCACCCGCGACCGGACTAACAGTGGGCGAGCGCAGCGCCATCGAAAAGCTGATCTTAGCGGCCGGTCAGATGGATGTGCACGACAGCCTGGTCGCCACCTATCGTATCGCGAACGCACTGCACAGCTTGGTGGGCCAAGATGAATTGAATTCGACAGATGTACTTTTTTCGACACCGGAAACAGGTGATTTGCGGCTCGCCCTCCGCTCGCAACTGTAATTTGATCGATTTTGGGACACATTCTTCGAAAAAGCGTCGAACAACGGTTATCAAGTCATTGTTCATTTACCATTGCATTTAAGGGGGGCTTAGGAGCTTTCTGGTAACTTCCATCTCAACCCGGAAACAACGGGATGCGTCATCAGTTGGTGAAAGCCAGAACGGCAGGGAAGTATCGTAATGAGTGTTGCGTTGAATGCCGCGCGTGCCATCGCGCCAAAGAAAGACACCGGCAAAGATCCGATCGTGGAGAGTGAATATCTGCAGTCGCTGCGTCTTATAGAGCGTTTACATCGCCTTCTGCTCGATGTCATCAAGGACGAATTCGATCGCCTCGGCGGTTCGGAGATCAACAGCGTGCAGGCGTTGCTGTTGTATAATATCGGCTCCAGCGAATTGACGGCGGGCGAGTTGAAAACGCGCGGCTATTATCTCGGCTCGAACGTATCGTATAATCTAAAAAAACTCGTCGATATGGGCTATATTCATTACAAGCGCAGCGATACCGACCGCCGATCGGTTCGCGTCAGCCTGACCGAAAAAGGCAAAGATGCGTGTGAAGTCGTGCAAGATCTCTATCAGCGCCAGCTCGGCACGGTCGAACAGGTCGGCCAGGTCAGCTTCGAAGAATTTCGTGTTCTCAATAAATCGCTGGTTCGTCTCGAGCGCTTCTGGACCGACCAGATCCGTTATCGTTTGTGATCCGGACGCACTAAAAATTTACAAACTCGACCCGGTTCTCCCAACCGCCAACCTGTAAAGGCGTCGCTTCGGCGGCGCCTTTTCAATTTGGATCAGGATGCGTGCGTGTGGTGCAGCGTTGCCGCGATGGCCCGCCGCCAACTCGCAAGCTTGCGTTGCCGCGTGGCGTCACTCATCTGCGGCCTAAAGCGGCAATCCCGTCGCCAAAGATTCGAGAAACCGGCTTGATCGGGCCACACGCCCGCACCGTGTCCCGCCAGCCACGCCGCCCCGAGCGCGGTCGTTTCCAATACGGCGGGACGGTCGACGGGCGCATCCAGTAGGTCGGCGAGTGCTTGCATGGTCCAGTCGCTCGCTACCATCCCGCCATCGACCCGCAAGACCGTATCTGCCGCGCCGTTCCAATCGCGCCGCATCGCAACCAGCAAATCCTGCGTCTGAAACGCGACGCTTTCGAGTGCTGCCCTTGCCAGTTCCGCCGCGCCGGTGTTCCGCGACAGACCGAAGAGTGCGCCGCGCGCGTCCGGCTGCCAGTATGGTGCACCGAGGCCGACGAAAGCCGGCACCAGCACGACATCCTGATGTGGATCAGCGGCAGCTGCGAGGGCCGCCGTTTCCGCAGCGTTGCCTATGATCTTCAGTCCATCCCGCAGCCACTGCACAGCGGCTCCGGCGATAAAAATGGCGCCTTCCAAAGCGTAGGTACGCTGGCCATTCAACTGATAGGCGACCGTGGTCAGCAATCGATTGCTCGAAGCAACCGGCACCGTGCCAGTGTTCAGCAAGGCAAAGCACCCGGTGCCATAGGTCGATTTCATCATGCCGGGAGCAAAACATGCCTGTCCGATCAAGGCTGCCTGCTGATCACCTGCCACACCGCGAATAGCAATTGCCGCGCCGAAATGGGCGGCGTCGGCCACGCCGAACTCTGCCGAACAATCACGCACGTCGGGCAAGATTGCGTGGGGAATGCCGAACATACGCAGAAGATCATCATCCCAACCTCCGCGATGGATATCGTAGAGTAACGTCCGCGACGCGTTTGTCGCGTCGGTCGCGTGCACCCGGCCGCCGGTCAATCGCCAGATCAGAAAGGTATCGATCGTGCCAAATGCAAGATGTCCGGCCTCGGCGAGCGCACGAGCGCCCGGGACGTTGTCCAGCAGCCAAGCGACTTTCGTGCCGGAAAAATAAGGATCGAGAAGCAATCCGGTTTTCTTCGCAACGGTCGATTCGAGCCCGTCGGTCTTCAGCCGCTGACACAGGTCGTGCGTGCGCCGATCTTGCCAGACGATCGCGCGGTGGATGGGCGCGCCGGTGCGGCGATCCCACAGCACGCAAGTTTCGCGCTGATTGGTGATGCCGATCGCGGCGATATTCTGTGCGATGAGTTTCGATGCACGGATCGCGGTGCGCGCGGTCGCGAGCGTGGTCGTCCAGATGTCTTCGGGGTCGTGTTCGACCCACCCCGATGCCGGATAATGCTGCGGAAACTCCTGTTGGCCGACGCCGAGCACACCGAGGCCGGCGTCAAATACGAGCGCGCGACTGGATGTGGTGCCCTGATCGATTGCGAGAATTGCGCTGCTCATGTTTGTGCCCCTGCGCGCTTTTATGCCGAACGACCGAATTCGCGCC
Organism: Hyphomicrobiaceae bacterium; assembly: GCA_025359165.1. GTDB lineage: Bacteria > Pseudomonadota > Alphaproteobacteria > Rhizobiales > Hyphomicrobiaceae > JABFRJ01. Next base: position 29,305 of record JANYHG010000254.1, read on the forward strand.
GGACCACGTCGGTGTCGGCCCCCAGCGCTGGCACAGCCCCGTAGGCAACGACGGCGCCGACGTGATGTGCTGCCGGCGACGGCATCTGCGCTGGCCCGCTCGGCGTCTCGACCGTTGTAAGATGCAGATGCGGATGCGCGATCAACCCGTGTACATCGTTGACGCGGCCGTAGGCGATTTCGACCTCGTCCATCCTTGCGGCGAGTTCGTCGAGCCCGCGTGTCGCAAACACATCGGCGATGATAGCGTCCATCGTTCGACGGTTGGCGACACGGGCGACATTCGTCGCCATGCGCGGATCGTGTGCGAGGTCAGCGCGGTCGAGCACTCGCGTGGCCAACACCACCCACTCCCGATCATTCTGGATGGAAATCAAAATCGGTGTGCCGTCGCGCGTTTCGAATACGCCATACGGTGCCACTGTCGGATGCGAGAATCCAACGCGCTTGGGTGGTTTGCCGCCGCCGGTTTGCAACAGCGGCACACTCATCCACTCGGCCATCGATCCGAACAGCGACACCTGGACCTCGCCGCCTTCGCCAGTCACGGCGCGCCGCAGCAGCGCTTCGAGAATGCCTTCGTACGCGTTCATGCCCGTCGCGATATCGACGACCGAGACGCCGACACGGGCGGGCGCTTCGGGGCCGCCAGTCAACGACGACAGACCCGACTCTGCCTGCACAAGAAGGTCGTAAGCTTTGCGTTTGGCATAAGGCCCCGCCGCCGAATACCCGGAAATCGAACAGCAGATAAGCCGCGGATACTTGCGCCTGAGTTCAGCGATCGGGAAGCCGAGCTTGCCGACCACACCCGGCTTCAGATTCTGCAAGAAAACGTCTGCGTTCGCCAGAAGGTTGTCAAGAAGTGTGCGGTCTGCGGCTTGCGTCAGATCGACAACAACGGACTCTTTGCCACGATTGAGCCAGACGAAATAAGCGCTTTCGCCATTGACGAGCGTGTCGTAGTCGCGCGCAAAATCGCCCTCCGGGCGTTCGAGTTTGATGACGCGAGCGCCTGCGTCGGCGAGTTTGCGCGAGCACAGGGGGGCGGCGACCGCCTGCTCCAGAGCTACGACGAGAAGGCCTTCGAGCGGTTTGGTCATGCGAAATCCGGTGAGCGCTAATTTCGGCGCATGTTCCGGCGCTTGGCCGACAAAGGCAAGCCGAACTCGTGTGTAAAGGTGGTCTAACGGCTGCTTCGGCCCAAGTTACTTCTTCTCCAGGAGCGCGCGACCTTTGTTGGTCAACATGTTCTGAACTGCGGTCGCAAATTTATGCAGCAACCAGGGAAGCATGACTTCGCATCGTAATGTACGTTCCTCGACGATGATATTGCCGCTGACAGACTGCCCGACGGCGCGAACCTTGAAATCAACGCGATTGTCCGTCCAACGCTCCTCATCGACCGAAATGATTGGAACGGTCTTGGACGCGGACGCGAGCGCCGGCTTCAGCCGCTTCAGGGCCTCGTCTCTTCCGAGCGAGTGCGAAATCGTGACGACAAGCGGTTCCATGTTCAACCCGATCGTGTGAACTCGCCCTCGATGATGGGGCCGAAACTACGGTCAACTCGTACGCTCTCAAGATAACTCCGCAGCAACGCCATATTCCTTATATTGGACCGGAACATGACGTCGAACGCATCGCCGAGCAGGGGAATCGCGCCCACCGACGTGTCGATGATGACATTGCCTATCATGCGCGCAAGCAACGATCTTGGTGCACCGAGTTTGTGCGCCTCCCAGATCAGGTACGTGGAAACGAGGGAGGCCGCCAAGTCGCCGACGACGGGCAGCAATCCAATGGCGGCGTCGATCCCGATTCGGACAGTCGTGCCGGGCACCACAATGATACCGTCCATCAGTCTGGCAATCGACTCAAGGCGCCGCATCGACTTTTCACGGCTGAAGCCAAGATTGGTCGCGTTTACTGCCACGGTTGGGTGCGCCCCCGACCAACGCCGAAAAAACTCAGCAACAGCACTGCCCCAACTGTAGCAACGGCCAGAGACGCGAGGTTGATACCGGGGTCATAACGGAATCCGAGGAGGCCCGTGAAGACAAACGCACCAATGAAGGCACCGACGATGCCGACGACCATGTTCGCCAACAATCGATGCCGGTGCCCGGTGATGCGACCAGCCAACCAGCCCGCAATCACGCCAACGAAAATGTACGATAAGATGCCCAAAGTGCGCGCCTCATGCTCAACTATTCGAGCACTTCAACGCGACAGGCTTTGGTGAGTTCCGCTGGAGGCGGGTGGTGCAACTGGCGCGGCGGGGGCTTAAACGTCGACGCTGGCGTTGAGCGCATTTTCCTGGATAAATTCGCGACGCGGTTCGACAACGTCGCCCATCAGCTTTGAGAAAATCTCGTCGGCTTCGCCGAGATCGCCGACCTTGACCTGCAACAACGTCCGCACGTCCTTGTCGAGAGTGGTCTCCCATAGCTGCTCGGGATTCATTTCGCCGAGGCCTTTATAGCGTTGCAGTGTCAAGCCTTTGCGGCCGAAGTCGAACACGCAGTCGAGCAAAGTCCGCGGCCCGACGATAGGCTTTTCGACATCTTTGCGCTTGATCGTCGACGGCATCCCATAGATTTCCTTGAGATGCGTCCGGCGTTCGTTGAGCCTGCGTGCCTCGACGCTGGCCAGCAGCGCGCGATCGAGATGGCGCACTTCGGCGACGCCGCGCACGACACGCTTGAACGTGAACCCATCGTCGCCAAAACTTCCCGACCAGCCGCCTTCGGTTTCATCGGAGATGCCGTCCAGATGCTTGACGACTTCGACTGCGACCGCGTTCGCATCGGCCGGGTTGGAGGTCAGTGCAGGATCGAAGGCACCGCCGATTGCCGCCTGCTCGACGACGAAGCGTGCATAACGCGAATGCAGTCCATCGATAATGCCGACGGCCGACCGCGCTTGCTCGACGATGTCGCGCAGATCCTTGGCCGAGCGCACTTCGCCCGAACCCAGCGTCAACGATGCGTCTTCGAGACCGCTGTCGATCATGTATTCGTCGAACGCGCGCTGATCTTTCAGATAGGCCTGCGACTTGCCTTTCGTCACTTTGTAGAGCGGGGGCTGCGCGATGTAGAGATAGCCGCCTTCGACGAGCTGCGGCATCTGCCGGTAAAAGAACGTGAGCAGTAACGTGCGGATATGGGCACCGTCGACGTCGGCGTCCGTCATGATGATGATCTTGTGATAGCGCAGCTTGGTGATATCGAAACCGCCAGGATGGCCCTCGATCTGGCGACCGATGCCAGTACCGAGCGCGGTGATCAGTGTGCCGATTTCCTGGCTGCCGAGCATCTTGTCCATACGCGCACGTTCGACATTGAGAATCTTGCCACGAATAGGCAGCACGGCCTGGAATTCGCGATTGCGACCCTGTTTGGCCGAGCCGCCGGCGCTATCACCTTCGACGATGAACATTTCGGTTTGCGCGGGATCGCGGTTCTGACACTCCGCCAGCTTGCCCGGCAACGAGTTGAGATTGAGCGCACCTTTGCGTTTGATCTCGCGGGCTTTCTGCGCCGCTTCGCGCGCCGCCGCCGCCTCGACGATCTTGGCGATGACGATCTTGCTTTCTTTCGGATGCTCCTCGAACCAGGCCCCGAGTTGATCGGCGACGATGCTTTCGACGACCGGCTTCACTTCCGACGACACCAGCTTGTCTTTGGTCTGGCTGGAGAACTTCGGATCCGGCACCTTGACCGACAAGACGCATGTCAGGCCTTCGCGGCTGTCGTCGCCGGTGATCGAGATTTTTTCTTTTTTCGAGATGCCGCTGTCGTCGGCGTATTTAACGATGAGGCGCGTCAGCGCGGCGCGGAATCCGGCGAGATGCGTGCCGCCGTCGCGTTGCGGGATGTTGTTGGTGAAGATGAGCATGTGCTCATCCCAACTGTCGTTCCACCACAGACTGACCTCGGCGGTGATGCCGTCCTTTTCGCCTTTGAGCAGGATCGGCTGTTCCAGCAACGGACGCCGCGAGCGATCGACGTATTTGACGAAGGCAGCCACGCCACCGTCGTAATACATCTCCTCGACCTTGATATCGGCATGGCGGGCGTCGGTCAGCACGATGCGTGCGCCTGAGTTCAGAAAGGCCAGTTCGCGCAGGCGACGCTCAAGCGTGCCGGCATTGAATTCAAGCACGTTGTGAAACGTCTCGGGGCTGGGCAGGAAAGAAACCTGGGTGCCGCGCTTGTCTTTGGGGCATTCACCGATCAGGCGTAACGGTGCGGTCGGGACGCCATGGGCGAATTCGATCTCGTGCTCCTTGCCGTCGCGCCAGATGCGGCACTTGAGCCACGTCGACAGAGCGTTACAGACCGAAACGCCAACGCCGTGCAAACCGCCCGAGACTTTGTAGGAGTTCTGATCGAACTTGCCGCCGGCGTGAAGTTCGGTGAAGACGATCTCGGCCGCGGAGCGCTTGGGCTCGTGGTCGTCGTCGCGTTTAATGCCGGTGGGAATGCCGCGACCGTTGTCGCGCACGGTCACCGAACCATCGGCATTGAGCGTGACATGGCACTCCGTGCCGTAGCCGGCCAAGATTTCGTCGATGGCGTTGTCGACCACCTCGTAGACCATGTGATGAAGGCCCGAACCGTCATCGGTGTCGCCGATATACATGCCAGGCCGCTTACGCACGGCATCAAGACCCTTCAGCATCTTGATGCTGTCTTCGCCGTAATCGGCGGCCACGAGTTGCGGCTTGACGGCTTTAGCCGGCTCTTGCGGCCCCGGGTTATTTGGGCCGGGCAGGTTGGACGGCAGATCGTTCGGAAGAGCGCTCATGCGCATGAAGTCCTTTTGGGAGTGCCGTGCGCCCCGATGACCGGACGGTCAGTAACGGGGCGAAACACCAAGCACCGAAACTGCGGCCGGGGATGAATTTCCGGCTGCAATACGCGCTGGTTGACCACGGCTTTTCGGCACCCCGAAACGGGGTCGGTATATTCAACGAGAGAGTACACCGAAACGCGCCCAAACGCACGCGCTTTCGTGCCGAAATCAACGACGACGAAGTGCAAAATTCATCTCATGATTTCAATGGTTTGTGGCCATCGTGGACGCTCATCCGCAGACCGCGTCCAAACGGTCACAGAATCGGCGACAAACGGGCGTCTTCGACACGAAAAATCTGCGCTGAGCCGATCAGTGGCGCGAACGGCTCGACATCGGTTCCGGTCATCCAGGCCTGGAGGCCCAGCCGCTGGATTTCCTGATACAGGCCGCCCCGCCGCGCGGGGTCCAGGTGGGCGGCAATTTCGTCGAGCAACAGGATCGGCCCGACACCGTCGCGGCGCTGGCTGGTCAGTTCTGCGTGCGCGAGCACCAGTCCGACGAGCAAGGCTTTCTGTTCGCCGGTCGAGCATTGGCGGGACGGCATCGCCTTCGGCCCGTGCCCGACCAGCAGGTCCGAGCGATGCGGTCCGATCAAGGTGCGACCTGCCGCCCGGTCGCGTTCGCGCGTGTCGGCCAACTGGCGCACGTAAATCTCCTCGACATCGACGGCAGCACGCAGTGCCAGGTCGGCTTCAATCGTGCCCTCCAGCGCCAACGTAGCCCAGGGAAACGGCCCGTCGGGACTGCGCGCGCGGCACAGATCGATAGCCGTGGCCAACTGCCCCACAGCTTCCAACCGCGCCGCCGATATCGCGATGCCGGTTTCGGCCATCACGCGCTCGAAACCTTCCAACCGCGTGCGGTCGGAGATACCATCGGACAACAGCCGATTGCGGCTTTGCATGGCGCGATCGAAGTGGCCAAGGCGGGTCCGATAGCGCGGATCGAAGCACAAAATGAGCCGATCGAGAAAGCGGCGACGCTCGCTGGCTGGCCCCGTGAACAAGCCGTCCATGGCCGGTGTCAGCCACACCATCTCGACGAGATCGGCGAGTGCGCCGGTGCCGCCCTGGGTCTCCCCGTCGATGCGCACGATGCGCCCCGGCCGCCCCACGGTGCCACTTGCCGCCGCGATACCGGTGCCGATTTCGACTGTCCCGGTCGCCGTGTGCAACGTTGCCGCGACCGACCACCCGCCGGGACCGGCAGCGCGGGCAAGATCGGCGTAGGCGGCTTGCCGCAATCCATAGCCGACCGCAAGCAGTGATACCGCTTCCATCAGATTGGTTTTGCCGGCACCATTCGGACCAACGAGCACAACGGGAGAGGGGCCGAACTGCAGCGCGGTCGAGACGTAGTTTCGAAAATTGGTCAGCAGCAGCCGCTCGACCCAAAGCCGTCGGCCCGCCCTGACACTAGCATCGCGCGTATCCATTTCGGATCGATCGTCGGCGAGCGTCACACCCGCATCGGCATCAGCACGTAAAGCGCATTGGCATCGCCGCCATCGCGGACGATCGTCGGCGAACCGGAGTCGGCAAGCTTGAATTGCGCGGTGTCGCTCTCGAGTTGGCTGGCGATTTCGAGCAGGTAACGCGCGTTGAAGCCGATTTCAATGGGCGACGAGGTATAGTCGACCACCACTTCTTCGGTGGCGCTACCGCCTTCCGGATTATTGACCGACAACGTCAACTTGGTACCGCTGATGGCGAGCTTGACCGCGCGCCCGCGATCACTGGCGATCGTAGAGACGCGATCGACGGCGCTGATGAACTCAGCGTTCGAGACTCGCAATTCCTTGTCGTTGTTCTGAGGGATGACGCGCCCATAGTCGGGGAACGTGCCGTCGATCAGCTTCGAGGTGAGCGTCACATCGCCGATTTCGAAGCGCACTTTGGCCGGCGAGACCGCCACTTTGGCGTTGTGTTCGTTCGCTTCCAGCAGACGGCCGAGCTCATGGACGGTTTTGCGCGGCACGATCACACCGGGCATGCCGGCAGCGCCTTCCGGCAATGCAATGTCCATTTGCGCGAGCCGATGCCCGTCGGTGGCCACTGCGCGCAGCACCGCGCTCTCGCCCGCTTGGGCTGGATGCAGGTAGATACCGTTCAGGTAAGAGCGGGTTTCTTCCGTCGAAATGGCGAATCGCGTCTTGTCGATCAGCTTCTTGAGATCGTGGGTGGCAACCTCGAAAGCGTGCGGATAGTCGCCGCCGGACAAGTCCGGAAAATCTTCCGCAGCCAGGGTCTGGAGGGCGAACTGCGATTGCCCTGAAACGATCGTCAGCCGCTCCTTCTCGGGATCCCGCTTGATTTCTATTTCGCTACCGTCGGGCAGCTTCCGCACGATGTCGTGCAGCAGATGCGCCGGCACCGTTACAGCCCCGGGTTGGACGACGTTGGCAGCGATCTGCTCGACAACTTCGCGCTCGAGATCCGTCGCTTTCAGATGCAGCATGCCATTGGCAGCCTTCAAAAATACGTTCGACAGGATCGGAATGGTCGTCCGACGCTCGACGACGCTGGTCACATGACCCAAAGCCCGCAGCAATTCCCCGCGTTCGATAACCAGCTTCATGAACCCCAGACCTCGTTGCGATGGAGGCGACAGCCATGAGGACGTTTGCCTCAGGATCTCATCTACCACATATTCAGGATAGTCGCGGGCGTTCTGCCATGCAAATGTCGAACGTACAACGCGCGCCTCGGAACGGCGCGCCGCATGCCGCCGACTCACTTATGTTGCAAATTGGCCTGTACGCGCGGGGTTTGCAAGTGCTTGACGGGCAGTGCTTGACGGGCAGGGTCAGAGCAGGGCCGACCTGGTTTTTACCGCTGCTGTTTCAACAATTCGTCGCGCAGCCCGTCAGAATGTCCGCTTCGGCCAATTTCTCGGTCATCGCTTACCTGAAGGGATCACCTGCGAGGATGCCGTACGTTTTTTGGTTGATGCGTTTGCAGACGCAATCGCGAAAAGCCCGGCGTCGCGAGACGCCGGGTTCGTTGACCACGTCGAACATCTGTGCGCTTTCAGCCTGAACGGCTGAGCTGTGACTTGAGTGTTTCGAGCTCGTCGCGAAGGCGATTGTTGCCTTCGAGTTCGCGATCGATCTTGCGAATGGCGTGCAAGACGGTGGTGTGATCGCGATCACCGAAGCGGCGTCCGATTTCCGGCAGCGAGCGTGAGGTCAGCTGCTTCGCCAGATACATGCCGATCTGACGCGGCCAGACGACCGAGCGGTGGCGGCGCTGCGAAACGATATCGGCGCGGGTCACGGCATAGTGCCGCGAGACGATACGCAGAATGTCTTCGATCTTGATGCGGCGCGGCTCGATCCCCTGCACCAGACCACGCATGACCGCATCGGCGGTTTCCATCGTGGCGGGCGCACGCGTCACCTGCCAGTTGGCGAACAGATGATTGATGGCACCTTCCAGCTCGCGGCCGTTCTCGGTCAGACGCTCGGACAGAACCGTCAGGATTTCGCGACTGATTTCAAACAAGGGATCCTGTGCACGTTTCTCCTGCACGCGCCGCTCGAGAATTTTGTAGCGCAGCTCGCCGCTGAGCGGCTGCAGCTCGGTGACGAGCCCGCGCTGCAGGCGAGACCGCATCCGATCGTTCAAACGCTCGATCTGAGCGGGCGGCCGTGCCGACGCCACCACCAACTGGCGGCCCGCATCGAGCAGTGCGTTGATGATATGCTCAAACTCCTGCTCGGTCTTGTCGCCCTGCATGAATTCGAAATCGTCGATCAGCAGAATATCGATCGAGCGAAACTTGTTCTTGAAGGCAATCGCATCCTGCGAGCGGATGGCTTCGACGAACTGGAACAGGAAGCGCTCCGCGGTCAAGTACAGCACTTGTGCGTGCGGCGTGCGGCGTTTGACCTCCCATGCGATCGCATGCAGCAGATGGCTTTTTCCCAGCCCGACATTGGAGTGGAGGAACAGCGGATTGAAACCGCGATCTTCGGCGAACACGGTTTCGGCTGCCTGAACGGCGGCCGCGTGCGCCATGCGGTTCGAAGGCCCCACAATGAACGTCTCGAAAGTGCAGCGCGCATCGAGCGGCGAGCCTTCGAAGCCATTGACCGCGTTGCGACCTACCTGGGGAGGCACAACCTTGACATCGATTGAGCCCGGGCGCCGGTCGCTGGCCATCTGCGGCTGTGCCGGGCGCTCCGCAAAGCTCGCGGCGGCAACGGCAGGCTTCGATTGCACAGGTGCCGGCTGCCGCAACTGGACGTCGACACGTTCGATGCCGGGAAATTCGCTGCGGCAGCAGGCCAGCACATCTTCGGAATAGTGCGACTGGATCCAGTTGCGCAGGAACTTTACGGGCACCGAAATCCGCACCGCCGTGTCGTCGACGTGATCGAACTCCATCGCGCCGAACCAGTTTGTGAACACGTCATCACCGAGCCGTGCCCTCAGCATCGCGCGGATCCGCGGTGCCTTTAACACGAGATCGGCGCGCACTGCTTCCGAATCGTCCAGATCCAGCGCGTCGTCACAACCGTTGGTGTCTTCAAAATTGCTCATTTGATCGACTTTCCCGCTAATTTCACCGACAAAGACCAAATTCGGGACGCACCTTCCCCGTCCGCTCGCTACCCTCTCGAACGGGGATGTCAGTCTGGAATTCGGCTTGGGCCCGGACTCGTCCGCACCCCACATCAAGCCCGTTGCATCACAGGTGCATCAGGCGACTGGTCCGACACCTCGCGGTTGCCCACCGCAGACAGGCGTCATACTTCAGCAGCGACCTAGCGCTGCCGTTCTGCCGGCGTCCGAGGACCCGGAAATGGTAAAATGTGTGTGCCGCCGGAGCAGCGATACTCGAGAGGCGTTTCGCGCTCGAGGTTAGAAATAGAGTTGCTCAGACCTCTGAGCAGACAAGGTTCAGGTTGAACTGAACCGGATAGGACTGGATCGGGGGAACCAGGCACGCACGTACTCCTCTTAAACATATCTCGGTGGCAAAGTGGTGGCGCCAAGCGTTCAGACTTAGCTCACAACACTCGGATAACACGAGCCAGACAAAGCATTTCTGCTTGGCTTTCGGCGTGTCTCTTGCGAGATGCCAAAGGTCAACACAAATGCACCAGTATTCGGTGATACCGAAGACTTGGAACACTTACGCACGACACGATATTTTTTGATCTCGACTATTCGATCCGGGAACGATCGATACACACTGTCGAGAACGCGAACTCATTACTACGGGGCCGTGCAACGAATACTCGGCATTGGCCGCCCGTTAACGATGTCTTAAGCCAAGCAGTCTCGCGGTGCAAACAAAAACGGGAGGGGATGGAGGGAACTGGTCGGGCTGCACAAAGTCGACACTCCGGAATCAAATCGCGCTAATGTACTGATCGCCGCAAAAAAGCGTGCGCTTTCATGACGACTCGATGACACAGCACTGTCGTCATTTTCCACAAAATATCGTTTGTTCAATTTGCTTTTGCCCTTGGTGGAGATTGGAGGTCATCCGCGTACTTTCGAGTCCGCGGGGCCAATTTGGACGATGGCGAACGATCAACATGTTGTTTTGCAGTTTAAATAAAAATTTGCGCCACACCTAATAATGGTTAACGCGGGACCATCAACCGGACACGACAACGCCGGAAGGTGCCATTTTGCAACAGCGCACTTCCGGCGTAGGTAGAACAACGATCGGCTGAACGAACGCGTTATGCCAGCAAAGCATTCACGCGAGCCGTCAAGCGCGAAACTTTGCGCGACGCCGTCCGTTTGTGGAGGATGCCTTTCTGGGCGGTGCTGATCAACACCGGTTCTGCCGCTTTGAGAGCGGCCAGAGCGTCCGACTTAGAGCCGGCGGCGATGGCCTCCTCGACCTTGCGCACAGACGTTTTGAGTTTCGAACGGCGTGATTTATTGATTTCGGTGCGGCGCACCATCTGACGAGCAGCTTTTTTGGCCGATGAGGTGTTGGCCATGAGTAATCTCCTGAGTTTACACAGCGTTTTAGCGGGATGACGAGTTCAGAGCGGACGCCAGTGTCTCCGAGTGCCGTTTGAACGGCGTTCGCAGTAACCAGGGCCCGTTGGACGGGGTACGAATGCCTTGCGGTTTGCCTCGACCTTGACCCTCGCCAGACAAAACTGGAGCAGTCTCGGGCTGCGGTCTGCACGCAAGCGCAATGTTCCCAGCCAACATGCGTCGGCGAGAAAAGATCGTGTCCCTATAGCCCTGTCCGCAGGCAGCGGTCAACGATCTGTCAAGCATCAAGTTAGGAAATTACTCACGCGCATACGATCGGGAGCCGGTGCTTTACCGAAGCGCAACTTTTTCCACGCCATCCTCATGTGTGAGCAAGACTAATGGGGATGAAACGATGATTTCGATGGTGATTTGGGTTCTGGCGCTCGCGGCCAGCATTTCCGGCGTGTGCATCGCGGTGGCGATGGAGGCACAGACCGCCCACCTCATCGCGACCGCTGCCGCGAGCTTCGCCATGGTCGCGGCAGCCGTTCACGAGCACAAAAGCGCCGACTTGGCGGCCAAGTCTGCCTACAGCCTGGCCGCCACCGCATCGCGCTACATGGGGCTATTGTGGTGCTGGAATGCGATTTCGATGTTCGTCGCTTATTCGTTCGTTCTCGACTGGCCCTATGCGATGTCTGTCGTGCTCGGTATGTTTGCGGGCTGCGGTGCCTGCCTGATCGTAGCTCTCATACTGGATCGAGAGGCGCAATCGTCGGCCCCGGATCAGCGCACCCTGCACCTCGCAGCTGCCATGGCCAAGGCCCAATTCGCTCTGGCCGCCGTCCTCATCGGTGCGATGGTCGCCGCGCGTCACGCCTCGCAGGTGGAACTTGGCGGGGCGCATCGCTGGGTTGCCCTGAATGCGATCCTTTGCACAGCCGCGGCGCTGCTGACACTGACTGGTTACCTGATCATGAACCGCAGCCAACATGCGGCTGCGGATGCAGCCGGGCAGACGCCGGCTGCGGCTTGAGGGGCCGATTGCAGCAGATCAGCTGCCGCTGAACTTCGGTTTTCGTTTCTCGACGAAGGCGGCCATGCCTTCCTTTTGATCGGCAGTTGCGAACATCGAGTGGAAGACGCGGCGCTCGAAGCGGATGCCTTCCGTCAAAGTGGTCTCATAAGCACGGTTGACCGTCTCTTTGGTCATCATAGTGATGACCAGGCTCATGTCGGCGATAACGGTCGCGGTCTTGATGGCGTCGGCCAATAAATCGGCTGCCGGAACGACGCGGCTGACAAGCCCGGAACGCTCCGCCTCGGCCGCATCCATCATGCGGCCGGTCAGGCACATTTCCATCGCCTTGGCCTTGCCGACGAACCGCGTCAACCGCTGCGTGCCGCCCGCGCCCGGCATGACGCCGAGCTTGATCTCCGGCTGACCGAATTTGGCGGTATCGGCTGCGATGACGATGTCGCACATCATGGCGATTTCGCAGCCACCGCCCAGCGCAAAGCCCGCGACTGCAGCAATCGTCGGCTTACGGCAGCGCGCCAGCCGGTCCCATTGCCCGATGAAGTCTTCCTTATATGCCAGCATGTAAGATTTCGATTGCATTTCCTTGATGTCGGCCCCCGCCGCGAATGCTTTGTCGGAGCCTGTCACGACGATGCAGCCGATATCGTCGTCGGCCTCCCAGCCGTCGAGCACTTGGCCAATTTCGCGAATGATCTGGGCGTTGAGTGCGTTAAGCGCCTGCGGCCGGTTGAGCGTGATAAGCCCGACCTTGCCGCGCGTTTCGACGAGAATGGTTTCGTAGGACATGCTCTTGGACATGGGCAGGTCAGACATGGGCAGGTTGGACATGGGCAGGTTCTTTCAGGTCGAAACCGCAGACTTGGTAACACGTATCGAAGCTGCGCTCGCAGGGCAATGGGCGGCTCCGCCGGAAACGTCCAACGCATAGGACTTTGCCCAGCCCGCGGTCACTATGTCGTTGCAGGGCCTGCATTTTGGCCGCAATCGCCTTCTAGGCGAAAGCGTCGGGGATCTTCAGAAGCGCGGCCGGGTGCGAGACGTAACCTTCGCCCTGCTGCGCGCGGCAGGTTCACAGGACAGGCTCTCCGGCATGCATAATCGAACGCGTCATTGCGTCTGCCGGACAGGGCTGGCAATCGTTCTTTTCGGATCAGCGATCACGCCACTGTGCGCCGGCGACAGCGGTGCCGACATAGAAGTCCTGGGCCTCAAAACGCTTTCGCCCGATGCCGTGCGCACGCACGTCAGTGCGCCAAACGCGAGCGCTGACCGCGCCGCGCTCGATGCGGCGCTGCAATCGATCATGGCCACGGGAAATTTCGCGGATGCGAAGATCGATCAGCGTGGCCACAAGATCGTCGTGACCGTCGTCGAGAACCCGATCATCGCCGCCGTAACGGTCAGCGGTACCAGCGCAATCGACAAGAAGACGCTCGATCCCGTGCTGAAACTCAAGGCCGGCGACCGCTACACCCTATCGCGCGGGCACTCGGACGCGACCCGCATCCGCGATTTCCATCGCCGCCAGGGCCGCCTCACCACGACGGTTACGCCCGCCGCCGTTGCGAGGCCGGATGGCAGGGTCGATGTCGACTTTTCTGTCACGGAAGGACCGGTCAACAAGATCGAGCATATTGAGTTCACGGGCGCGCGGGCGTTCTCTACGCAGAAACTACGCGACATCATCAGTACGAGTGAATCGACTTGGCTCGACGTCCTGAAGGCGGCTGCGTTCTACGATCCGCAGCGCATAGAAAACGACCGCGAACTCATTCAGCGCCATTATGCCAATCACGGCTACCCGCAAGCGCGCGTGACAGACGTCAAAGCCGATCTCGACGCGCAGAAAGGCAGCTACCGCGTCACATTTGTGATCGACGAGGGCAACAGCCGCGTATTCGGTGTGGCACGGATCGAAAGCGAGATCGCTGGGCTTGACGTGGGGGTGCTGGAGGGCTCGCTGAAAATCAAACCAGGCGCGCCCTATGATCACGATGCCATCGATCGAAGCATGGAAGCGATGAGCGAACTGCTCGCGACTTCAGGGCAGCCTTTCGCACGCGTCCAGGCAATTCCACGAACGGATAGCGGGTCACAGAAAATTGACATCGTGTTCAGCATCGAAGCCGGCCCGGCGCTCTATGTCGAGCGCATCGAGATCGTCGGTAACGAGCATACCAAAGACGTGGTTATTCGTCGCGAACTCAAACTGTCCGAAGGCGATCAGATTAATGCGTTTCTCGTCGAGCGGGCGCGATCGCATGTGAAGCGCCTCGGATTCTTCAAGAGCGTAGACCTGAAGATCGACAAAGGATCCGCTGCGGATCGCGCGCGACTGGTGGTCACCGTGGTCGAGGACGGCAGCGCCTCGGTAACGGTTGGCGCAGGGTACTCCAGCGCCGAGGGTGTTATCGGCGAGGTCTCGTATACGGAGCGCAATCTTCTCGGCAACGGACAGTACGTGCAGTTGAAGTTTTCAGGCAGCGTGGTGAGATGGCAAGCGGAAGCCTCTTTTACCGAACCACACCTGCTCGGCACCAATGTCGCCGGTGGCTTCGACCTGTTCTACAAGGATACCGACAATACACTGCAATCGTCCTACAAGAGCCGTCGCGTCGGCGGAGATGTGCGGTTCGGCGTGGCGGTGAGCGATCAGTTATCTGCGAGCGTCAACTACACCTTCGTGCGGAGCACGCTTTATGATGTGGGACCGACGGCGTCGCTCGCCATACGCGAGGCCGTGCCCGGTTTTCCAACGAACACCTCGTCCAACTACAATACGTCATCGGTCGGCTATGGCGTCGCCTACGACACGCGCGATAAGAAAAAGCATCCGACGTCGGGAGTCTACGTGACGGAGAACCAAGACCTTGCGGGCGTCGGCGGCGACGTGCGCTACATCCGTTCCACAGCAGATGCACGGGGCTACGTGCCGATCGCTGATGGCGTCACGTTCATGGGCCGCGTCTCCGGCGGCACTATCGCGGGCTGGGGCGGGCAAGACGTGCGTCTGTTGGATCTGTTCAACAAGGGTGGCGAAACGGTGCGCGGTTTCGCGGCGGCCGGCATTGGTCCGCGCGACGCTGCGAGCGTGAACCAGGACGCACTCGGTGGACGCAACTACGCCGCGGCGACGGCAGAAACAACGTTCCAGATCCCGGGGGTCGCCAAAGATGTCGGCCTCAGCGGTGCGGCATTTGTGGACGCCGGATCGCTTTGGGGCGCGAACAAAACGGCTGCGGCATTGCCGGGTGTGGTCGGCACCGGAGCATCGCTCCGAGCCTCGACCGGCGTGGGTATCGGCTGGGATTCACCGCTGGGAACGCTGCGCGCCGACTACGCCATACCATTGCTGAAACAGAGCTACGACAAGACACAGGCATTCAGTTTCGGAGTTGTCCCGTAGGGCAGCCTGGGTGCGCGGACGCACGGCCTTTTCGGCCGTTTTCAGGGAGTTTGCGGTGCGGTCGGGTCGACCAGGACCCAAGCAGGTTGATCGCGACGCATCAGGTTGATGCGGAAGGGTTTCGATTGCCGCGTTGCCGTCTCGAAGGCCTCCTTCGGCGACCTGACCTGTGTGGTGTCGAGGCTGGTGATGACGTCGTCGACGGCAAGGCCGAGCCGCGCTGCGGCAGACCCGGCCACGACCGAAAGCACACGCGCACCGCGTAGCTTGCCATACTCCATCGCACCCGGAAGCAGATCGCCCAACGTGACGCCGGCGAGAGAGGGCAAATTGGGCGGCGGCGTGACCGGCGTGGGCTGAATGTCGAGTTCCTCGACCGTCAACGATGCGTATCGCACCTTGCCGCCGCTATAGACGCCGTATTGCAGTTTCGTGCCGATCGGCACCGACGCGACACGTGCAATGTAGTCCGACGAGCGCCGCACGCCCCGCTTGTTGAGGCTGACGATGATGTCGCCCTCGTTGAAGCCCGACTTCGCGGCGGGTGACTGTGGCACGATCGCATTGATAAGCGCGCCCTTGGCGAAGGGGATGTTCATTTTAGCGAGGATCTCGGGTGTCAGATCTTCGGTGCCAAAGCCGATTGCACCGCGTCTCACGGACCCGGTTTTCAGGATCTGGTCGGCGATCAGCCGCGCCATGTTGATGGGGATCGTAAATGCGATGGAGGTCTCGCCGCGTTCGCCGATAGAGGCTGCGGTTAATCCGACGAGTTCGCCGCGAAGGTTGACAAGCGGCCCGCCGGAATTTCCGGGATTGATGACCGCATCGATTTGAATGAAATCCTGGAAGATCTCGGGTGCCACGTCAGACCGCATGACGCCACTCACCATCGCCATCGAGGCGCTGGTCTCCATGCCGTACGGGCTTCCCAGCGCAATGACGAAATCGCCCACGCGCAGTGCATCCGAGTTTCCGAATGGCACCGCGACCAGATCCTTGGCTTCGACTTGAACGACGGCCACGTCAGTGCCGATGTCGGCACCCAAAACCTTACCCTGTACGGTGCGGCCATCATTCAGACGAACGGTGACGATGGTAGCAGTTTTGACGACATGTTGATTGGTGAGCAGAATTCCCTTGATGGCGTCGACGATCACACCAGAGCCGTTGGCGGGTATCATCTCTTCGCCCACCGTGAGCGCCTGATCCGCTTTGGGACCCGCACTTGTAGCCTCGGCCAGATCCGCCAGGGACAGTGGTTTCTTGCGCGAGCCAACAGCTTGGATGGCGACCACAGCAGGAAGCACCCGGGTCAACATCGGGGCGACACTCAATTGGCCGGTGTCAGGTCTACGGATGCCAAACGTTTGCGATGCGAAGAAACCGATGGCTAACGCCGATGCGACGACGAGGGGAACCAGGACACTTTTCGCAGCTATTTTTGACACGACGATCTCCGCGTCCGGCTGCTTGCTGCCGACGGCAAACTCCGACGCGGTAGTAACCGTGAAGGAGCCGATTTGGATCCCGTAGTCCGGATACCGTCCGGACAGAAATTTGATCAAGCTTGCCGAAACCAATTCCGAGAGGCGGCAGTTATGCGGGCGGCGTCGGTCGGAGCCGAAACCTTTTCTGGCATCGAGGGTTAGGCAACGTACCCCGAACAAAGAAGTGGACCTTAAAAAATGAATAAAGTTTTGATCATAGTGGCGTCGGTGTTTGCGGTGGCAGCCGCGGCGTCCTCGGCAATGGCGCAGTCGAATCCGGCCTTCCCGCCGAGCACGGCATCCGAGAAAGCCGACAATCCGGCGTTCCCACCAAGTACGGCGACAGAGAAAGCAGACAACCCGCTCTACCCGCCAAGCACGGCAACTGAGAAGGCCGATAATCCGCTCTACCCGCCGAGCACGGCTACCGAAAAGTCCAATGCAGCAGGTCAGCCGCCGGTGAACAAGAAGTAAGGTTAGACTGAAATTGTAGTTTCAACGCAAACAGGGGTTACATCTTGAGATGTAGCCCCTGTTTTTTGCTGCGAGCATTGCAGGCTCAAGTGAGTTTGAAAACCAGCTCACCCAGCTCTTCGACCGTGGTCGAAAAAGTGTCGCCTTGCTTCAGCCATACAGCGCTACGGGTCAACGGCGGTCAATCGCGTGACAGCCTTACGACTTGGCCCGGTCCGACCGCTTGACGCGGTCACGAACTCTGACGCAGTCTGCTGTTAAACAAAAGAACGCTACCGGAGGAAACGCCATGTCTGAATTCGATCGCCGTACGTTGTTGCGTGGCTCGATGGCCGCATCGGCGATTTTGATGG
>JANYHG010000261.1 GCA_025359165.1 Hyphomicrobiaceae bacterium
GAGGTGTGCATGTCCCGCGAGAAATCCCAGGCGGCGACGAGGCCTGGAAGCTTCGGTACGTCGGCTATGGGTGCGGCGAACGCAGCTGAAATTTCATCGGGTGACAACGCTCGATCAAAAACCATCGGCCGTTCGATACGACCATTGAAGTTTTCGCCGATGCACACGTTCTCCTCGCCGAAGATTGCGCTCGTTGCGGCGCGAACCGAGGCGCTGTCGACGACGCCCGACACCACGCCATCCTTCAGCAAGTGCGCGCCGACGAGTAAAATCTGCGACCCCGCATCAAAGGACGCCCAAACCCTATGCCATTGGCGTTCACCTAATGGCGCTTCAAGATGAACCGTACTGCGCGGTCGTTGCAGACCCTTGGTGCCTGGCTCGATGCTGCACTGAAGTGCGCCCTCCGCTGCGACCTCTAGGATCAAACCACCAAGCGGTCCCTCCAAACTGAACAATTTGCGCGCTTTTTTTGCCTGCAGCGTAAGCTGGATAGTCGCCAGCAAAGTAAAACTTTTCAAGTTTTGCAGTGGTACAGTCGGCAGCACGACGCCGTAGGAACCTTGACGCGAAAATTGCGATTGCGCAGGAACGCATGCTTTCACGACCGTTGCGACCGGTTCAAGTCGGATACCGCCACCTGCAGGATTGGGATCGGCGGAAATCACACGCACAATGCGCGCGTCGACTTTTGCACCCGTATCGTTGGCAACGTGGAAGTTGATCGTCTCACCGGGGCGAACTGACAGGCGGTCGGCGTAACCAGTGAGAGGCAGCATGCGATTTCACTCCAGAGAATTATCTCACGGAACGTCGCGCAGCCCAGCCATCGGGTCAAGCAAGCGATGCAAGGTGCAATAGGCAAAGCCGTATTGCACCGACGGTGGTCAAAAGTCGTGCACCACGCTTCGCCAATACACACCCATCACCGCATCGCGACTGCGATCAGACGCCGCAATGAAAAAAGTCGAACGGCGTCCTCAGCAGGCCGTGCCGCGCCGGAGGTGAATTAAGGTGCCAGTGACTGCGGTGGTGGTGGCGGGTCACTCTCGTCGCGATCGCGACCGGCGACAAGCATCGGGGCACCGTCGCGGCCATAGAGGTCGGGACGGAACTGCACGCTGCCGCCGGGTTCGGCCCAGGCGGTGATGTAAGTGAAATAGACCGGGATCTGATGCGTCAACGTCAGATCCATCGCCTGCCCGCCTTCGATAATCTGTTCGACACGGCCGGGCTGGTCCCAGCCCATCTCGTTGCGCGCGATCCACTCGCCCAGCTTGAACACGTCCTGCACGCGCACACAGCCCGCGCTGAACGCCCGCGCGCGCTGTTGGAACAGCGGCTTCATGGGCGTATCGTGCATGTAGACGCCCTCAGAGTTGGGCATGTCGATGCGCATAAGTCCCAACGCATTCTGCGGTCCCGGATCCTGCCGGAACTTGATCTGCGTCGCCGTGGCGCTGTTCCAATCCACCGATGCCTGATCGATTTCTGGGCCGTTGAAATCGCGCGTCAACACGCGAATTTTTTCGCGCGCGATGTACTCAGGCTCTTTGCGCATCTTCGGAATGAGATCGAGCGTGGCGACACTGTCCGGCACGCGCCAGTATGGAAAGAAATTGAGCGCGCGGATGGTCGCCTTGACGATTGGTGTCTGACGTTCGACGCGACCGGCGATAACACGATGCCGCTGCTGGACCTCGCCACGCTCCACGGCTTCGAGTTGGAATGCCGGCGGATTGACCAGCACGTAGCGATCTTCGATCCGCCCCGCGCTGAGGTCGCGCAAACGACCGAGATTGAGATTGAGCTGTTGGACGCGCGCTTGCGCCGGCACGTTCAACGCGAGCAGAGTCGGCTTGTCCACGCGGCCGGACACGCGCAATCCATGGCTCTCCTGAAAATCGCGTACGGCCTTATCGAGCCGGTCGTCGAAGCTGAAGCCGGTGCCGCCGCCGTCTTTCAGATGACCCGTTACGGCCAGTCGACGGCGCAGAACAGGCACCCGCTCGTCGTCGTCTTCTGGGCGAATCATTTTAGTGCCGGGTATATTCGGCCAGCCGCCGCGCTCGGCGATGGCCTGATAGCGGACGATGGCGGCTTCCAGCGCCTCGACCATAGCTTCGGAGCGATACGGCACAGAGTTGGGGCGCAGATCGTTGAGCGCTTCGGGTTTCTTGCGATCCTCGCGTTCGCCGCGCCTGTCGGTGGGGCTCTGTCCGAAAATCGACTCGACCCAGTTCGGGGTCTGAGCCAACGCAGGAGAGGCCGAGGCTGCCATCGCCGACAGCGACAGGCCGCGCAGAAGCGCACGTCGAGAAGTTTTTACCGGAAGAATTCTGTGGTCAGCGTCGCTGCGAGCCATGTCTTATGTCCTGTTCGTCGTCAGAGGCACTTCCGGATGCTCCGACACTGTATGACCGCTGCTTGCGGCATCGAAGGTCCACCAATTACTGCGAGTTGCGATGGCTGAGTTTTGCCAAAGTGTTCAAAAATCGCGGCATCAATGGGGCATCGCAATGGTGGACTTGAGATCTTCAGACCGCACTTCACATCGTCGAGATCGGCGCTTAGTGTTGCGATCCGATTCCGTCATCGTCTAACATTCATGCGCCGATGCCTCAACCCTTGTCGGCACCCAACACTGCTTCGTGATCGCTGAGGTGACCAACGTCATCTCATGAAAGTCACACCTAAGGGGGCAAGGGGCGGAGATAATACGAAATAGCGCGATTTCGGCGGCGAACCCGGTCGCGACTGGCAGCCATGCAGTCGGCGCTGTTTTGTGTGCAAAGGTTATTTCCCGCCCGCATACGGCGGTTGATCGACTGGCGGCGATTGCTCAGGGTCGGGCGCATGAGCACAGATTCGCACTCGAGAGCGACGACACACCGGCAAGCCAACGCAGACTTCGCACAGGTCAGCCATGACGACGCGCGCAACCTGCATAGCGCTGCCCAAGCGCGCCGGGCGGCGCAATACGCGCCGATCGTCGAGCCCGATTTCAAAGCGAAACTGCTGGCGGACTGGCAGCTCGTCAAACGCGCGCGGTTCGAGGCCGCCGAGCGGCTCGCACAGCGCAACAGTCTGAGCTTGTTCACGCTATCGATGGTGGCGCTTTACGGCGGGCTGATCACGGTGTTCGTGCTGATTTTTCGCGACAGCCTGACGCCGCACGCGCGCAGCATCTGCGACTGGATCGCGGCGGTCGCGAGTTGGCTCACGTTGACCTTCAGTTTGACTGAGCAGATCAAGGACTATAGCGGTCAATCGCGCGCCTTGCACGAGTGTGCCCAAAAAGTGAACGATCTGCGCAAGCACCTGCAGGCAACGCCGATAAACACGAGCCAGCACCTGATTCCGTTCGTAAAGGCTTACGACGCGATCATCAGCGAATGCGGGCCCAATCACAAGCGGCTCGACTACGAGATTGGTCGGCTTTCTGGCGCGCGCGCACTCGATGGGCTCGGCCCGAAGGCGCACGCGGCCCGCCTGCGACGTTTGCGAACACAGAGCCTCGTCGCCACGTATGGCATCTACGTCGTGATGTGCCTCGCACCAGCCATCGCCGGTTTACTTGCGTATTGCTTCGTGCCCGTGCCTCTCGGACCTACACACTGAAAGCAGTTTGCCCAACGGACCTCACAGGTGTCACTCGGCGGCTGCGGCGATGGGCACGTGCTGCGGGAGGGTATCGTGTGCCTTGCCCGATGCCTTGCCGAAAAACTTGCGCACCACGACATAGAAAACGGGCGTGAACACCAAGCCGAACATGGTGACGCCGATCATCCCCCAGAACACCGCCGTACCCAGCGCGATGCGGAACTCGGCCCCCGCACCGTGCGCAAAATAGAGCGGGATGACGCCCAGGGTGAAGGCCAGCGACGTCATCATGATGGGACGCAAGCGCATGCGGCACGATTCCACTGCGGCCGTGACGGCGTCCATGCCCTGCTCTTCGAGCTGCTTGGCGAACTCGACAATGAGGATCGCGTTTTTGGCGGCGAGGCCGATCAAAACCACGAAGCCGATCTGCGTGAGAATATTGATATCGCGCCCATGCAGCCAGACACCGAAGGCCGCCGACAACAGGCACATCGGCACGATCAGGATGATCGCCAGCGGCAGCGACCAGCTTTCGTACTGAGCGGCCAGTGCGAGGAAGACGAACAACACGGCCAGCGCGAAAATGTAGTAGCCGGTGCGCCCGACTTTGGCTTCCTGGAACGACAGATCGGTCCATTCATAGGTGATGCCGTCAGGCAGGCTTTGAGCGGCGATCTCGGCCATCACATCGAGCGCCTGCCCCGACGACACGCCCGCCTTGGCGGTGCCGTTAATCTCGATGGTCGGGAACAAGTTGTATCGCGGCACGCGATCGGGGCCGATGTTCTCTTCGAAGCGCACCACGGATCCCAACGGCACCATGGCACCGTCGGTGTTGCGCACGCGGATGCGGTTGACGTTTTCTTGCGTCAGGCGGAAATCACCCTCCGCCTGCGCGGTGACGCGATAAGTGCGTCCGAACATGTTGAAGTCATTGACGTAGGCCGACCCCATATAGACGCGCATGGCTTCGAAGATCCGGTCGACGGGGATCTTGAGCATCTGCGCCTTGTCGCGATCGACGTCGACGAAGACTTGCGGCGTGTTGGCGGTGAATGTCGTGAACGTATTCTGGATCAGCGGATGCTGGTTCGCGGCCGCGATGAAGCTCTGTGCGATCGCGGCAAAATCCTGCGGCGGCTGGCCGAGCTTGTCCTGCAACCGCATGGAGAAGCCGGCACTGTTGCCGAGCCCGCGCACCGACGGCGGCACGATGACGATCGTCGACGCCTCCTGCAGCGACGCGAGGCGTTGACGCAGGCTTTGCGCGACCGTCTTCACATCGAGGTTATCGCGCTGCCGCTCTTCAACCGGCTTTAGAACGACGAAGAACGAGCCGTAGTAAGACGAGTTGGTGAAGGTCGAGCCGTTGCGCCCGGAGAAGCCGTTGGTGTATTTGAC
>JANYHG010000019.1 GCA_025359165.1 Hyphomicrobiaceae bacterium
GACTGACGCTGAAGCCTGCCGCCCCAACACGCTGAGCCACATCATGCCCGAATCAGAAATCCGCAATTTCACCATCAACTTCGGCCCGCAGCATCCGGCGGCGCACGGCGTGCTGCGTCTGGTGCTCGAACTCGACGGCGAAGTCGTCGAGCGCGTCGATCCCCACATTGGCCTGTTGCATCGCGGCACCGAGAAGCTGATCGAGCACAAGACGTATCTGCAGGCGATCGGCTATTTCGACCGCCTCGATTACGTAGCCCCGATGAACCAGGAGCACGCGTTCTGCCTGGCCGCCGAAAAGCTGCTGGGCCTCGAGATACCCAAACGCGCGCAGCTGATCCGCGTGCTTTATTCCGAGATCGGCCGCATCCTCTCGCATCTGCTGAACGTTACCACGCAGGCCATGGACGTCGGCGCGCTGACGCCGCCGCTGTGGGGCTTCGAAGAACGCGAAAAGCTGATGGTGTTTTACGAGCGCGCGTCCGGCTCGCGCATGCACGCCAAGTATTTCCGCATCGGCGGCGTGCATCAGGATCTGCCCGAGAAGCTGGTCGAGGATATCGCCGCCTGGGTGCCACCGTTCCTCAAAGTGGTCGACGATATCGAAAGCTTGTTGAGCGAAAACCGCATCTTCAAGCAGCGCAACGCCGACATCGGCGTGATCTCGCTCGACGACTGCATTAAGTGGGGCTTTTCCGGCGTGATGGTGCGCGGTTCCGGTGCTGCCTGGGATCTGCGCAAGAGCCAGCCCTACGAGTGCTACGCCGAGATGGATTTCGACATACCGATCGGCAAGAACGGCGATTGCTACGACCGCTATCACATCCGCATCGAGGAGATGCGCCAGTCGGCCAAGATCATGGCGCAGTGCTGCGAGAAGCTGATGCGTGCCGAAGGGCGCGGTCCCATCAACTCGCCGGACAAGAAAGTGGTGCCGCCGAAGCGTGGCGAGATGAAGCGCTCGATGGAGGCGCTGATCCATCACTTCAAGCTCTACACCGAGGGCTTCCATGTGCCCGCAGGCGAAGTCTACGCCTGCGTCGAAGCACCGAAAGGCGAGTTCGGCGTGTATCTGGTGGCCGACGGCTCCAACAAACCCTATCGCTGCAAAATCCGCGCCCCCGGCTTCCCCCACCTGCAAGCCATGGACTTCATGAACCGCGGACACCTGCTAGCCGACGTTTCCGCCATCCTCGGCAGCCTCGATATCGTGTTCGGCGAAATCGATAGGTAGGCCATTGCCTATGCACGCGCCGATGGATCTATCGACGAGATCGGCGGCAAAGCGTTCTGCAGTATTGGCTCTCAACCAGCGTTATCAGGCAGAAATGTCGTCGCTGACGCAGGCAAGTCTGGATCAACTTATCGCTTCGTCGGCTTATGCCCGGAGCTTTGGCGACGTCGATGGGTTTCTGATCGCGTTCGACCAGTCCTCGGTTTACGCCGGAGAGAATTTTCGCTGGTTCAAGGCGCGCTTCGACCGTTTTGTCTACGTCGACCGAGTTGCGGTCGCACCCGCATCACAAGGTCAGGGCATCGCAAAAGCGCTGTACGCCGATCTCTTCACGTGGACCAGCGCGCAAGGCCACTCGCTGGTGACATGCGAAGTGAACATTGATCCACCCAACCCTGCATCGGCGCGGTTGCACAACGAGCTCGGCTTCCGGCAGATCGACACAGCCGTTGTTAGTGGCGGCGCAAAAACGGTCGCCTATCTCACACACGACATGTCAGCGAGTTGAGCGCAGCGGGTCCGAATCTCTGCCGTTTGCCACACTCGACAACAATGCTAAAACTCGCCATGCCAACGCTCACGCCGATCCATCTTCACCTCGCACGCCATGCCTCCCCCATCGGCGAAATGCTGCTGGCGTGGGATGCGGCGGAGACGTTGCGGGTGCTTGATTTCGTCGACTACGAGCCACGCATGCGCAAGCTGTTGCGGTTGCACTATGGCGACGCCGATATGATCGAGGCGCCGGTACCATCAGTCATCGCCACGCCGCTCGACGCCTATTTTGCCGGAGATATCACGGCGATCGATCGCGTGGCGGTCGCGACCGACGGCACCGCGTTTCAGAAAGCGGTGTGGGCTGCGTTGCGCGCGATCCCCGCTGGTCGTACCGAGAGCTATGGTCACCTAGCGCTGCGCCTCGGCAGCCCGAAAGCTGTGCGCGCCGTCGGTGGTGCGAATGGCGCGAACC
>JANYHG010000023.1 GCA_025359165.1 Hyphomicrobiaceae bacterium
CCTTGGGCTGCAAGCGGCGGTTTTCGTAACTATCTGAATGCGCTCGTCGTCGTGGTTCTGCTGCCGCTGTTGGCATTGGCAACCCTGCTCGCGCTCTATTATGCCCGGGCGCAGCAGCAGATCATCGAGACCCAACGCACTGAAGTCGTCAAACATTTGGCCGTCCTGGTCGATCGTGAAATCGAGAGCGTTCGCGGCAGTCTGGTAACGTTGTCGCTGTCACCGGAATTGGCGCCTAGCACGATGAACCGTTTTCGGCTGCATTTGGCGGCGGCGGTACCGATGGATGGGCGCATGGTGTTGTCGGACGCCAGTGGGGCCGCTGTTGTCGCGGTCCCGGAGATCGGCGACGGTAACGCGCCCGGTGACGACCGCGTAAAAGGCGTCTTCGTCACTGGGCAGCCGGCTGTCTCGGGTTTTCGAAAATCGGGTGAGCGGGGCCCAAGTTTCATCGTCAGCGTACCGGTGTTCGTCGAGAAAAAAGTCGCTTACGCATTGAGTGCCGAAGTGCCGCTCAGGCAATTGAATGGGCTTTTTGCCGAAGCGAACTTCAATCCTGCGTGGATAGCAGCCGTTGTCGACACCAAGGGCTTCGTACTTGCGCGAAGTGTCGGCTCGGCACAATTCACGGGACGGCCGACGCCGCCCGAAGCGCTCGCGGTGGTGAATAGGGGGGAGCCCGCCGGCAGGTTCGAGAACAGATCGTTGGAGGGAGTGGATACCTCCACAGTGTTCGAAAAATCCACGGTGAGTGGCTGGACCTTGTTTGTCGCGGTGCCGACCGAGATCCTGCACGCGCCGCTAAGGCGAGCTTACGAATTCGTTGCGTCAGTCGGCTTGGCTTTGACTGCGCTGAGTCTAGGTTTGGCTTATGTCCTCGGTACCCAGGTTTTGTCTGCGGTGCGAGGATTGGAACAGTCTGCGTTAGACGTCGTGCAAGGCCGCCAGGTGCCGGTGCAACGCTCTAAAGTCGCCGAGTTCGACCGCGTCGGAAAGGTTTTCGAATATGCTGCGGCGATCGCTGGCGAGCGACTGATCGACGAACGCAAACTCAAAGAGAGCGAAGAACGTCAGCGGCTGGCCATCGAAGCCGGCTCGTTCGGGACATGGGACCTGGACGTCGCGAGCGGGCAGGCGGTGTGGTCGCCAGTGTTGTTCAGCTTGTTAGGCTACGAGAGTTCCGCGTCTCAAACCGCCACGATGGTGATGTGGCGCGATCGCGTGCATCCCGAGGATCTGGCTTCGACACTGAGTGCGGACGCGGAAGCCCGCAAAAACCACAAGAGCTATGTCAGTGAATATCGCATTTTTCGTGCGGACACGCACGAAGAGCGGTGGATACGTTCGAATGGTCAGTACTATTATGATGAGCACGGGCGCGCCATACGTATGGTCGGTGTGCTGCGCGATGTAACGGAGCGTAAGCTGATCGAAATTTCGCTCCGCGAAAGCGAGGCGCGCTATCGTTCGGCATTGGTCGTCGGGCGCATGGGGAGCTGGGAAACCAATTTCGTCAGCGGTGTGCGCACTTGGTCACCGGAGGCGCTCGCACTGTTCGGGATGTCGGTTTCCAATGGGTCTGGCACGGTTGGTGGATCAGACGACGAGTTTTTCAACGCGCTGTATCCCGACGATAGGCACATCTTCGCGGCGCTGCACGAAACTGCGGAAACTACGGACGCATTTCCTGCCGAATATCGGATCAAGCGGCCTGACGGATCGGTGGCGTGGCTGGCCGGTCGAGGGCAGGTTTTCGCGCGTACCGCCGATGGCAAATGTCATCGTCTTATCAGCGTCATGGCTGATGTTACCGATCAGAAAAAATCCGAGGTTCATATCCGCTTTCTGTTGCGGGAGATGTCGCACAGGTCGAAAAACCTGCTCGCGGTCGTGCAATCGATCGCAACGCAGACCATACGGACGAGTGCATCGCTACCGGATTTCAGTACGCGGTTCGAACAGCGCTTGCAGGGGCTTGCGGCGTCACATGACATTCTGGTCGATCAAAATTGGGAAGGCGCACGGCTGTCGACCCTTGTTCAGCGCCAACTCATGCCGTTCATCGATCCGACCAGTGATCGCGTCGAGATCGCCGGGCCGAGCGTCGATTTGAATTCCACGGCCGCCCAGGCCGTCGGCTTGGCCCTGCACGAACTTGCCACCAACGCGATCAAATATGGGGCGCTTTCGGCAGAGCGTGGCCGCATCTCGATATCCTGGGCGTTCGATGGTCCGGAATGTTCCAATCTCCTGCTGTGCTGGGAGGAAAAAGGCGGGCCGGTCGTGGCACCGCCCATGCGCAAGGGTTTCGGCAGTACGGTCGTCGAGCGTATGGCGCCAAGCTCTGTCTCGGGTCGCGGCACGTTGGAGTACGCGCCGACCGGGCTGAAATGGCAGCTCTCTATTCCGTCGACCGAATTTACGTTGGTCGCCGTTTAAGAACGGGTCGAGCCCTCATTTGACTTCATGTATGTGCGATGTAGTCCTTCATGGCGCTGGCCTCCATTTGGATTTCGGCCAAGTGATATTTGACCACGTCACCAATCGACACGATGCCTGCGAGAGCGCCGTCCTTGGTGACCGGCAAATGCCTAAAGCGACCCGTCGTCATGGCCGCCATCAACTGATCGAGCGTATCGGTCTCGCCGCACGAAATGACGTTGCGCGTCATGACGCTCGACACCGGTGTCAATAATATCTGGGCACCGGACTGTGCGAGCACGCGGATGATATCGCGCTCGGAAATGATGCCTTGAACCTTGCTGTGGTCGTCGACCACGACGATCGCGCCGATCTTTCGCTTCGACAGCGCGTCCGCGACCTGCATCAAAGTTGCGTGCGGCCCGACGGTTGCGACCTCGCGGCCCTTTTGCTTGAGGATGGCGCTGACGTTCATGCTGCATCTCCTGCTGCATAGATTGTGGGGGCAATCGGCCAGGGTCGTACAAGTCTCATTGCAGTCGCTGAATAAGATCAGCTCTCAGTTTTTTTGCGGAAACACACTTACGCAAATCTATTCGCGATCATGCTCTCAGCCGCACACGGCGGCAAGGCGCTGGACAAAATTAATAGAGATCCAATTAGATCCGTAGCCGATCGATCGCGGTTGCCAGATCGGCAAAGGACTGCACGACTATCGGTGCGCCGGCGGCGGTCAAAGCGTGCGGCGGATGATAACCCCAGCCAACGCCGATCGAATGCACACCGGCTGCGTTCGCCATGGCGATATCGAAACTCGTATCGCCGATCATGATCGTGCGCGCCGGCTCGGCTCCGACGTCGGCCATCGCGGCGGTGATCATCTCTGGGTCCGGCTTCGAGCGGTTGGTGTCGGCGGTTTGTACGGTCGCGAAATGTGGGTGCCAATCGTACTGATCGAACAGCCTGTTGACGCCGCGCCGCGATTTCCCGGTGGCAATGCCAAGTACGACGTCGTCGCGCCCGGCATAGCGGGCGATGATCTCGGTCGCGCCGGGATAAAGGGGATTGTCGCGCCCGCCGGTTTCACGTTGGGACGGAGCGCCGCTTCGGAAATCCTGTGCCAGCGCCTCGCGCACGCTGGAGGAAAGGGTCGGCGCCAAGGTCAGGAGTGCCTCGGGAACCGAGAGACCGACGATGGCCAGCGTCGCCGAACGGGTTGGTGGTCGTAGGCCCTGATTGGTGAAAGCGAAATCCATCGCGGTGACGATGTCATGCTGGCTATCGACCAACGTGCCATCGCAATCGAACAGCAGCAGAAAGCGCGACATTATTCGACGTCCACGATATCGAACCGGTCGGGGTCGAGGCCCAGCTGCTCCCAGGTTATCAGCATATGCTCGGGAAGCGGTGCCGTAACGTCGATACGACCGCCGGTAATCGGATGCGGCATGATCAGCCGGCGCGCATGCAAGTGCAACTTCTGTTCGACGGCGGCAGCGAACTCGGTGGTGTCGCCTTCGTATTTGTTGTCGCCGATGATCGGGTTGCCGATCATGTGCATGTGCGCGCGCAACTGATGCTGCCGACCTGTCACGGGCTTGAGGCTGACCCACGCTGCCTTCTGCGCCACCCGCTCGATGACGCTGTAGTGGGTCGTCGCATGCATGGCCTGTTCCTGTTCGCCGGGGCGGGCCTTGCGAACACGGTCGCCGTCCGGGGTGGCGGCTTTGACGAGCGCGGCCTCGATGCGGCCCTGGCGCGGGGCTGGCACGCCGCGCACGAGCGCCCAATAGGTTTTGGCAGCGCTTCGGGTCTGGAACGTGCGCCCGAGTTTCGATGCGGCATTGCGGTGCTTGGCGATCATCAGCACGCCGGTGGTATCGCGATCGAGGCGGTGCACGAGGCGCGGACGTTCACCGCCGAAGCGGTCGGCCATGGCGGCCAGCATGCCATCGACATGACGCTTGGTGCCGGTTCCGCCCTGCACCGCGAGGCCGAACGGCTTGTTGAGGACGAACACGTGATCGTCCTCGTAGAGGATGATGCTTTCGATCAGGTCGCGGTCGGCATTGGTGACGTGCGCCTCGGGACGTGGCGTCTCGGTGGTGATGATGGTTTTTGGCTGTTCGCGTGCGATCTTGGGGACGCGGATCTGGTCGTCGACGCTGACGCGAGCGTTAGCTTCCACGCGTTTGCCGTTGAGCCGCACCTGGCCCGAGCGCAACAGCTTCTGAAGGTAGCCGTAACCCACATTGGGGAAGTGGATCTTGAACCAGCGGTCCAACCGCAGCTCACCCTCCTGCGGCAGCACCGTGATCGTCTCGACGCGGTCGCTTTTGTCCCGGCCGGGCTTCACAGGTGTGTCGGTCATGGGAGGTAACAGCGTATCCGGTTGTATTCGAACGATCAGGCGAACAGCGCCTTCGACAGCGCCAGTCCGGCATAGAGGGCGGCGAGCGATATGGCAACAGATGCAACGATATAGCCGATCGCCGCGGTGCCGTCGCCGCGACCAATAAGGGCGGAGACATCGAGAGTGAAGGCGGAAAACGTGGTGAAGCCGCCGAGAATGCCGGTCGCAAGGAAAGTGCGCAATTCAGGCGAGCCGCCGAACCTGCGCAAGATCAAATCGACCAGGAAGCCCATCAGGAATGAGCCCACGATGTTGACGGTCAGGGTCGACCAGGGGTAATGCGCGCCGAAAGCGCGCGCCATGCCGACATTGACGAGATGCCGGGCGGCCGATCCGAGCGCGCCACCGATCGTCGCCAGAATCAAAAGACGCATGTCTGGTCCAATGTAAGATTACAGTTGGAGGCAAGTATATGCGTCGGTTCATGCGTTCTGTCAGCGGGCTGCCTGCAAATTCACTGTGAAAGTCGTATCGGCGATATCTTCATCGCGATATCTCGAAATGCCGATTGCAGGTCTGAGACGTTGAGGCTGTTGTAGAAATGGCTGATATCGCTCCCGCACGCCTTGAGGGTCGCCTCGGCCAATGCCGCCTCGGCACTCCCCAATGCGGACATATCGAAAGCCACGGTATAGATCTCGATCCCGTTTTTTTTCATGTTGTCGCACACGGATATGGCCCGACTGGACACAGTCTGCATGTAAGCAATGTCGGTGCTGGCCGCCTGTCGCGCGGTATTGAAGCCGCCGTCGGTCAACATGACGGCAACCTTGCGCAAGATGGGTGCGCCGTTGGACTGTTTGGTTTGCGTGTCGCTATATGAACCAGGGCGCTGTGCGGTCGACCAAACGCTACTCCAGTTGGGCGATAGAACATACTGCGTCCAGGCCGCGCCCAAAGCCCCCGCAGTCGGTCCATAAGCTGTCAGGGTGGCGAGCCGGTCGGTGACGTCTCTGATGGCGGACGTCAACGGCAGCACCTCGTTGCCGGGCTGTGACACGCATCCGCTGCCGTCTGGACTGTAATTCCAGCTGTACGTCATTTGGGCGGCGGTGGTGCCGTTAAAGGTCGTCATCGCGGTTTCAGAGCTGTCCCAGCTCAGCAGGCTGCGATCGCCCCCGTGGCCAAGCAGCCAATTTCCCCTGCCTGGGGGGCTGTCGCCCGGATCAAAACCGATTCCGCTGTCGAATGACCGCTCAGTAACACACGGGACCAGCTTCCAACCCGAAACGAAGGTGGGCGTGGCCGTACTGCAGCTTCCGTTGCCAACCCAGATTTCGCCGACGAACGAGCCCGAGCCGCTGCAATTCGACAAAGACGGCGTCCAGCCGTTCCAGCGATCCGGCAGGTTCGTCAATCTCTGCATGATCGGATTGGCCGCGTTGTCCGAGCCTACGCGAATTGTGGACGAGAACGGCACCAGTGCGATGCGCGATGTGAAGTTCGTTTCTTCGGATGCTCCGAGTACGATTTTTGCCAAATCGGTGGCGGCCGCTCTCGTGCCGTCGAGTTTCGTGCTTGACGTGCACGGGCCAGTGCCGTCGTTGCACATGGACCCGGTCACGTCGAGCATCAGTGCAATTTCCAGGTTGCTGCCGGCGTTCGATCCGCCTTTGCTGTAGGTTGCTTTCGCAGGGGTCGTGATATCGAGCTGCTTGATGCCTGCAACGCGCATCAACGTCGTCGCGATGTAGGCTTGGCCAGTGTAGGTGACTGCGGAGTTGGCGGTATCCTGTTGGAACACGATGGAACTGTTAATCAGTGTCAGGCTCTTGGGAAGATTGGCCTGATAAATCCCGGTCGCAACCGATAGAGCGGCTGCGCTATCGGTCATGTCGATTTGCAGTCGTCGGGCCGCCGACAACAATCCAGAATCGATCGCACTCGCGTGTTGGCGGCGCGCGGCGAAATATCGTGCTCCGTCGACAGCCATGCCGACGAAAGTAACGACGATGGTCAGTGTCATTGCGAACATAGTCGCAGTGGAACCGCTGATATCAGCGCGAAGCATGTGCGCACTGCGCGACAGCTTCCAACGTTTCGGCATCTTCAGATCCTCGGACGGCTATACTGTCGCGAGCCTCGGCCAAAAGGTTTAAAAATTGAACTGTTCGCACCGTAAAAACTGCGTTGCTTGACGAGAGAAAGTTAAAAATCAGTGAACGCGCATGGCAAAGCTGCGCGTCCACCGGCTCTCGTCACAGTTACCGGTTGCCTTCGATCTCGGTGACCGCCTTGGCGAGGAAATCACCCATTTGCCTGGACAGGTCGGCATCGGATACGCCGACGCCTTTTGCGTCCAGGTCGGCCTTGAGTTTGCGAAAGACGTCGTTGTCGCCGGCTTCCTGCAGATCCGCCTTGCGGACTGCCTTCACATAGTCCTCGAGTGCCGAACCCTTCAGGCCCAACTTTTCGCCAGCCCATTCGGCAAGCATTTTGTTGCGACGGCTTTCCGCCTTGAATTTCAAATCCGCATCGTGCGCGAACTTGTTTTCGAATGCATTTTCACGTTTATCGAACGTGGACATCGGCTTCTCCTCGATTGAGTTGTGTGATTTAAAGCTTCCCGCCGAACGGGTTTGTTCACGATGCCGGCGGTTGGCTCACGTTTGTAGCGGCTGACCGAGATCTATGTTTTTTACGCTTTAAATTCAACGGATTGATTTGTTAATCTTGATGCTGCTGCCCGGTTCGCCCGTGTTCCAGATGTCGCGACCGTCGACATTGTGTCCCCCCCCTGGTTCGGCTACACTCGACGCAATGTCGGGCGCGATAGATATACCTGACCGCTACGACTAAAACAGACACATTAACTTGGCAGACCACAAGCGCATTGCGATTTGCTGCGTGTGAATCCACCGTCGACGGGAACGTGCAAGCGAGCCTACCCACATTTCAGCTGCGATATAGATAGAGCCTAAGCCGAGCGATGAGACCCAGGTCCGAAGGATCAACGAGATGAACAAGCGCCGCCGCATTTATGAAGGCAAGGCCAAGACCCTTTACGAGGGGCCCGAGCCGGGCACGCTCATTCAGCATTTCAAAGACGATGCAACAGCGTTCAACAACAAGAAGCATGCGTTGATCGACGGCAAGGGCGTGCTCAACAATCGGATCTCCGAATACCTGTTCATGCGCCTGGGCGAAATCGGAGTGCCGACGCATTTCATCAAACGCTTGAACATGCGCGAGCAGTTGATCCGTGAGGTCGAAATCATCCCGTTGGAGGTCGTGGTTCGCA
Source organism: Hyphomicrobiaceae bacterium (assembly GCA_025359165.1). Classification (GTDB taxonomy): domain Bacteria; phylum Pseudomonadota; class Alphaproteobacteria; order Rhizobiales; family Hyphomicrobiaceae; genus JABFRJ01. The sequence continues at coordinate 8,076 of JANYHG010000023.1, forward strand.
ACGTCGCGGCGGGTAGCCTTTCGACGAAGCTGGGTCTGGAAGAGGGGCAACAGTTGCCACGCTCCATCGTGGAATTCTACTACAAGGCGGACAAGCTCAACGACCCGATGGTTTCCGAGGAGCATATTACGGCGTTCGGTTGGGCAACTCCGCAGGAAATCGACGAGGTTATGAGCCTTGCGTTGCGGATCAACGACTTCATGGCCGGCCTGTTTCTGGGAATCGGAATTCGGTTGGTGGATTTTAAGGTCGAGTTCGGGCGGCTCTACGAAAACGACGTGATGCGCATCGTGCTGGCGGACGAGATCAGCCCCGACAGCTGCCGCTTGTGGGACATCACGACCGGCGACAAACTCGACAAAGATCGCTTTCGCCGTGATCTCGGAGGTGTGCTCGAGGCTTATACGGAAGTGGCGCGCCGGCTCGGTGTGTTGGCCGAAAACCCGCGTCCGAAAGGGGCAGGCCCGGTGCTTGTCGCTTCGAATGGGCAAAAGCCGAGCTGACCTTATAGGTATGGTTTTAGAGCGGTAGAGCGGTTACCCCCCTTGTACCCAGCCGAAAGGCTGGGCATTAGCGTTCGCAAGATGCTATGCGGTTTTTTTTCGCCAACGAGGACTGTCCATGAAGGCCAGGATCAAGATTACCCTGAAAAACGGTGTGCTGGATCCGCAAGGCAAGGCGATCCAGATTGCGCTTGGCGGCCTTGGCATCGGCGGTGTCGACGAGGTCCGGCAAGGCAAATATATCGAGGTTCAACTGACGGAAAGTGACGAAGGACGTGCGCGCGCGACCGTCGAGCGCATGTGCAAAGACTTGCTGGCGAATACGGTTATCGAGAATTACAGCTACGAGCTCGTAGCCTGATAGCTGCACATTGCAACGTGGGACGATAGGGACGTGCTGCCATGATCTGCGATCGGTCGACTGGCACAGTGGCGGCGTGGATCTTGCTGGTCGGAATAGTCCCGCTGGAGGCGAAGCCGCGCGTGATCGACAACGCGGATATGAGATACAGCGTCAGCGTGCCAGCCGAATGCCGGCTGGAAGAGGGGCCCGGTACGCTCGAAGCGATTTGCGCGCCAGACTTCGACGAAGCCAAAAGCGCCGAACTGGCGGCGGCCGGAGCTCTGCTGCTCGAAGTGGACGCCGAGCGTGTGCCCACAGATGCCAAGGCCTACGCCGAGACGGATTTTCGCCATGAGGTGCCGGAGGCTGTTTGTGGCGATGCCGATGGCCCGAAGGTGAAGCTGGCGAACGTCAAAGCAAGCAAGGTCGGCGACAGTGACGTTTTCACCGCTACGGTTACGTGCCCTGAGATTAAGTTTTTAGGACTCGCCGAGCGCACAGCCGAAGTGCGTTACGTGATGGCATCGGGTTTTCGCTATCGGTTGATGGCACGGACGCTCAGCAGTGACTGGGCTGGTGTCAAAGCTGCGTCCGAGGGTTTCCTGCAAAGCTTCAGGGCGAGTGCGGAGAAGAAGTCGTGAAAGTTTCCATTGTCGTGTTTCCCGGCACCAATCGTGAGCACGATGTCGCCGACGTGCTCCTCGCGGTCACGGGCAAGCCTGCCAAGATGGTCTGGCATGCGGAAAGCAGTGTGCCGCCATCGGACCTGATCGTGCTGCCTGGCGGGTTCAGCTACGGAGACTATCTACGAACCGGCGCGATGGCCGCCCACGCGCCGATCATGCGTGACGTGATCGCAAAGGCGAAAGCCGGGGTGCCCGTACTGGGTATTTGCAACGGGTTTCAAATTCTGTGTGAAACCGGACTGTTGCCGGGTGTTTTGCAGCGGAATGCGTCGCTTAAATTCATCTGCAAAGACGTCTGGCTGAAGGTTGAAAGCACTAAAACAATTTATACGTCGAGATATCAGACCGGCGAGATCGCGCGGATGATCTGCGCACATGGGGACGGTAACTATTTTGCCGATGCCGCGACGCTGGACCGGCTGGAGGGCGAGGGACGCGTGGTGTTCCGCTACGCCGACAAGATGGGACGCGTGACGCCGGAAGCGAATGCAAACGGGGCGCAACGCAATATTGCGGGCATTGCCGATGCGAGCGGTCGCATCATGGGCTTGATGCCACATCCGGAAAATGCCTGCGAAGCCGCGCTGGGCTCTACCGACGGTCGCCGTCTGTTCGAGAGTATTGCCGAAGCCCTGGTCGGGTAAGGCTGCAGACTTGAACGTAAAATTGCGCCCCCGGCAAAATGTGAACTTGCGACCACTTGCTTAGAAGTTGCTTGCTGTACTGACCTATACGACGCAGGTGCGACGCCACGAAAGTCCGCACGACTCACGGTTCAAGTGCAGTTTTTTACGGCGACCGACACGGTTCACATAAATGTGCAGCGTCATCGTTTGAGATGGAGTGGACCAGCGGCGACATTATTTGGCTGATCGAAGCCTTTGGTGATCGGCAGGCAGTGGCCGCCATCCGCCGGTGTGAGCTTTGAAGATCGTCAAGACCTCCTCGGGCACCGCTCGTCGCGTATCACCACTCACTACTCGGCGGCGGAATTGAGCAGGCTGATTGAGGCCGTTGAAAGTGTCGTCGAGGCTAACAGACAGCGACCGGAATTGGTGGTCCTGCGGGGTAAATTGGGAATAGACTCCCGTAAATCTCCCGCAAGGAAAGGAGATGCAAGCGCTGCTTGACACTTAAGTATTCGAAAACTGGTGCCGGTTGAGGGGATTGAACCCCCGACCTTCGGTTTACAAAACCGCTGCTCTACCGCTGAGCTAAACCGGCGTCTGGGTGGGGATATCGAAAGGCTGGCCAGTCCGTCAAGGTGCATCTTCGAGCGCAGTACAAGCTGTCAATCGGCTCGCGCTGACCGCAAAACGAGCAATCGAGATGGGTCACCGCCCGCCCAAGGCCTGCACTGCGCTCGAAGATGCACCTTGACGGACTGGCCAGCCTTTCGATATCCCCACCCAGACGCCGGTTTAGCT
>JANYHG010000061.1 GCA_025359165.1 Hyphomicrobiaceae bacterium
TTGACGACTGTTGAGGCCATGTTGATGCGGCCGAACCAGTAGAACCAGTCCTGCATCTTGGCGAGGCCGCTGGTGGTGCCCGACATGCGGCGGTGCAACGCCTGCGTCGTTTCGGTCAGGCACGCATCTGCCGTGCGACAGAAGTCTTGCACCAGGACTGGAGCCTGAGCGAAACTTGGTTGCAGCGACGCCATGATGAAAAGCGCTCTACAACCTCAGCTCGGAACCGCGATTTCTGTCGGCAACGTCACCTACGAGAGCGCACGTTCGCAATCGTCATCTGCATGTGCTCGGCATCACAAATCATCGCCACACGAACTGGTCATCCCACGCGAACTGGCCCGGACGCGCTCGGCTCTGATAGGATGGCGCACTCGCCGTCCCCATCGACGCCCCTCAGGACAATCCCGCCCCCATGCCGCCTCGTCTGCTCAATCCGTTCGGTCGCCTCACGGCCAAGCTGCCGCCAGCGGGGGACGGGCAACGTATCGGGCTGCTCGGTGGCTCGTTCAATCCGCCGCACGCAGCCCACGCGCTGATCAGCGCCATTGCGCTGAGGCGGCTGCAACTCGACCGGATCTGGTGGCTGATCACGCCGGGTAATCCGCTGAAAACCGGCGGCGAGACGATAGCGCTCGCCGATCGCGTCGCCGCCTGCCGGGCGCTGGTGCATGATCCGCGCATCGAAATCACGACGTTCGAGGCGGAGCTGCCGACGGCCTACACGGCGGCGACGCTAGACCATCTCGCGCTGCGACGGCCGGGGACGCAGTTCGTGTGGGTGATGGGGGCGGATTGTCTGGCGCAGTTTCATCGCTGGTACCGCTGGCGGCACATCTTCTCGTCGTTGCCGATCGCCGTTGTCGATCGGCCCGGCTGGCGGCTGGCCGCGTCGGCATCGCCGGCGGCCTCAACTTTTGCGCGGCGTCGCGTGCCGGAAGCGCGAGCGACCACCTTGGCGGGTCTTAAGGCTCCGGCGTGGACGCTGCTGACCGGGCCGCTGTCGCCGCTGTCGTCGACGCAACTGCGCGGCGAACGCCGTATTTCGCCGCAGCCGGCGGGTGAAGCAGCTGCAACGCGCGTAAAAACTTGAATTTGATGGGGTTTGCGCTTAGCTTAGCGCGATCGCAACCTTGAAGGATACCTGCTCCACGATGCCACGCTCTCAAGAGAGTGCCCGCAAGGGTAAATCTCCCGTCTCCGCCCCCGTCGCCACCCCTGTCGTAGACGAGGGCGACATGCTCGCCAGCCAGATCGTGACGTGGCTGGACGACGCCAAAGCGGAAGACATCGTGTCTATCGATATCAAGGGCAAAACGTCGATCGGTGACCATATGATCGTGGCCACGGGGCGGACGGACCGGCACGTCGGCGCAATCGCGGATCAGCTCACCAAAAGCCTCAAAGAGTATGGCGTCTCGAACGTGCGCGTCGAAGGCGAGCAGACGTGCGATTGGGTGCTGGTGGACGTCGGCGCGACGATCGTACACATTTTCCGCCCCGAGGTCCGCGAATTCTACAATCTCGAAAAAATGTGGTCCGGCGAGCGGCCCGGTGAAGCGCCACAGCCGCACTGAAATCTATTCCGTCGCAGTTGCCGTCTGTTTCCGGGATGATAGCCCGTGCACTTGCTTCTGGCTGCCGTCGGTAAACTGAAGGCGGGAGCCGATCGGGAGTTGTTCGACCGCTATTGGGACCGGCTGCAGCCTGCCGGCCGTAAGATCGGCATCGCCGGTGCCAAGGTCGTGGAGCTGGCGGAAAGTCGCGCCACAGCACCGGCCGAGCGCAAGGTCGACGAGGCCGCTCGCCTGTTGCGCGGCATCCGCGAGGGGGCGTGTGTGGTCGCGCTCGACGAAGCGGGCAAATCGATGACCAGCGAAACGTTTGCCGCCTTCATCCGCAAGCAGTGCGACGCTGGCGTTCCCGAGCTGGCGTTGCTGATCGGAGGGCCCGATGGACACGGTGCCAGCGTTCGCACCCGCGCCGATCTGGTGCTCAATCTCGGCACCATGACGCTGCCGCACGGGCTCGCGCGCATCGTGCTCGCCGAGCAGCTCTATCGTGCCGCGACGATCTTGACGGGGCATCCCTACCATCGGGTATGAGACGGGTCAGCCATCGGTTGAACGAACATTGCTCGTTGCAAATCCGACAGGCGCTCGACCCATTTTCGCTGGACACGTCCCGCGACGCATCGTGTATTGCGCGCAGATCCACTCAGCGAGACCCACCCCATGCCAACGCCAGCTTCCGCCGCGCTCAAGCGCTTTACCGTGCTCGATCTGACGCGCGTGCGCTCCGGACCGACCTGCGTGCGGCAGTTGGGCGACTGGGGTGCCAACGTGATCAAGATTGAGCTGCCGGAGCATCTCGACACCGGCGACCCCATGGGCGGCCCGCGTGAAAGTTCCGATTTCCAGAATCTGCACCGTAACAAGCGCGCCATGACGCTCGACCTGAAATCGCCTGAAGGCGTCGCGGTGTTCAAGCGCCTCGCGGCCAAGGCCGACGTCATCGTCGAGAATTTCCGGCCCGACGTGAAAGACCGGCTCGGCATCGGTTATGCCGCGATCAAGAAGATCAATCCGCGTCTGGTGTATGCGTCGATCTCCGGCTTTGGGGCCGATGGTCCCTATGCCAACCGGCCCGGCTTCGACCAGATCGCGCAGGGCATGGGCGGGCTGATGTCGATTACCGGCGCGCCCGGTCAGGGGCCGATGCGCGTGGGTATTCCGATCGCCGATCTTTCGGCCGGATTATTTTGCGCCATGGGTATCATGGTGGCGTTGCTGGAGCGCGAGGTGTCGGGCAAAGGGCAGCAGGTCGATACGTCCCTGCTGGCGGCGCAGATCTTCATGCTCGATTTCCAGGGCGCACGCTGGATCAACGAGGGTCAGATCCCAAAACAGGCCGGCAACAATCATCCGACGAGCATCCCTACGGGCGTGTTCAAAACGAAAGACGGCTTCATCAACATCGCCGCTTCCGGCCAGAGCATGTGGGAGCGGTTGTGCGCCAAGATCGGCGCGGCGGAGTTGGCGACGACAGCCGAGTACAAAACCAGTGCACTGCGCTCGAAAAATCGCGATGCGTTGAATGCGGCGCTTGAAGCGCAACTGGTCAAGAAGTCGAGCGCGCATTGGGTCGAAGCGTTGAACGACGCCGGCGTGCCCGCTGGTCCGATCTACGCCATGGATCAGGTGTTCGCCGACGCGCAGGTGAAGCATCTAGGCATTGTCGACAGCATCGACAGCAAAGATGCGCGCGGCATGGTCAAAGTCGTGCGCCAGCCCGTGCGCCTCTCCCGCACGCCGAGCAAAACAGTGTCGGCCCCACCCGTGCGCGGCCAGCACACCAGCGCAGTCCTGAAAGAATTCGGCTTCTCGGCGGATGAGATCAAAGCGCTGAAGAAGGCGCAGGTGGTCTAGCCCGCGACCGACGCGGCACGACCAGGTGGGTCGACGAGGTCCGAGATCCAGGAATTTTGAGGGGGACGTCATGCGAACGGTCATTGCTTCAGTTGCTATTGTGTGGGCGACGCTCATGGTGGCGGTGCCGCCGATAGCAGCGCGTGCCGACACGCCTGGCGTCACCGCCACCGAGATCCGTCTCGGCCAGACGATGCCCTATAGCGGCAATGGGTCCGCCTACGGTCTTGTCGGCAAGGCGATGATCGCCTATTTCGAGAAGATCAACAAAGAGCAAGGCGGTATCAACGGGCGCAAGGTCAACCTGATCAGCCTCGATGACAGTTTCTCGCCGCCGAAGACCGTCGAGGCCACGCGCAAACTGGTCGAGCAAGACAACGTGCTGGCCATTTTCGGCACCATCGGCACCGCGCCCAATACGGCGATCCACCGCTATCTCAACAGTAAAAAAGTGCCCCACCTGCTGGTGACGACGGGGGCTACCAAATGGGCCGATCCGAAAGCTTTTCCGTACACCACACCCGGCATGGCCTCCTACCAGACCGAGGGCCAGATCTACGCGCGCTATCTGCTGCAGAAAAGCCCGAATGCGCGCATCGCCATCCTGATGCAGAACGACGACTTCGGTCGCGATTATCTCGAAGGGTTCAAGCAGGGGCTCGGCGCGAAAGCGGCCTCGATGATCGTCGCCACGCAAACTTACGAATTGACCGACCCGACGATCGATTCGCAGATGGCGGCGCTGAAGGCCAGCGGTGCCGACGCGTTCTTTTCGATCACGCTCGGCAAGTTTTCCTCGCAGTCGATCAAGCGCGTGAAGGACCTCGGCTGGCAGCTGCAAGACTTCCTCGTGCCGACGTCGAGTGTGTCGATCAAGGGCATTCTGACACCTGCCGGGCTCGATGCGGCGACGGGCCTCGTCACCTCCTCCTGGACCAAGAACGTGGCCGATCCGACGTGGGCCAACGATCCCGGCATGGCGACGTTTCTGGCGTTCCTGAAGGAGTACATGGCCGGCGTCGATCCGAACGATTCGAGCACCATCACCGGCTACAATTCGGCTGTTATCATGGCCGAAATTCTCAAGCGCTGCGGCGATGACCTCTCGCGCGACAATCTGATGAAGCAATATGCCAGCATCAAGAACTTCAAGCTGGACATGCTGCTGCCGGGCATCGAGATCACAGTCGGGCCGGACGATTTCCGCACCTACAAGACGCTCCAGATGATGCGCTTCGACGGCCAGCGCTGGAATCTGTTCGGCGCGCCGATCACGGAGTGACTGGGGGCGGGGGCTAGTGCGCGCAGGCGTGCGCATCCCTCACGTTCGTCATGACCGCGCAGGCGGCCATCCACGACAACGCGAGAC
>JANYHG010000085.1 GCA_025359165.1 Hyphomicrobiaceae bacterium
GCGCGAGCGCGGCTCGACGATGACTTCAGCGCGTCGAACAGATGCGCGCGCAGGGCTTCGACGCCGTCACGGGCGACCGTCAGACCTGCCGCCATGGCGTGCCCGCCGCCCTTCTTCAGCAGGCCCTTCGCGACTGCGCCACGCACCGCCGTGCCGATGTCGACGCCTCCGACAGAGCGCAGCGAGCCGGTGCCTTCGCCGAGCTTCGCGCCACTCTCGCTGGCCCAGGCGATGACGCAACTCGGACGGTGGAACCGTTCGGTCAGGCGGCTCGCCACCAGCCCGACGACGCCTTTGTGCCAGCTTTCCGACCCGACCAGGATCAGCGGCAGGTCGGGGTTCTCGTCGACCAGCCGGTCTGCCTCCGCCATGGCCTCTTCGAGCATCTGGGTTTCCAGCGCCTTGCGCTCGCGGTTGAGGCGATCCAGCGTCTCGGCGATCTTGGCGGCTTCCATCGGATCATCGAGCGACAGCAGCCGCGATCCGAGCCCGGCGTCGCCGATGCGTCCACCCGCGTTGATGCGCGGCCCCAGAATATACCCCAGATGATAGGTGGACGGTGCCGCGTCCAGGCTCGCCGCATCGAACAGCGCGCGCAACCCGGTGTTGGCGCGCGCCTTCATCACCTGCAGCCCTTTGACCACATAGGCCCGATTGAGCGTCTGCAACGGTACGACATCGCAGACAGTGGCGAGTGCCACGAGATCGAGCATCTGCATCAGATCCGGTGCCGACCCGGCTTCGTAATGTTTACGGCGGCGCAGTTCCCGCGTGGTCGCCACCAATACGAGGAACACCACGCCGGCCGCGCACAGGTGTCCAAGCCCGGAAATGTCATCCTGCCGGTTCGGGTTCACCACCGACACCACATCGGGGAGCACCGCATCTGCCTGATGATGATCGATCACCAGCACGTCGACGCCGAGCGGCTTGGCGACAGCCAGCGGCTGGTGGCTCGTGGTGCCGCAATCGACCGTCACGATCAGCGACGCGCCCTCTTTAGCCAGCATTTCGATCGCGGCCGGATTGGGGCCGTAACCTTCGAACAGGCGATCAGGGATGTAGATGCGGCTGGCCATGTCGTGGGCCGAGAAAAACCGGCTCATCAGCGCCGAGGAACACGCGCCATCGACGTCGTAGTCACCAAAGATCGCCACCTTCTCGCGCTTCTGGATGGCGTCCGCGAGGCGTGCGGCACAGACGTCCATCCCTTGCAGGGTGCTCGGGTCAGGCATCAGCGCTTTCAGCGTCGGATCGAGGAAAACGGCAGTGTCGTCGACGCCGATGCCACGCGCCGCGATCACCCGGCCCAGCAGCTCCGGAAGGGAGTGCCGCTGGCTGATCATGATCGCGCGATTGATATCGGGTGGCGTCAGTCGTTCGCGCCAGACAAGCCCACGCGCCGAGTGTCCAATGCCGAGAAAGGCGTCGGACGCCGCGTCGCTTGCTGCGACGCTCCCCGCGTCGTCGTCCGTCGCCGCTCGCGCCAATTTCACCGCTGCCATAGTCCCTCCAGTGGCGGAAGCCTCAAGCAGATTCGCCCAAGTTGCAACGGCACAAAGAGAGATGCACACAGACATGTGGCTATACCGCCAGCGGTCTCCCGCAGCGAAAAGGGCAGACGCAATTCGGGTAGCCGAGGAGGTCTCGCAAGCTCAATCGACCACTGGATTTCTATGGTCGCCGGCTTGCCGCCCTTTGCAGGCGGCCCGAACGGAAGTCCGCCTCAATGCGCGGCTTCCCAGTTGAGAGCGGATTTGGCGTCGACCTTGATGGGGACGGACAACTTCACGGCGGGTTCGGAGCTGCCTTCCATGGTCTTTATGACGACGGCAATGGTGGGCGCGACGTCGGCATCGCGCACCTCGAAGATCAACTCGTCGTGCACCTGCAGCAACATCGTCGTGCGTTCCAGTTTCGCTTCGGCAAGTGCGTGCGGCATGCGGATCATGGCGCGCCGGATGATATCGGCGGCCGAGCCCTGGATCGGCGCATTGATCGCGGCACGCTCCAGGAACCCACGCATCGACGGGTTCTTGGTATTGATCTCGGGGTAATGGATGCGGCGACCAAAGATGGTTTCCACGTAGCCGTTGTCGTGCGCGAATTTCTTGGTCGCGTCCATGAAGGCGCGGATGCCGGGGAACCGCTTGAAATAAGTGGTGATGTATTCGCCGGCTTCCTGCTTGGAGATGCCGAGTTGCGCTGCGAGCCCGAACGCCGAGATGCCGTAGATGATGCCGAAATTGATCGCCTTCGCGCGCCTGCGCACATCGGCGGGCATATCCTTGACCGGCACGCCGAACATCTCCGACGCCGTCATGGCGTGAATATCGAGACCGTCGGCGAAGGCCTTTTTGAGCTGCGGAATATGCGCGATGTGGGCGAGCACCCGCAATTCGATCTGGCTGTAGTCGGCGGAAATCAGCTGCGCGCCCGGTGCGGCGATGAAGGCCGTGCGGATCTCGCGGCCTTCCTTGGTACGCACTGGGATGTTCTGCAGGTTGGGATCTGACGAGGCGAGGCGGCCCGTCGTCGTGGACGCCAGCGCATACGACGTATGGATACGCCCGGTATCCGGCTGAATGAAACCGGGAAGTGAATCGGTATAGGTCGAGCGGAGCTTCGTGAGCTGCCGCCATTCCAGCATGGTGTTGATCAACCTGCGGGCGTCGCCGTGGATCTCTTCGTTCGCGGCGAGATCGTCGAGCAGGCCGGCGCGCGTTTCCCACTGACCGGACTTGGTCTTCTTGCCGCCAGGCAGCTTCAGGGTATCGAACAGGAACTCACCGAGTTGCTTGGGCGAGGCCAGATTGAACGTGTGGCCCGACAGCTGCTGCACCTCCTCTTCGAGCCGCGTGATCTGCTGCGCGAACGTCGACGACAACCGCGACAGGATCGACCTGTCGACCTTGATGCCGGCACGCTCCATGCCGACGACGACGGGCAGCAATGGTCGCTCCAGCGTCTCGTACACCGTCGTCATGCGTTCAGCGGCGAGACGCGGCTTCAGCGCCATCCACAACCGCAGTGTTACGTCGGCATCCTCGGCGGCGTACTCGGTCGCTTTGTCGATGGGCACGCCGGCGAACAGCTTGTCGGATTTCTTCGCCCCCAAGGCATTGGCGATGACGGTGTTGAAATCGATCGTGCGGTGCGCCAGATGGCGCTCGGCCAGCCAGTCCATGCCGTGATTGCCGCGCCCGCCGTCGAGCACATAGGACATGAGCATGGTGTCGTCGAAACTGCGGATCGTGATGTCGTAACGGTTCAGCACCAGCGTGTCGTATTTGAAGTTGTGCCCGATCTTCAGTACGGATGGATCTTCGAGCAACGGCTTCAACACCGCGAGCGCCGCCTTGATGTCGATCTGATCGGGCAGCAGCCCGCTGCCGCCGAACAGATCGCCGGCACCACCGTTGTGGGCGAGCGGTACGTAACAAGCCTTGCCCGGAGCCGTCGCCATGGAGAACCCGACCAGTTCGGCACGCATGGCGTCGAGGCTGGTTGTTTCGATATCGAACGCGACACGGCGGGCCGCCGTCGCTTCCGCGATCCAGTGTAGGAGGCGTGGCAGATCACGCACCGTCTCGTACGTGGTGATGTCGATTTTCGGCACGCGTGCGGCGGCGAAACCGGCAGCGGCAGCAACGTCGGGCGTATCGGTGCCGCGCGCTGAAACGTCTCCCGAACCTGCATTGGCGCTGATGCCACTGAAGCGCAAACTCGCACCGACCGAGCGCTCCAACGGCGGCGGCGCGTCGACGCCCAGCGCTTCGGCGACGCGCTTGGTCAACGTGCTGAACTCCATCAGCTGCAGGAACGCCAGCATCGCCGCGGCACCCGTCGCCTGTACGCCGAGTTGATCGAGCGGCGCGACCACAGGCACGTCCTGCTTCAGCCGCACAAGCTCGCGCGAGACGCGTGCCTGCTCGGCGAACGCGATCAGTTTCTCGCGTCGCTTCGGCTGCTTGATCTCGGCTGCGCGCGCCAGCAGGCCATCGAGATCGCCGTACTCCTTGATCAACTCCGCCGCCGTCTTGACGCCGATCCCCGGCACCCCCGGCACGTTGTCGGTACTGTCACCGGCCAGCGATTGCACATCGACGACGCGATCGGGTGCCACGCCGAACTTCTCGATCACCTCGTCGACGCCGATGACCTTGTTCTTCATCGTGTCGAGCATACCGATACCGGGCCCGACGAGTTGCATCAGATCCTTGTCGGAGGAGACGATCGTCACGTCGGCACCGGCGCGCTGCGCCTGTACGGCGTAGGTGGCGATGATGTCGTCGGCCTCGAAGCCATCCTGCTCGATAGAGGCGATATTAAATGCCGTCACCGCGTTACGGATAAGGGGAAACTGCGGCACCAGTTCTTCGGGCGCGGGCGGCCGATGCGCCTTGTATTGGGGATAGATCTCGTTACGGAACGTGGCGCGACCGGCGTCGAAGATGACGGCGATATGCGTCGGTCCGCGGCTGGTTTTGCTCTCCTGGACGAGCTTCCACAACATGGCGCAGAAGCCGTGCACGGCCCCCACCGGCAATCCGTCAGACGGCCGCGTCAACGGCGGCAGCGCGTGGAAGGCGCGGAAAATATAGCCGGAGCCGTCGATCAGATAAACGTGGCTGCCCTTGCCGACCGGCACGGGATCGCCTGCTGGCAGCGAGACGTGCAACGCGCGGGGAACGTCGCGCGTGGATTCTGGAGTTTCGACTGCTGTGGCGTCGGTCGCGGAGGGTTTGGTCATGGCCGCGTTATAGCGAAGCTTGTGGCGCTTGGGGAGGGCATGCCTGCGCCGAACAAAGCTGCGTCGGTCGTATCTGCTGGACAGCCGACGGCAGTTCGGTAGGCTCGCTTTACCCGCTCTTTGGCGGATCAGAACACAAAAATATTGGAGGGACTGCTCATGCGCATGACCATGGCTTTGACGGCGACACTGCTGGCTTTCACCGGTGCCGCCTACGCACAGACGGCCGCGCCGGCGGCCAACCCCCTCGATACCATTCCGGAGAAAATGCCGTTCTCGACGCCGTATGGCGCGCCGATCGGCCTCGCCAAGGCCCAGGCAGCGGTTGCGGCGGCGGTCGCCGAAGCCACCGCAAAGGGCTGGCCGTTGAACGTGGCGGTCTACGACTCGGGTGCCAACCTGGTGGCCTTCGCGCGGATGGATGGCGCCCAGGTCGGCTCCATCGCCATAGCCGAGCACAAGGCTCGCACTTCGGTCAAATATCGCAGGGAAACGAAAGTTTTCGAGGGTGCTGTGCAGAACGGGCTCAACTACATCCTTTCGCTCGACGACGTGATCGCATCGCGCGGCGGCATCCCGCTGGTCGAGGACGGCAAGATTGTCGGAGCCATCGGCTGCTCGGGTGCCACCGGTTCGCAAGACGAAGCTGTGTGTAAGGCTGGCGCCGCAACTATCAAGTAACGCTACTGAAGCGAGGGACCGTCGCAGCGACAGTCCCTCGCTTCCCGACACTCCCGACACTCCCGAAACAGCAGTGGACTGATCAGCCTCGCACCGGCCGCGCTCGCGCATGAATCTCGGCGTTGTCGGCGTAGGCATTGAGTCCGAAAACGGTGAATTCGTCGGAGCCGACGGCCGCGATCACGCCCAGCGCGCGTAACGCGACGTTGATCGGCCGCAGCGTGACTGCGCGCCCCCCGGCGGCCCCCTTCATGTCCAGGGTCGTCGGGCCGAGGCTCAGGCGTCCGAGTTGCCAGAGAGCTGCCGATTGCAACGCGATCGTGTCGTCGGTATCGCATTGCAGATACGCCAGTGGCGCGTGTCGTGAACAATCGGCCGCGAATGTCTGATCCGTGGTCGAGAGTGCAAGGCTTTGATCTTCCGGCCAGTCGCCGGTGCCGAAGCGGGCGTGCAGGTGATCCTGCACGTCCACATCGAACGGCAGCACGACGAGATCCGTATCCGCATGCAACGTATAAAGGCGGGCGGCACCCGACAGCGTCACGAACGGCGCAAGTGCTACCGGCAGACCTACGAAAAGGCTCAGATTGGACGGCATGTCAGGCTCAGGTCCGACAGTTCATCAGGGGCAAACATATCCTGTTCCAGATGGATTTTTGAAGCAACCTACCGATTCCGGAATGACCTGCTTCGGCAGCCACAGCACCACTTTGGGGAAATAGATCGTGAACCCGATGGTGAAGAGAAACACCAGATAGATCGGCAGCGACGCCCTCAGCGCCGACGAAAATTTGACGCCGACGAACTTCGACGCCATCAGCAGGACCAGCCCGTATGGCGGCGTGATCAGTCCGAACGCCAGCGTCGCAATCAGCACCACCCCCATGTGCACCGCGTTGATGTCGCCGGCTTGCGTAAGCGCGTTCACCAGCGGCATGAAGATGATGATGGTCGGCACCGGCTCGATGAAGTCGCCGACGATCGTGAACAGCAAAACCAGCATCAGCATGATGAGATGCGGATCGTTGCCGCAGATGCCGGTGATCCAGTCCGCGATCACGAGCGCGCCGCGTAGATAGGCCAGCATCCAGCCGAACGCCGACGCCGCAGCGATGGTGATCAAGGGCAGCGAATAGATCAGCGCCGCCTGGCAAAAATCATGCGGCAGCTTGCGGATGTGAGCGGGGTTGAGCATCGGAATGACGACGAAGATGATCCACGAAACCGCGACGACGCCAGCCTCCGTCGGTGTGAACCAGCCGGTGAGGATGCCGCCGAGCAAAATGACCGGGATCATCAGCGGCAACGCTGCGGCTTTGACCGCGTCGGTGAATTGCCCGAACGTCGCACGCGGCCGGCGCATGCCTTCCGGGCCGAACAGATAACAATAGATCATCAGGCCGAAGCCGATCATCAAGCCCGGCACGATGCCCGCCATGAACAGCCCCGCGATCGACACGTTGCCGGTCGCGCCATAGACGACGGCGGTGATTGAAGGCGGAACCAGCGCGGCGATCGTGGATGCAGCCGCAATAAGCGCTGCGATGAAGGGCGGCGAATACCCCTCTTTCTTCATTGGTTCGCCGAGCGCCCGCGTCATGACCGCGACGTCTGCGGTGGTCGAGCCGGACATCTCCGAAAAGAACATCGAGAACACGGCCACCGTTTGCGAAAGCCCGCCGCGAATGTGTCCGACCAGCGAAAGCGAGAGATTGACGATGCGAACGACGACGTTCGCAGACCCCATCAATTCACCGACCAGCAGGAAGAACGGAATGGCCAGCAGGGCTTCGCTGTCGATGCCGTCGAACATCTTCTGGAAGATCGTCGCAAACGTCACATCGGTGAGCATGGTCCCAATCAGCACGCCGGCCATCAACGAGAATGCGACGGGCACGCCCATGTAGCCGAACGTCAGAAACAAAAACGTCATCAACAGAAGTATGGCGGTGTTGCTCATGGGTAGGCTGTCCTGCTCGAATGGGATTTCTGTCGATGCGGCACCGTTGCACAAGGCAGGCGAGACGCTGTCTCGGCGCGAGAAGGTGCCTTAATGCCCGCCAAAGGGATCTGCGGGGTGCTCGAAACCATTCTTGATCCCGTTGATCAACTGCTCGATCGTAAACAAGACGATCAGGGCACCCGATATTGGAATGGCCGCATAGAGCGAGGCGATCGGCGTCATCGACGGCATACGAAAACTGCCGAACCCGCGTAGAAAATTCTGATAGCCGAAGATGACCATCGCCGAAGCGACACCCAGAATGACGATACGGATGATGATCTCCACGATCGTGCGCGTGCGCCCGGTCAGCGCGTCGGAAAGTGCCGTGAGATACAAGTGCTCGTTGCGACGCGATGCGACGGCGGCTCCGATGAAGATACCGTAGACGAAAAACGTCGACGTCACTTCCTGCAGCCACAGCCAGGGACGGCCGATGGTGCGGGTGATGATGTCGAAGACGACGGATGTGGAGAATGCGGCCAGCGTCAGCCCGCAGATCACCATCAGCCAGTGTTCCAGCCGATCGAGGGCGGCCCATTTCAAATGCCGCTGACGGTTGGGGACGAGTGAAAATCCAGTCGATTGCATGAGGTGTTCCAGGCGGCTTTGAAGTTGGCATTTAACGACGCTTCGTCGTCGCACTGCGCGGCGGTACTCCGCACCAAGTGTTGACGAATATCAGCCACATATTCAGCGGGGTTTTCCTCCCCCTCGCGAGGAGGGGGCAGGGGTGGAGGCTGCTCGATGTGAATTCGACCGCACGGATCGTGATCGTATGGACCCGCCGCCAACCGAACCCTCCCCCACGAGGAGGGAGGAAATCCGGTCGGCGGATTGGCGAAGCACCAGCGATCAGCTTGGCCCGTGCCTCACAAACGAGCCGCCACACTAAGCCGTGCTTACTTCACGGCCTGCACGAGCTTGGCGATCTTTTCGGCGTGCGGCCCCAGTTCCTTGCTGAGCTTCTCGAGCATCGGAGCCGACGCCTTCATCAGGCTTGGGCGATCGACATCTTTGACCAGCTTGACACCGATGGCCGCGAGTTTGACTTGCGACTGCGCTTCGAGTTCGAGCGCCTTGCCTGGCTCGATCTTGCCCACTTCGTCTGCCGCCCCCTGCACCCATCCTTGCTGCTCCGGTGTGAGGCTGGTCCACAGCTTGTCGCTGACCCAGATCAAGCTGTTGTTGGCCTCGTGCCCGGTCATCGACAGTACCGGGGCGACCTCGTAGTGCTTATTGACGAGAAACACGTTGACGCTGTTTTCTGCGGCTTCGACCACACCCGTCTGCAACGACGTGTAGACGCTGCCGAAGGGCATGTGCACCGTCTGCGCGCCATAGACAGGGAACGTCGCATCTTCGGTCGCGGTCGCCTGCACGCGGATCTTGAGGCCCTTCATATCGTCGACTGACTTGATCTCTTTCTTCGAATAGATGTGCCGGAAGCCGAGCGTCGCGAGTGCCAGCGCATGCACGCCCTGCGTCGTCTCGTCGATCATCGTACGCACGGCTTTAGAGACGCCAGGATCGGCCAGTGCCTTAATGAGATGCGCATCGTCGCGGAACAGGAAATGCAGCGAGAATACACCGGCTTGCGGCGAAATCGTTGCGGTGTTGGCGGTCGATGTTATGCCGAAATCGAGGTCACCCGATTTGAGCAACTGCAGCGCCTGCGGTTCCTGGCCCAACTGTGCACCCGGATACTGATCGATGGCCATCGTGCCTTTCGACAACTCGGCGAGTTTGGCGGCGAAAACATCGCCGGCGACACCGTAGCCTGTCGCCTTTGGCTGGTCGTAGGCAAAGCGATACCGTTTCCCTTGCGCCATGGCCTCGGTCGATATCAACGATCCCAATGCGAAGACAGCCGTCGCCGTGACGAACGCACGCCGCCCCAGACCATTACCGATAGAACGTTTCATGTAGGTTCCTCCTCGTTGCGAATTTTTTTTTGAAGCAGGCTAGCATCGCAGGGCCGTCGCACAAGGACTTATTTTGGGACTTGTTTCGGGTATTCGACCTCGATCGACGTCGGCTGAGGAAGTGTCGACCACAAAACTGGGATGCGAACTGATGACCGGACCCGTTCGACTTGCCGTTGTCGGTGCTGGCCTCATGGGGCGGCGACACATCGAGCACGTCGTCGCCACGCCGAGCGCCTCGCTCGCCGCCATCGTCGATCCAACCGATGCCGCGAAAGCCCTGGCGCAGCACCACGCGGTGCCATGGTTCGCCGATTTTTCGGATTTGATCGCAACACAAAAGCCCGACGGGGTCATCTTTGCGACGCCTAACCAGTTGCACGTCGCCAACGGACTGGACGCGGTGGCAGCCGGACTGCCCGCCCTGATCGAGAAACCGATCGCCGACGATCTGGCGGCGGCGGCGCGGTTGGTGGCGGCAGCTGAAGCCGCGCGGGTGCCGCTGTTGATCGGGCACCATCGCCGGCACAACCCGATGATCCAAAGCGCCAAGGCGATTGTCGACAGCGGCAAGCTCGGCCGTATCGTCAGCGTGCACGGCTTTTTCTGGTTGCTGAAACCGGATGACTATTTCGACGTCGCATGGCGGCGCGAGCAAAGCGCCGGCCCGATCCTGACCAACCTGATCCACGATATCGATCTGCTGCGCTACCTGGTCGGCGAGATCGTGTCGGTGCAGGCGCAGACGTCGAATGCCGTGCGCGGGCACGCCATCGAGGAAACCGCAGTCGCGCTGCTACGGTTCGCCAACGGCGCACTCGGCACGATCAACGCCTCCGACAGCATCGTCGCGCCGTGGAGTTGGGAACACACAACCGGCGAAAATCCTGCATATCCGCAAACCGAGCAGTTCTGCTACACGCTCGGCGGCACCCACGGATCACTGACCGTGCCGAAACTCGAGATCTGGTCCAATGCCGATACGCGCTCGTGGCTCGAGCCGTTCATCGTCGAACGCAGCTACGCGGCTTTGCAGGATCCGCTGCGTCTGCAGATCGAGCATTTCTGCCGTGTCGTTCGTGGCGAAGATGCGCCGCTCGTGTCGGGACGCGAAGGCCTGGAGACGCTGCGCGTTGTCGAGGCCATCAAACGTGCAGCTGGAGCAGGCACCCTGGTGCCCCTGACCTGACGATAAATATTAACAACGCTGGCAAGTACGGTGAATTTGGCGACTTCAATTCTGCGCGTCCAAATTTGCGATATGGCAGGCGCTTCCTGTTTTCGGCTAGCAGAGTGCGATAATTCGCAAACGCCCGCCACCGATGACCTGTGACCGCAGAATCACATGACGCGAACGATCACATCACCGCGTGCGTCGACTTGGGCGAATAGCGCCGCATGATCTCGATTTCGCGCTGAATCTCGTCGAGCACCCGCTTGGTGGCATTTTCGCCGCGCGCGATCATTTCGTCGGCCCGGTGAAAATCGAACAGGCTGAGGTCGCCGACACGGGGCGCGATCACCGCGTCTGGCGGATCACCGGCCATCCGCGAGCGCGCGATGCGGTCCTGCACGATGTTGAACGCTTCGGTCATGACCGTCGAAATGCCGGGCCCGTTTTCCGATGGCCCGAAAAACTGCCGCTGCAGCATCTTTTTGAGAGCGCGCCCGTTACGGGTCAGCAGGCTGCTGGCGTCTGCGGTTGCATCGACGACCGCCGCAGTCGCCACGGCTGCGCCGATCTTATCGTCATATGAATCGGACATGATGGGTGCCATCGACCCGCGACCGCTCAGATCCGCGTTGATATTGACGGCGATGACGTAGCGTGCGCCCAGCGCCCGCGCGACCGAAACCGGGATCGGATTGACGAGTGCGCCGTCGAACAGCCAGCGACCGTTGATTTCGACGGGCTTGAAAATGCCCGGCAGGGCATAGGACGCGCGCATGGCGTCGACGAGTTTTCCGCGTGACAGCCACACTTCATGGCCCGTGCCGATCTCGGTGGCGACCGCAACGAAGCGGCGTGACAACTTCTCGATATTGAGGTCGCGCAGCTTGACGTCGAGGCGATCGTTCAACCGTTGCCCCGTAATGAGCCCTGATCCGGCGAAATTAAAATCGAGGTAGCCGAGGACTTTGCGGCGCGTCAGCGAGCGG
>JANYHG010000099.1 GCA_025359165.1 Hyphomicrobiaceae bacterium
TTCAGCGTAACCGTTGTCCGTCCTGCGGGGGTGCGGACGTGGTAGCAGCGGGCGCTCGTTGCGGGCATGTTCCGTGGTCCCGATTACAATGGATGTGATCGTATCCGTGCGCTGCATCGGTTTAGTTTTTGTTACTAAAGCGAAGGACGACCCGGCGACGTTGCGACTGTGCCTCTTGCCAGTTCGCAACACGCACGACGTCGGTTTTGTGCAACTCGGTTTGGCGGGGTGAACGGATGCATCCGCCCGCGGTCGCCACGCTTAGACAGAGTAAGTTGCAGGGGGGTAGGGCAAAGCGTTTCGTACCAAGATCGTACCAAGAGCGCTCGTTCAGGCTTGCGGTTCGCGCTGCATCCCCTGTGTTTATTGGTGATCCCGGCGCGATTTGAACGCACGACCTACAGATTAGGAATCTGCCGCTCTATCCAGCTGAGCTACGGGACCTTAAAGGCGATGTTCGCGTTGGATGCGCCGACCACATTGGTGGGTGCACAATTGTAAGTTTTGTCCGAGGCGCTGTCTACATCGATAACGGGCGAGTTGTGGTGCTTGCACCACGCCGCCGCGATTGCCCACAGCTGCGGCACAGACGAGCTTGACCGTGCGGCAGCGGTCGGCATCAATGGACCTTCGATCGCAGCCGTCCGACGGCCGTCGTCGATCCAGTCGCATGGCAGCCCGGGAGCTACCCCTCATGTTCGATTTCAATTCGGTCGTCAATCGGCGGGGGACGCACGCGTCGAAGTGGGACATGATGGCCAAGTTGTCTGGCATCACCGCCCCCGACGCGATCGCCATGTGGGTGGCCGACATGGATTTCAAGGCTCCGCCTGGCGTCACCGAAGCGCTCGAGGCCGAGATCAAACGTGGCATCCACGGCTACTACGCCGATACCGGGAGTTGGGCCGAGGCGCTGGCTGCGTGGTTTCAGCGGCGGCACAAGTTTCAAATCGACCCGGCTTGGGTGAGCGCAACGCCAGGGATCGTCTCCGGATTAGGCCTGATCTTGCAGGCCGTCACGGAGCCGGGCGACGAGGTCGTGGTGTTTCCGCCCGCCTATCATGCCTTCCGCAAAATCATTCTGGCGAATGATCGAAAGATCCTCGACGCGCAGCTCGTCGAGCAACAAGGCCGCTACGTGATGGACCTCGCGGCATTGCGCGCGAAGTTGACACCGCGAACCAGGATCGTATTTTTTTGCAGTCCGCACAATCCCGGTGGTACGCTCTGGTCAGCTGACGAAATTCGTGAGCTTGCGGCGTTGTGTGCCGAGCGCGATCTGATCCTCGTGTCGGACGAGATCCACTGCGATCTGCTGTTCGATGGCCGTGCCCATGTGCCGACACTCACCGCCGCCCCCGACATCGCCGACCGGCTCATCACCTGTGTGGCCGCGACCAAGACCTTCAATCTGGCCGGCGCGCATGTCGGCGCGAGCGTGACGACTAACCCGGTGCTGAAGAAGAAGCTGGATGCGCGCATCGCCGCCAGCGGCCTCGGCTCGTATAATGGCTTCGGTATGCTGGCGACGGAGGCGGGATGGCGGACGGGCGAGGCGTGGCTCGACGCGCTACTCCCCTACTTGCAAGCCAATCGCGACGAGTTCGATCGCCGTATCCAGTCGGCCGTGCCGGGAGCGCGGTCGATGAAGCTCGAGGCCACGTATCTGGCATGGGTCGATTTTTCGGCGACCCGTCTCGGTTCGGAGGCGGTAGCGGCACGGATCAAAGACAGGGCGCGGATTTTCGTGAGCCCAGGCGAACAGTTCGGTCCCGGCGGCAAGACGTGGCTGCGCTTTAATTTTGCGACGCCACGGCCTATTCTCGACGAGGCCTTGGCGAGAATCGAAGACGCGTTCAGGGACGCACGATGAGGGACGCGCGATGAAGGGCAGGCGGAGATGGAGCGTCGCGCGATGAAAAAGTCTGTCGTCGGCGTCATCGGCAACGCGTCGATCATCGAGAAGCGTTTCGCGGTGCAGATGGTCGGAGAACGCAATCTGCGCGCGGTGGCGGAAGTAACCGGCGCACTGCCGCTGATTTTCGCGGGCTCCCCCGACATCACCGATGCCGATACGTTGCTGCAGGTGGTCGATGGCATCCTGCTGACCGGTGCGCGGGCCAACGTCCATCCAACGCGGTTCCGTGCTGAACCGCACGTCAGCCACGAGCCCTACGACGAAGCCCGTGATGCCGTGGCCTTGACGCTGATAGAACTGTGCGTCGAGCGCGGCATTCCTCTGCTCGGCATCTGTCGCGGGTTTCAAGAAATGAACGTTGCGTTCGGCGGTTCGCTGCACCCGGAAATCCGCGAGTTGCCCGGCCGCATGAACCATCGCATGCCCAGGATCGAGAACGGCGACGTCCACCCCGATCCGACAGTCGTTTTCGCGGACAGGCACGATGTGCAACTCGTCAAAGGCGGCACCTTCGCGCAGATGTTCGGTGGCGAAACGATCCGCGTCAATTCTCTGCATGGGCAAGGCATTCTGGAGCCCGGAGAGCGAGTCGTGATCGAAGGCGTCGCCGATGACGGAACAGCCGAGGCAATCCGTATCGCGGATGCGCCGGGTTTTGCGTTGGGTGTGCAGTGGCACGCGGAATACGATCCGCAACGCAATCCGATCAACCGCGCGCTGTTCCAGGCCTTCGGCGCGGCGATCGAGCACCATCGCCGGGTCCGCTGACCGTCGCGCGTCTCGCACTCGCACCACATACCTCGCAGCATTCCTCGTTCATCCGGCCGCGTGACAGCGGTCGGGAACGCGGATAGCATCGTGCTAAGCTCCGGACACACGGGGCAGAAGGGGTATGCGAAACGAGGCACCGCGCGACAGGTACCAAGGGGATCGGCATGACAGCCACGATATCACATGCAATTCAGGCAACGCACGCGGAGTCGGCTACAGTAGCCGAGACGCCAAAGGGGGCGTGGACGATCGCGGTGCTGCTGCTGCTCTACATGCTGGTCAATTTTGCCGACAAGGTGGTGGTCGGCCTCGCCGGCGTGCCGATCATGGAAGAACTCAAGTTGTCCCAGACGGACTTCGGTTTTCTCGGATCTGCGTTTTTCTTCCTGTTCTCGACCTCGGCGATCCTGGTTGGTTTTCTCGTCAACAAGGTGCAGACGCGCTGGGTGCTGCTGGCGCTGGCGACGGTTTGGGCGTTGGTCCAATTCCCTATGGTCGGCACCGTCAGCTACACGACGCTGCTGATCTGTCGCGTCATCCTCGGTGCGGGCGAGGGCCCGGCATATGCTGTCGCGATTCACGCGCTCTACAAATGGTTTCCGGACGAGAAACGAATGATGCCGACGGCGGTGTTGTCGCAAGGCTCGGCGTTCGGCGTGATCGTCGCGGTGCCGGCGCTCAATTACATCGTGGTCAACTATACGTGGCACTGGGCGTTCGGCGCGCTCGGCATCGTGGGGCTGATTTGGATCGCAGCATGGCTGCTGCTCGGCGGCGAAGGCCCGTTGAAAGATCCTGTGCCCGCAGCCGGCGAGGCCGTAGTACGGGTACCGTATCTGCGACTGTTGACGAGCCCAACGTTTCTCGGCTGCTGCGTCGCGAGCTTCGGGGCCTATTGGGCGCTGTCACTCGGACTGACGTGGTTCACGCCGTTCCTGGTCAAGGGCTTGGGATACACCCAGAAAGACGCCGGCCCGATCTCGGTGTTGCCGTGGATTTTCGGTGCGACGATCGTGCTGATCACGGGTGCAGTTTCGCAGATGCTGATGAACCGTGGTGTCGGGACGCGCCGTTCGCGCGGTGTCTTGGGCGCGGCACCGTTGATCGTCGCAGGGTTCGTATTGCTGTGTATGCCGCTGGTCGAGGGGGCTACGGCGCGGGTCGCGCTGTTGGTGCTCGGTACGGGGCTGTCGGGCGCGATCTATGTCGTGTGCCCACCGATGCTGGCCGAGTTTACGCCGGTATCGCAGCGCGGCGCGATCATCGCCATCTACGGTGCCGTTTATTCTCTTGCGGGATTGCTCGCGCCAGCCATCACCGGCCGCATTCTCGACAGCGCGGCAACGCCGCTGGACGGATATCTCACGGGGTTCCGGGTACTGGCCGTGATCCTGATCGTGTCGGGTATTCTGGGGCTGCTGCTTTTGCGTCCGAGTTCCGAGCGGGCGCGACTGGCCGCGCGTCCAGCCACGGCTGTGGCTGCCTGATCCCTCGCCGCAAGATCAACGCGTGCAGGATGGTTCAAAGCTGATCATTCAGGGCCGATATCGTACACCAAGGCGAAAGCTGTCGGTGGTGGTATCGACGCCTGCGCCGGAGCCGGTGATGGCGACGTGTTGATAGCGGCCGAGCACGGTCGTCGACTGCGACAGGAAATATTCAAAACCAAGTTCTGCCGTCGTCGTGTGCTCGGTGAGAGGCAGGCCCTGATAATCCGCCACTTGATAACTGACGCCGGCAATGCCGATCAAGCGTCGCTGCAGCGCGTGCCGCACCTCGATGCCGCCGAGCCGTTGCACCGCGCCGCCCTGCCCCGGCTGCGTGGAGGTCAGGAAATCGGTGCTGGTCCGCAACAGCACCGACGTCAGCCCAGTGGGCTTCCAGCCGACATTCGCTTCGACGATCAAGCCCTCGACATTCGGCAGCCGAGCATCGCGCGCGACCTGATGGCCGTAACCGACAGCGATCTCGCCACGCCAGATTTGGGATTGCGTGCCGAATGAAACGCCCATCTTGAGCCGGTCGCCGGTGCTGTCCCTGATGATGCCATCGCTCGGTGCCGTGCCATAGCGCTGGGTAGCGAGCGCATTTTCGGCGAACAGGGCGAGGCCTGGATTGAAGCTCCAGGCCGCGCGCAGGGCCAAGGCGTGTGTCGATAGATCTCGTTCGGCGTTGCTCAGTGTGCCGCCGTCGTAGGTACCTACCGGTTGATAGCTGACCTCGGTGACAGCGCCGCGCAACTGCAGCGACAGCCGATTGAACGTCTGTGTGTAGGCGATTGCGATTTTGTCGGTGGCATACGGTGTCGGCGCTTTGGCGTCGGTGGGCGCAAACAGTGACGATCGCGGCTCCTGATCGACGCTGTGGGCGGCGAGAACTTCGATGATGGCCTTCTTCGTTATGTCGAGGCGTCCGCGCGCCTCGAACGCATAGGAGCGCTCGTTCTCCGACGGAAAATTCTCGTATGCCGAGCCGAGACCGGTCGCCTTGAATTGCAACGCGTGCCGCTGCCAATCGGTGACGGCGAGCAGGGTGGGGCGCACGTCGAAGCTTGCGTCGACCTTTGGCGCGGATGTGCGGAAGACATTGGAGGTGCCGCCGATGCTCGTCTCGAGGGTGGGGAAAATCACCCAGCTGCCCGCGCGACGGCCCACTGCCGTATAGGGCTCGAGCGCCGTTAGGCGACGTGTCCGGGAGTCGGTGGCGGGGTCGAGCTCGATCTGGAAGGCGAGCGCATCATAGCCGGCGGGTGGGGCGACGAACGCCGCTCGATCTTCGGGCAAGCGTGGATCGCCGGTGTAGGGTTCGCGACCATCCGGCGGTGCCTCCGCTGCTGTCACCTCCATGTGTCCGTCGACTGCCAGATCCACGCCGACGCCTTGTTCGGTCTCGCCGTCCTGCTGGGACTTTTCCATCGCAAGTGCTGATTTTTGTCCGGGCACACTCACGACCGCCGATGCTGGGCCGCTTGCGTCGGCACCCACGCCGGGAATCTGCGCCGGGCGCGGGTCGGGAAACGGATCGGCGAGCGTTGTCCGCAAGCGCGGCGGCGGCTCGCTCACCGGCCTCGGGCGGCTGATGGCGAGGTCAGACCAACTCTCCTGCGCTCTGGCGTCTTGCGCCATGACCGGGCTCGCGCGCAAAGCCATGCCGGCCAGCGTGGTTGATAAAAAGCCAGCCAGGAACGCGCCCAATCGGGACTTGAGAAAACGCAAGCGCCGCACGACGAAACTTCCTCTCGTATCGCCGCGACCGAGGTTCGGCAGCAGGGACAGTCCGACGCGCACTGCGGCCGACGCTAACGTCGGAGGCGTTAACGATATGTTGTGATCGATCCGACCGGCTTCACGAGATGACACTGATGTTGCCCGGAGGTCGCGGCGGTGGCTCGAGCATTGACAACCCGCATCCGCGCCGCGAAGACAGGCCCTGATTTATCGCCCCCGGGCACGTCTTGCGTGTCGAAATCCCGATATTTCGAAAGGTTGCCGCATGTCACAATCAGGGTCCAACTTTCTCGTCCTCGTGCGCCATGGCGAGAGCGAGTGGAACAAGCTCAATCTGTTCACGGGCTGGAAAGATCCTGACCTGACCGCCAAGGGCGTAACCGAGGCGAAAGCCGCCGGCGCGCGATTGAAGGCCGAGGGGCTGAAATTCGACGTGGCCTTCACCAGCGTGCTGACGCGTGCGCAGCGCACCTTGAACTTGATCCTCGCCGAAATCGGCCAGACCGGCCTCACCACGATCAAGGACAAAGCGCTGAACGAACGCGACTACGGCGAACTCTCCGGTCTCAACAAGGACGATGCCCGCAAGAAATGGGGCGAAG
Source organism: Hyphomicrobiaceae bacterium (assembly GCA_025359165.1). Lineage (GTDB taxonomy): Bacteria > Pseudomonadota > Alphaproteobacteria > Rhizobiales > Hyphomicrobiaceae > JABFRJ01. The sequence goes on from JANYHG010000099.1 coordinate 6,519, forward strand.
ATCAGGTGCACATCTGGCGTCGGTCGTTCGATGTTCCGCCCCCCGGCGGCGAAAGCCTGAAGGATACGGCCGTGCGCGTGTTGCCCTATTTCGAGGCGCATATCCGGCCTGACTTGAACGCGGGACGCAACGTCATCGTCGCCGCGCACGGCAATTCGCTCCGCGCCCTCATCATGAAGTTGGAGAACATGACGCCGGAGCAGATCCTCGCGCACGAACTCGCAACCGGCGTGCCGATCGTCTACCGGCTGAACTCCGACGGTTCCATCGCCGCCCGCAAGGACCTCGTGGCCTGACGTTCGCGCTCACGCGCGACATGGGGCTAGCCCCAAACCCCGCAGGAGGGACGCGTCCCTCCGGACCACCCGCTTTTTAAAACGGCTACCTGCTCACCGACACCGCCAACCCACCCACCGCAGAGGATTCCGCCCCCGTCTTGCCGAAGGCGAGCAACCGCCCCGTCACGCCTTGCGCTTGTTCTGCCGGTTCGAGACGAGGTCGTCGACGACGGCCGGCTCGGCCAGGGTGGTGGTGTCGCCGAGGTTGGCGAAATCGTCTTCGGCGATCTTGCGAAGAATGCGGCGCATGATCTTGCCGGAGCGCGTTTTCGGCAGACCCGGCGAGAACTGGATCAGATCCGGCGTCGCCGTCGGCCCGATGATCTTGCGCACGTGCGCCGCCAATTCCTTGCGGAGAGCCTCGGTCGCGGGTTCGCCAGCGTTGAGGGTCACATAGCAGTAGATGCCCTGCCCTTTGACGTCGTGCGGGTAGCCGACGACGGCTGCTTCTGCCACCTTGGGATGGCTGACCAGCGCACTTTCGACTTCTGCGGTGCCGAGGCGATGGCCCGACACGTTCAGCACGTCGTCGACGCGGCCGGTGATCCAGTAGTAGCCGTCGGCGTCGCGGCGGCAGCCGTCGCCGGTGAAGTAGGTGCCGGGATAGGTCGAGAAATACGTTTCCACAAACCGCTTATGATCCCCGTAGACGGAGCGCATCATACCCGGCCAGCTGTCGGTGATGACCAGATTGCCGCTTGCCGCGCCCTCCAGCACCATGCCCTTGTCGTCGACCAGTGCGGGTTGAATGCCGAAGAATGGCTTCGTCGCCGAACCGGGCTTGGTCTTGGTCGCGCCCGGCAGCGGCGTGATCATGATGCCGCCGGTTTCGGTCTGCCACCAGGTATCGACGATCGGGCAACGGTCGTCGCCGACAACGCGGCGATACCATTCCCACGCTTCCGGATTGATCGGTTCGCCGACCGAGCCGAGCAGCCGCAACGACTTGCGGCTCGTGCGCGTCACCCAGTCGTCCCCGAGGCCCATCAGCGCGCGGATAGCTGTCGGTGCGGTGTAGAAGGTGTTGACCTTCCACTTGTCGATCACGTGCCAGAAGCGCGACGCGGTCGGATAATTGGGGATGCCCTCGAACATCAACGTGGTCGCGCCGTTGGCCAGCGGGCCGTAGACAATATAGCTGTGGCCGGTCACCCAGCCCACGTCCGCCGTGCACCAGTAAACGTCGCCGTCGTGGTAATCGAAGACGTACTGATGCGTCATCGACGCGTAGGTGAGATAGCCGCCCGAAGTGTGCAGCACGCCCTTCGGTTTGCCTGTCGATCCCGACGTGTAGAGAATGAACAGCGGATCTTCCGCACTCATTTCGACCGGTGGGCAGTCGGGCGAAACCTTCACCAGCTCTTCGTGCAGCCAGAGATCGCGGCCAGCGGTCCATGGCACGGGATTGCCGGTACGGCGCACCACCAGGACCTTTTCGTCGCCTTTGCAGGTCTTCAGCGCCTCGTCGGTGTTCTTCTTCAGTGGCACCGTTTTGCCGCCGCGCAGGCCTTCATCGGCGGTGATGATCATTTTGCTTTCGGCACCGTCGATGCGGTTCTGCAGACTGTCCGGCGAGAAGCCGCCGAATACCACAGAGTGTACCGCGCCGATGCGCGCGCAGGCCAACATCGCGTACGCCGCCTCTGGAATCATCGGCAAATAGACGGTGACGCGGTCGCCTTTCTTGACACCGTTGGCGAGCAGCACGTTGGCGAACTTCGAGACCCGCTCGTGCAACTGACGATACGTGATGGTCTCGCTTTCCGTGGGGTCGTCGCCCTCCCAGATGATGGCGATCTTGTCGGCGCGATGCTTCAGGTGGCGGTCGATGCAGTTGGCGGCGACGTTGAGGGTGCCGTCTTCGTACCATTTGATCGAGACGTCGGGTGCTTTGAACGTCGAATTCTTGACGCGCGTATAGGGCTTGATCCAGTCGAGCCGCTTGCCGTGTTCGCCCCAGAAACCTGCGGGGTCCTCGACCGAGCGCTTGTACATGGCCTGATATTTCTGGTCGTCGATCCAGGCGTGGCTCTGCCATTCGGCGGGGACGGCATACGTCTTGTCGGTCATGGCAGGTCCTTGGTGTCTCGATCCGGGTTCTCAGGCTTTTCTACGGTGCCTGTCGCTGGCCCGTTGCCTGTTACTGGCTTTGTGCCTTCGTTTTACGGGCAGCACCACCCCCGCCGCAACCGCATCGTTCGTCGAAGGTCGCTGGCTTCGCATTGACGCACGTCAAGATTGCAGTCGTGGCCGCTTCGGCGTTGCAGAACCCGGGGGTGACGGCGCGAAGCTGAATGTCGGGCGGTGCGACATGGCGTGGCAACAGCGGGTGGCGGATGCGAACGGTTACCAGACGAGCATGTCCATCACCGCTTTCGGTTTGGCGTCATGGGCCTTAAACAGTGCGGCACAACTGCGAGCGTCGAGCTTGCCGCCGATGTACAACGCTTCGCGATGCAGGCCGGCGGCGATGAACAGGCTGTCGACACCGGCACCGGCGGCAGCCTCAAGGTCGGTGCGGACCGCGTCGCCGATGCCGAGCACGCGCGCTTTGTCGGTGGTATGCCCACGCAACTCGGCAGCCATCTGCAGACCTGTCGCGTAAGCGATCGGGTGCGGTTTGCCGCCCCAGAACACTGTGCCCCCCATCTGCTCGTAGAGTGTAGCGATGGCACCGGCGCAGGGCAGCAGATCCGCGCCGACGTGCACGGCCAGATCCGGATTGACGCAGACAAACGGCAGCCGGTGTTGCATCGCTTGTTCCAGGACCGGCAGATACTGCTCGGGTTTTTCCGTCCGATCGTTGGCAAGCCCTGTGCAGGCGACCGCGTCGGCCTCGCCCATGTCGTCGACCAGCCGCGGCACGGCGTCGAAGAACGAGGCATCCCGCACGCGCGCGCCGATGCCGTACACGCGCTGGTAGCCCTGTGCCGCGATGTGGCTGAGTGCGATATCGCCCGAGGGCACGATGCCGTCCCATGCGTCGCGACTGACGCCTTTGTCGTCCAGCAGCGCAGCGACGGCGGGCGCGGTCATCGGCGCGTTCGAGACCAGAATGACGGTCCCGCCCATCGCGCGAAATCTGGGGAGCGCGATGTTGGCTCCGGCATAAGCTTTGCGCCCGTCATGCACGACACCCCAGACGTCGCAGAGCAGTACGTCGTAATTCCGAAGCAATTCGGCTGCTGATGTCAGAATTGGCGGCGGGGTTGCGGTCATGATGGCTTTCTATTGGGGACAGGTTTGGTGCGACCCGCGTATGCTATCGCGCGATGTGACTTGCACCGCGTGCCGCTCTTTGAGCATTTTTGTCGCGCCTTCGGATGCCGACCAGTATCCGGCGCTTCTGTATGGGCGGTGTTACAAACCGCGACGCCTTTAAGCACAGCGGGATCGCAGATGCACCTTTCCTACGCGCAGAATTTAGAAGACTACCATCTGAACCTCGTGCTCGGTGATATCGCCGACGGCACCTACGTCGACGTCGGCGGCGGCCATCCGGTCGCCGACAACGTGTCGTTCTATTTCTATCTGAAGGGCTGGCGCGGCCTCGTGGTCGAGCCGCAACTCGCCCTGGCCAGAGCTTATGCGGGCGTGCGACCGCGAGATCAGGTCGTCTCCTGCCTGGCGGGGCGCAACGACGGTTCCGTCGACTTCCACATCGTCGATGGCCTGCATGGATTGTCGAGCGCGGTCAAGGCCAACGCCGACAGTGCCCGCCAATACGGCGCCGGCTACACGACCGAGCAACGTGCCGTCAAACGGCTGTCGCGCCTGATCGACGAGGCCGCGCTGGGCCAGATCGATTTCCTCAAGATCGACGTCGAGGGTGCGGAGCCTGACGTGCTCGCGGGTCTGGACTTTGCGCGCCACCGACCGAAAGTCGTGCTGGTTGAAGCCATCAATCCGAACGTTGCGGATGGCGATTGGGCCAAGTGGGAGCCGACCCTGACGGCGGCGGGCTACACGTTCGTTTTTTTCGACAATCTCAATCGGTTTTATGTGGCGAACGAGCACGCGGCCTTGCGCGCAAAATTTCCTGCCGCGCCCACGCCATGGCACGACGTCGGGCACTTGTGGAACGCCGGGCGCGTGCTCGACAAGCCTGCGCATCCGGACCACGTACTCGGGCAGACTTTGGCCGCCGGACTGATGGCTTCGTTGCCCGTGCTGCCACCCTCTCTGGTTGCGCAACTGCTGGAGGCCGGGTTGGCTGCGGGCAAACAGACGCTGACGCCCGGCATCGCCGAGGCCTTGATCGGATCGGCGGAATGGCCGGGTGCGCCGACCCCGACCCCGTCATCGGTCGCAGCGCTTGCGGACACCGATCGGCTCAGATCGGCGCTTGGCCGTATCGCCTGCATGTACGACGGCGGCCATCTGCAGACGTGAGACCTTTGATTAGCGGCCCGAATCGGCGACACTGCAACACGAATTGACTGATTTTTGTCGCTGAGGTGCTGCGGGACCATTGACGGCTGACCTTCGTTCAGCAAGATGGTGTCGGGGAATTAAGGGGTTATTCTTACATGCGCCCTCTCGTGATGTATGCGGCAGTTGCTTCGGCGGCGCTGTCTCTCGCTGGCTGCAGCGGTGGCGGTGGCGGCATTTCTACCGCCAGTGTGCTCGATGGTACGCCGTCGAGCGCGGCTGGCGCGGGCGTCGGCATCTCCAACACCGATCCGAATGCGCGTCCGGTGCAGGTCGCCTGGACCGCCGCACGGGCTCAACGGTGCGGGTTCCTGTTCGATCCGGTCAAACTCAAGACCAACTTTCTGGCTTCGGAAGCTCGTGGCGGCGCACTGCAGCCGCAGTTGGCATCGGCCGAGAAAGCCTACGATCAGACCTACGCGAGCATTTCGACGCGCATCAAAGGCGAGCCGGATTTCTGCAACGAGAAGAAGAACGAATCGATCAAGGTCGACCTGCAGCGACATCTCGCCGGTGACTTCACGCCCAATCTGCCCGTCGAGAAGAAGGTTGCTTCCGGTGGCTTCTTCGATGGGTTGATGGTCGATCAGGCCCCGCAAGAAAAACTCGACGCCAAAACCTTCTGGGAAGATCAGGCAGCCAAGAAATCCGGTGCCAAGGGCGCGCAGCAGTAAGTGTAGCGTTTACCGGCACGAGAACTAATTTCGCCTGGGCGCTTGCGCGCCTGGGCGTTTTGTTGATGGATCGAGGCTCTGCCCATCGCAACACCTCGGATCTTCACGTGAACGCTATCAAGCTGCTGACCTTCGAAGTCTTCTTGCATATCGAGTTGGCGTTGATGTTGCTGGCGACGCCGCGGCTGACTATTCGCATCGTCGGCTGGGATCAGCCTGAATCGACTTTCTGGCCGCGGCTCCTTGGCGGTGTGATCGCTGCAGTTGCGCTCGGAATCCTCACGACCGTGATGGGATGGGTCAAGGACGGTGAAAGTGCCGGTATCGGTCTCGCCGGCGTTATCGTGCTGCATCTGACGATGGCTTTCGTCATTTTCTCGATGCTGTTTCTGGGCCCGCACCTGCCGACGCAGCGTGGCAAGATTCTGGCGGGCGTACTGGCCGGTTTTCTACTCGTGCTCGGCCTCGTCGAGGTCGCCTATCTCTGAACTACCGTCGTTCAACTTGGTCGGCTCACGGTCATGCGTGCGTTGCTCGCGACGATGGCCGCCGCAACCACATTGGCTGCTATGGCGCTGGCGATGGGCAGGGTGTAGCTGCCGGTGACATCGTATGCGAAGCCGGCGGCAGTCGGGCCGATCAGTGTGCCGAACGCGACGCTGGTATAGAGCGCGCCCAGAATGCCGCTGACGTGGCGTCCGCCGAACGCGTCCATCACGACGGCGGGCGTAACCGCGACCCAGCCGCCGTAGCAGACACCAAAAACGAACGCGAATGCGGCGAGCGGCCAGAATGTCGACGATACCAGCCAGATTGTCAGCGACAGAGCCATCCCGACGAAACCCGCCAGCATCGCTTGCTGCCGGCCCATGCGATCGGCCAGCCCGCCGAGCACGAACCGCCCCGCCGTACTACCGACGCCGATCGCGCCGAGCAGCAGCACCGCAGCCGATTTCGGCACGCCCTGATCCATTGCGTACGGAACCAGATGCACAAACGGCACGAACACGCCGAACGACGAGATCACACACGCGACGTACAGCACCACGAACATGCGGGAGCGGATCGCTTCGCCGACGGTTGCACCGACGCGAGCGCCGCCGGCTGCATCTGTGTGCGTGCCCGCTGTTTTGTCAGACGGGATGGGGTCTCCATCGGGGCGCAGGCCGCGGCTTCCGGGATCGTCGACGAGCAGCAGCGACATGCCAACACCGACACATGCGGCGGCAGCGCCGAGCGTCAGGTATGCCGTGCGCCAACCATAGAGTTCGACGAGGGCCGCCGCGATCGGGGGCATGATCAGGGTGCCGACGCCGATGCCGCTGACGGCCAGTCCCGAAGCGAAGCCGCGCCGTTTGAGAAACCAGCGCTGCACCGTGCCGAGCACCGGCACGTAGGACAAACCAGCGCCGATGCCGACGCCTAGTCCATAACCGAGATAGACTTCGGTCAAGCTGCGCGCCATGCCCGCGAGCGCGAGGCCTGCGCCGACACACACCATGCCGGCAATCGCCAGCGGTCGCACGCCGAACCGGTCGGCGAGTGGACCACTGATCACACCGAGCCCGAAATACAGGAATCCGGCGAGCGAGAACACGAGGGATACCGACCCGCGCGAGGCCGCAAATTCCTGCTGCAACGGTGCCACGAACGCACTGAACGAGTACGCGCTGCCGAAGCCGATCAGCGTCACAGTGAAGGCCGCCGCCACGACGAACCAACCGTAGAAGATGCGCGGCGGCGGGAGAGCGGAGCCGGTTTGCATAGGGACTCGATTTTGCGCATAGAGGTATCGGCACGGAGACTTCAGTGCCCACACGAGTGTCGCCGCTCCACGGCTGCTGTCAATGCCGCGCGCGGTCAGGTGCCGTCTGCCGGTCAGTCGACCGCGCTTACTTGGCCGCCAGCTTCGGCCTTGTCCGCAAGGCATCCTCGACGATCTTGGCGATGGCGGCGCGTTCCTTGCCGATCAGGGGGAGTCGCGGCGCGCGGCAGCGGTCGTTGCTCTTGATGACGAGCGCTTCGACAAGCTTGATATTCTGCACCAGCTTGGTCGAGACGTCGACGTCGAGCAGCGGTCGGAACCAGCGGTAGATTGCGCGCGCCTCGTTCCATTTGCCCTGCTGCACCAACGCCCAGATGGCAACGGTTTCGGCGGGAAATGCGGTGACCAATCCGGCCACCCAGCCGACGGCACCCATCGCGATGCTTTCGAGCGCCAGGTTATCGACGCCGGTGAAGATCTGATAGCGCGGGCCGGTCTTGTTTATGATGTCGGTGACGCGCCGCACGTTGTCGGAGCTTTCCTTGACCGCTGCGAACAACGGTTCGGACGCCATGTCGGCGAGCATGTCGGGGGTGATGTCGACGCCGTAGGCGGGCGGGTTGTTGTAGATCATGACGGGGAGGCCGCCAGCGCGTGCGACGTCCGTCATATGGCGGATGGTCTCGCGGCGATCGGATTTATACGGCAATCCCGGCAACACCATGAAGCCGTTCGCGCCGGCTTTCGCACCGGCCTCGGCCAGACGGCAGGCGTTGCGCGTCGAACCTTCCGAGATCGTGAGCAGCACCGGCAACTTGCAGGCCACCGATTTTGCGAGCGTCAGGCTGGTGATCTTTTCCTCCGCGTCGAGCGTCGACGCCTCACCCAACGATCCCGCGACGATCAGGCCGTGTACGCCGGCATCGACCTGCAGCTTCCAGCACCGCACCATTTCCTTGTCGTCGAGATTGCCGTCTTCGGTGAACTTGGAGGTGACGGCGGGAAAGATTCCGGTCCAACGAATGATCGGCGGCGGCGGAGGGATGGCAGCGTTTTTGGCTTGCGGCGCAGCTTTAGGCTTGGTGGCCATGTCGGGGACCTTTGAAAAGACTGGAATCGCTTGCGGCAGTGTTGGACATCTCGTCGCCCAATGCATCAAGAAACTGCGTTCGAAGCTTCCGGTACGCATCAAAGTTTATTGCACCCGTATTTCGCTTCCCGGGTTTCAGCGTAACTTTTAATCCAGGCCATGCGATAGCAAGTTAGCTTTTTGGATTAACTGATTGTTTATAATTGATATGTGAGGCGTCGGCCGTTCGTGTAAGAAGCCGGAGAACAGCGACAGCACCGTACGGTAGCAATTCTCCCCCGAACAAATGCAATCAGAAGCTTTAGATCATCAGGACGCGCATGGTCGGCTCACCGTGCATGTCGTCGAAAGGATGGCTCCGGGGGGCGTCGAGACGCTGGTGCTGGACATGATCGGTGGTTTGCCGGGACGGCACGCCATCTTCAGCTTGAGCGGCAACGCGGATCAACTGGGGCAGGCTTGGCCGCGATTGGCGCAAATGTGCCGACGAGATGAACGCGAGAACGGACAGCCCGGAAAGACCTCGCTCGAGGCGTTCGACCGCCCCGCAGGCATCAGTCCATCACTCGTCCCGCGCATGGCGCGCCGCCTCCGCATTTTGCGCCCGGATGTCGTCATCGTACACCACATCGGCCCGTTGATGTACGGTGGTCTGGCCGCGCGACTGGCCCGCGTGCCGGTCGTGCTGCATGTCGAACACGATGCCTGGCACTATGAAAGTCTGCGACGCCGGCAGTTGGCGAAAGCTCTGTTTTTGATGGTGCGCCCGCGCCGCGTCGCTGTCTCGACCGAAATCGCTGACAAGGTTACCCGGTATTTTGGTGGCGTCGACGTGGCCGTCGTGCCGCCGGGCATCGATATGGATCAATTCCGGCAGCGTCATCGTGCCGACGCCCGGATCCGGCTCGGGTTACCGGCCGACGTGCCGCTGATCGGCACGTCGGGGCGTCTGGTCGCTGTCAAAAATCAAATCGCTTTGATCGAAGCCTTGGCCCTGTTGCGCCGGTCATGGCCGACCGGGCTGCGGCCCGAAGTCGTGCTCGTGGGAGACGGCGCCGAGCGTGGTGCAATTGAGGCGCGGGCCGCGGTGTTGGGGCTGGCCGGAGCCGTGCACTTGCTCGGCCATCGCGACGACGTGGCGGAGGTATTGCCGGGGTTGGATGTATTCTGCCTGCCCTCGCTTAACGAGGGGCTGCCGCGCGCGGTCCTCGAAGCACAGGCGGCGGGCCTGCCCGTGGTGGCGACCCGCGTCGGCGCGCTCGCCGATGCGGTCTGTCCGGCCACGGGCCGGCTGGTGCCGTCAGGCGATGTCGAGGCGTTGGCCCGGGCCTTGCGAGAGGTGCTGTCGGCACCACCCGATCCGGCGCGGTCACGGGCTTTCGTGGCGGATCGCTTCGCCCTCACCAAGACGCTCGCCGAATTGAAACGTCTCACGCAGTCTCTGAAAGTGTCCCATGTTGGTTCAGTTCGCTGAAGTCCTGTTGGGCTTCGCCGTGACGCTCATCGCCTATCATCACCTGGGCTATCCCCTGGCGTTGCGACTCATCGCACGTCGCAGGCGTGCCGCCCGCGCGACGCCGCCGATCGTTTCGACCGTGAGCGATCTGCCTTCGATCACGCTGATCGTTCCGGCCCACAACGAAGCGAGCGTGATCGTCTCGAAGCTCGCCAACCTCGGTGCGCTCGACTATCCGCGCGACAAGTTGACGGTGGTGCTCGCCCTCGACGGTTGCACCGACGATACCCCCGCAGTCGTTCAGGCCGCGCTGCCGCGACTGCAGGAACGCCTCGACATCAGGCTCGTCGAATATCGCATCAACGTCGGCAAGATCGCCGTTCTGAATGCCCAGATCGCCGCTGCCACCACCGACATCGTCGCGCTCAGTGACGCCTCCGCAGCCGTCGACGCGGATGCTTTGTTGCGCGCAGCCGCACATTTCGCCGATCGCTCGATCGGGGTCGTGTGTCCTGGCTACCGGTTGCGCGATGCCGGCAGCGAGGGCGAACGCGCGTACTGGGATTATCAGACCTCGATCAAGGCCGACGAAGCCGCCGTTGCCGCACCGATGGGTGCGCACGGTGCCTTCTATCTTTTCCGCCGCGATCTGTGGACCGCCCTGCCATCCGATACGATCAACGACGATTTCATTCTGCCCATGACCATCGTCGCCAAGGGCTACCGCGCTGTTTACGACGCTTCGATCCTGGCGACCGAACTCGAACAGACCCGCTCACAGCAGGAGTTCCGCCGTCGTGTGCGCATTGGTGCGGGTAACCTGCAGCAGGTCTTGCGCTTGCCGCATCTCGCCGATCCCCGGCGTGGAGCGCTCGCCTGGGTCTTTGCGTCAGGCAAGGGCCTGCGTCCGTTCGTGCCACTGCTTGCAGTCATTGCGGCCGTGCTGACGCTGGTGCTCGCGGTGGTGGCCAAAGGTTTCATTTTCAAAGTCCTGTTCGCGCTGGGCTGCGCGATGGCTGCAAGCGTTGCCTACGCCCTCGCCGATCGCGACCGCGATGTGCCGCGCATCGTTCGTTGGCTGGCCTATCTCGTCGAGGGCCACACCGCGTCCGGCTTGGGTGCGCTGCGCTACATCACCGGCGCGCCGCTGGCGGGCTGGCAGCCGCCTGCCGTCAACGCGGTGAACCAGGCAAACGAGTGGACCTACCTCAAGCCAGAGGTCACCATAGGGAAACGTCTTTTCGACATCGTTTTTGGGCTAGGCGCGGCGCTGATCTTCGCGTTGCTGTTCATTCCCATCGCGCTGGCGATCAAGCTCGAGAGCGCGGGCCCCATCTTCTATCGCCAACGCCGTGTCGGGCGCAGCACGCCCGAGCTCGTCGAAACGTTCGAGCTGATCAAGTTCCGCAGCATGTATCAGGATGCGGAAGACCGCAGCGGTGCCGTTTGGGCCACCAAGAACGATCCGCGCATCACACGCGTCGGCAATTTTCTGCGCAAATCACGTCTGGACGAGCTGCCGCAATGTCTCAACGTCCTGCGCGGGGAAATGAGCATCATCGGCCCTCGCCCGGAACGACCCGGGTTCTTTTCCAAACTCGAAGATGCCGTCCCGTTCTATGTCGAGCGTACGTTCGGCATCCGTCCCGGCATCACAGGGTTGGCCCAAGTCAATCTGCCCTATGACGAGAGCATCGACGACGTCCGCATGAAATGCGTCTACGATCACGCTTATGCGACACGCCTGACCAGCTTCGGCGAGTGGTTGAAAACGGATATCGGCATCGTCGTCCAGACATTCCGCGTGATGGCGCTCGGCAAGGGACAGTAACGCCGAAGTTTGGTGTGATTTTGCGTTGGCGCGAAATTTGCTACCACCTCGACAGGTAGTTCCGGCAACGTCGGGTCGAAATCTGGCGAACACGATTTCGACAGCCTGTCGGCACGCATTCAAAATAAGCGAGCATTGCAATGATCGACCACTGGTCGCGGACAGCCGAGCAACTGATGCTTTCGACGGTGGAGAGCAAGATCCGCGTCGTCGCCGTCACCAGTCCCGTGGGCGGAGCTGGAACATCGACGGTCGCGATGGGGCTTGCGCAGGCGTTCGCGCAGGCCAAGCGCCAAGCGCTGCTGATTGATTTCAGTGCCCCTGCGCGCGAAGATGCCGAAGTGACCGATTGGGCGCTCGGCAAGCCGTTACCGCCTGACGCGATCAAGGTCGGCTCCGATGGATTGGCAAGGCTCGATGCGGCGGTGACGCCATCCAATCGCGCGGTCTTCGGCAACATCGACCTGCTGGTTAAATTCTTTCAGCATGATCTGGCGGCTTACGACAGCATCATCTTGGATTTGCCGGCCATCGATGGCGCATCGCAGACGGCGATCAATCCGGTCGCGGCGGCGCGCGCGGCGGATGCGGTGTTTCTCGTCGGCTTGACTGGATTGACGCTGCGCAGCGAAATGATCGAAGCTGTGCAGAAATTGCGTCAGGTCGGTGCCAACGTCACCGGGGTCGTCCTCAACGACCAGTTCTGCGCGACCCTCGGCGAGGAAATCGCCGACGTCTCCTACACGCGCCTCGGTCGCCACTTTCCGCGTACCGCTCAGTGGATTGCGCACAAGGCATTGGCTGCCACGTCGTTGGGCCAGCACTTCCGCATCGTGCGCTGATCCGCCAGCGAAACGCTTCACTTCCAGCGAATTTCGAACGGTGACAGCCACACGGTCGCATCCGTCGTTGCCGTGCCTCCGGTGCCGCTGCCGCCGAAGTAGACTTCACCCGCGACGCCAGCGATCGCGACATCCGCCGTCGTGCGCATCGCCACCGTCTTGTTGTCGCTCTCGATGCGACCATCCAGCCACAGGCGCGCGATACCGTCAGTCTGGTTGGGCGAGTTGAGCACGACCTCCTGGTCGACATGTACCCACCGTCCACGTGGCAACGACGCCTCATAGGAGTCATAGGCGACGGCTTGCGGATTTTCCGCGGTTTTCGTGTCGACGAATAACTTCGGCGCGCCACCGCTCGACCAGGACAGCGCGCTCGAGAAGCCAGGTGTATCGGTGAATTGTCCGTTGACGGTAGTGCCGTACATCCCCGGCAACGTCCCGCCCAAGTTGAAATCGAAATCCGCCGGCAGAAAGATGTCGTAGCTCAGACAGGCAGCCGTCGGCTGTTCGATCGTGCTCGGCGCCCACGGCAAGCTGATGCCCCCAGGCAACGCGCGTTGTGAACGCTGCTCGGCCGTTCCCTTCGCCAGTTTGATGCCCATCGCGTACTTCGTCGGGCCTTCCCTGAACTGCGCGATCTGCAGATTTTCCAGCAGCCCCTCGTCGTGACCGTTGGCGACGGACTGCACGTCCGATGGCTGCAGCGGCGCGCCGTCGCGATCGAGCCGCATGCTCGTCTTTTTGTGGTAGCGGCTCGTGCACACTTCCACGTAAGGGCGGGCAAACGTCGAGCGTACGAAGCTGATGCATGCGGCGACCATGATCGTCACGGCACCGATATTGAAGGCGATAGCTTTGTTGCTGAGCTTGATCATGACACGTCCTTCGCGGCTGACGGCGGCAGTGTTCGAGGCGATGTCGCGACGCTCGTGCCGGGCGCATCGGCGACCGGGCGTTCAAGCTCCGCGAGACGTCCAATGATGGCGTGCATGGATGCGGTGAGCGCCGACGCGCTCGCCTCGATCGCGCGAAGGCTGTTCGCTTGCGGTTCGACAGTGTCGGTTCGACCGAGTTTCTCCGCGTCGTGCTGCAGTTCCGTGAGCCTCATCCGGTAGCCGGCCAATTGCGCGCCCAGGTTTTTGATCTCGTCGGCGTCGCCGAGGGGCGAGGCTGACGAGAAGGCGAACGCCTCTCGCGCCGTCGGCAGTGTGGGCGTGACCATCGCCAGCCGCTCGCGCAGTATCCATCCGACCGGTAACTGCCAATGAACGACGGCCGCAGTCAGGGCGGCAGCGGTGGCAGCAGTCGCGAAGAATCCGGCAGCCAACGGAGCCCGGAGATCGGGACGCGCGATGACCGGCAGACGCGCCTCCCCCGCACGCGTCCGCGCCGCGCGCAACGTTGCAAGCTGACGTCGGGCAGCACGCGCACGGGCGACGATCGGAGCGTCGATGGCCCACTGCGACACGACCAGCAGTGCGCAAAAGGCCACCAGGCAGGTCGCAACGAGCCCACCAGTCGACACTTTGGCTGCGTCGGTGCCACTCCCCGCCGCGAACGCCATCGCGCCAGTGGCCGTTGCAACGATGAGATGGACGAACGCCTGCCGCAGACCTTGCCGCTGCAGCCCTCTGTAGGTAACGGCCATGTGTGCCCGCTGGGTGCTTTCCCACTGCGCCGCCACCTGACGCGCGTGATCGACGGACGCACCGGTGTGGGCGTAGGCGCGCTGCAGAACGCTCTGTCCGTTGGCGTCCGCAGTGGTTGCCAGATCAAACTGCAATGCTGTGTCGGTCACGCGACTGCCGAACACTGCCAGCGCGAACAGCAGTAGCAGGGCGACGCTGGCGACGACGGCGATATTGAGGTGGATCGACCAAAGCCCCGCGACGACGAACAAAGCCCACGGCGCTTCCGCCAGTGCTGCGGCGAGCGGACTACCGGTAAAACGCGCGAGCGTGCTGACAGCGGCGCGACTGCGAAGGCGATGCCTGTTATCGGCGCCGAGCCAGAGCTCATGGGCCACGATCGCTTCGCCGAGGTCATGTTCGAGCCAGATGCGGCGGCGGTTGAGGAGAGTGTCGCGGGCCAGGCGCACGAGCATTGCACCGGCGACGGCGATGGCGATGACGGCGAGGTGCGGCAGCAACTCTGCCACGGTCGCGTGGGCGAGGCGCGCGTCGATGATCTGCGCCAACGCCGCCGCTGCCACCAGGGCCAAAGCCATCATCACGCCGCTCAACAGCGAGACGACGGCGAAATTGCGCGCGAGCGCACGGAAATAGGGCTGACACAGACGCATGACGTGGACGCTTACGCAACACAACACAGGTCGCGGTGAGGATCACCTGGACGAACCCGACTATCGCACCGGAAGCTAAACCAAAACTGAATATTCCAGGATCAAAGCGCTGAAATAAATAAATAAAGTGTTGATAATGCGCTCCCGTAAAAACCTCAATAACTGCGCGGCAGACCAAGTACGTGCTGCGCCACGTAGGCCAGCACCATGTTGGTCGAGATTGGCGCGGTCTGGTACAGCCGCGTTTCCCGCCACTTGCGCTCGATGCCGTATTCCCTGGCGTAGCCGAAGCCGCCGAATGTCTGCAGGCACGCTTCTGCCGCTTTCCACGAGGCGTCCGCCGCCAACATCTTGCCCATGTTCGCCTCGGGGCCGCAGTCGCGTCCGGCTTCGAACAGCGCCGCCGCCTTGTGGACCACCAGTTCGGCCGCGATCAGATCGGCATGCGACCGCGCGATCGGGAATTGCACGCCTTGGTTCTGCCCGATCGGCCGGCCGAACACGACGCGTTCGTTGCCATACTCGACGGCGCGTTTGATGAAGTAGCGCGCGTCCCCCAGACACTCCGACGCGATCAGAATGCGCTCGGCGTTCATGCTGTCGACGATGTAGCGAAAGCCCTTGCCCTCGACGCCGATCAGATTTTCAGCGGGCACTTCGAGATTATCGATGAAGACTTCGCACGAGTTGTGGTTCAGCATTGCGTCGATCGGCGTGATGTGCACCGACTTGCCCTTGGCCTCGCGCAGATCGACCAGGAACACGCTCAGCCCGTCCGAGCGCTTCTTGACCTGATCGGCGGGCGTGGTGCGCGCCAGCAGAAGCATCAAGTCGGAGTGCAGTGCCCGGCTGGTCCAAACCTTCTGGCCGTTGACGATATAGCGGTCGTTGCCTTTCTTTTCCGCGCGCGTCTTGAGCTGCGTCGTATCGGAGCCCGTCGTCGGTTCGGTCACGCCGAACGCCTGCAGCCGCAGTGCCCCCGACGCGATCCCGGGCAGATACTTCTGCTTCTGCGCCTCGTTGCCGTGCTTGAGCACGGTGCCCATCGTGTACATCTGCGCGTGACAGGCGGCAGCGTTGCAGCCGGTTTCGTGAATGGTTTCGAGGATTGCGCACGCCGCCGACAACGGCAGCCCCGCGCCGCCGTAAGCCTCCGGCACCAGCGCGCCCAGATAGCCTGCTTGCGTCAGCGCCTCCACGAAGGCGGTCGGATAGGCGCTGTCGTGATCGAGCTTGACCCAATAGTCGTTGGGGAACGCGGCGCACACCGCACGGACGCCGTCGCGAATATCGTCCCACTGACGCTCGAGCGGCATGGTGAGGGAAGCGGTGCTGGTCATGGGACGTCCTGCGCGACAATCAGAGTGTTTGGGCTGACCCGTAGCATCGCTGCATCCTTAAAGACAATTGCTGTGCATGCCGAATACACCGGCGGCGGGTGAGCGAAACGACGAGGACAACCAGTCCGCCAAAACGCGAGCCGCGGTGGTAGGCATTACGCTTTGTTGGCGCTGCCGCGCGATCGGGGCTAGCCCCAAACCCCACAGGAGGGACGCGACCCTCCTGACCACCCGCTCTTTCAAGATGGCATGCGGCTCATGCCCCATCGTCGTGGCCGTGCAGACCAGCATCCGCGACAAGCCGCCAACGGCATGATGATGAGTTCAGCTCCGCACGCGCTTTGCAACCAGCTCAAAGTTCATAAATTTCGTCATCCCGGC
>JANYHG010000121.1 GCA_025359165.1 Hyphomicrobiaceae bacterium
TCTCCTCTCCCTTTGGGGAGAGGATGTCCGAAGGACAGGTGAGGGGGCCTTCGATGCTTGCTCTTTCTGGCGACGAAGCACGACCCACAGACAAAACAAAAATCATCATTCTCGGCGGTGGACCCAATCGCATCGGGCAGGGTATCGAGTTCGACTATTGCTGCTGCCATGCCTGTTTCGCGCTGACGGCGGCGGGATATGAAACCATCATGGTCAACTGTAACCCCGAAACGGTTTCGACTGATTACGACACCTCCGACCGTCTGTATTTCGAGCCGTTGACGGCGGAAGATGTGCTGGAAATCATCGCCACCGAGCAGCAGAACGGAACGCTGAAAGGCGTCATCGTCCAATTCGGCGGCCAGACACCGCTGAAGCTTGCCGCCGCCCTGGAAGCCGCCGGCGTGCCTATCCTCGGCACCTCGCCAGATGCCATCGATCTCGCCGAAGACCGCGACCGTTTTAATGCGCTGATCAAGAAGCTTGGTCTGAAGCAGCCCGAAAGTGGCATCGCGCGCACGCCGGGGGAAGCACGCGCGGTCGCCGAGCGGCTCGGCTATCCCGTCGTGATCCGACCGTCATATGTGCTCGGCGGGCGAGGCATGGAAATCGTCGCCGACAGCGTCGGTATCGACCGCTATGTCGCAAATCTCGCCGCCACTCTCGATGGTCCGTCGGAACTCGTCGTCTCGGCAAAGCGGCCCTTACTCGTGGACCGTTACCTGATCGGCGCGATCGAAGTCGATGTCGATTGCCTCTGTGATGGCGAAGACACCTACGTCGCCGGGATCATGGAGCACATCGAAGAAGCCGGAATACATAGCGGCGACAGTGCGTGTTCCTTGCCTGTGCACAGCCTGGATGCCTCGATCGTGTTGCGGCTCGAAAAGCAGACCCGTGACTTGGCTCTGGCGCTCGACGTCGTCGGGTTGATGAACGTGCAGTTCGCGATCAAAGATCGGCAAATCTACATCCTCGAAGTCAATCCGCGCGCCTCGCGTACCGTGCCGTTCGTCGCAAAGGTGATCGGATTGCCAGTCGCGGGCCTCGCTTCGCGGATCATGGCGGGGGAGAAGCTGAAAGATCTGGCTTTGAAACCGCAAAAGCATTCCATCGCCGAACTTGGCTACGTCGCAGTCAAAGAGGCAGTATTCCCGTTCGCCCGCTTTGCCGGCGTCGATCCCGTTCTCGGACCGGAGATGAAGTCGACGGGCGAGGTGATGGGCCTCGATCGCAATTACGCCATCGCATTTGCCAAAAGCCAATTGGGCGCGTCGACAGTGCTGCCCACGAAGGGGGCCGTGTTCGTGTCGGTGCGTGAGAGCGACAAAGACGATTTGCTGGGCGCTGTTCGTGATCTGAGCGAAGCTGGTTTCCGCATCCTGGCGACCCGCGGAACCAAACGGCATTTTGAAGCGCATGGCATCGCCTGCGAACTCGTCAGCAAAGTCCACGAGGGGCGGCCCCACATCGTCGACCTCATGAAGAACGGTGAGGTGCAGCTGGTTTTCAACACGACGGAGGGTGCGAAGGCGCTTGCGGATTCGCGAGACATCCGGCGAACCTGTGTTCTCAACCGCATTCCCTATTATACGACACTGGCGGGCGCCCTCGCCGCTACCAAGGCAATTCAAGCGATGGCCGACGGCGGAATGTCGGTGGCACCACTACAGACATATCTGGCGCAGAAATCTCAGTTGCGTGGTGCAGATACGAATTCTAAGCGGTAACGCTTTTATTGAACTTTATGGCACTGTCAGTCGTTCACTGGCGCTGGTATCGATGTACGGTGGCCGAACCAGCGCATGAGTGTTGAATACGTCATGATTGCGAAAAGTGACAGATTCTGATACAACATGCTGTGCGCGTGCCGCCATGACTGTGCCGTAAGAGCGGGGCTTAATCGGCCTTAGAGATCGAGGAATGCTCAGGATACCGAGTACGTCCCCGGTTGGCGTTTACGGTGCAAACCACGATTTATGCGCGACGACCTGCCTGGCCCGACGTTTTCGCGGCCGGTTGATTAAGGCATTGGAGAAGCAGATGGAAAAGGTGCCGATGACGGTTGAGGGGTTCAAGAAGCTCGAGGAAGAGCTTCAACGCCTCCGATCAGAAGAGCGTCCGCGCATCATTCAGCAAATTTCCGAAGCGCGCGCGCACGGGGATCTGAGTGAGAATGCTGAATATCATGCCGCCAAAGAGGCGCAAGGCATGAACGAGGCTCGCGTGTCCGACCTCGAAGATCGCTTCAACCGCGCCGAAGTCATCGATACCTCGAAGCTGTCGGGAACGACGGTCAAGTTCGGTGCCACCGTCTCGCTCGAGGACGAGGATACCAGCGAGAAGGTCAAGTACAAGATCGTCGGCGACGGCGAGAGCAACGTGAAGGAGGGCAAGATCTCAATTACCAGTCCAATCGCGCGTGCGCTTATCGGCAAGTCGAAGGGCGACAGTGCCGAAGTCAGCACGCCGAAGGGGCCGCGCTCGTATGAGGTTTTGAAAATCGAATGGAAGTGACGGCAATCTGGACCACGCAACCGCGTGGTCCAGATTCGTCGCCAAGATGAATGTGCGTGATTGTTCAAAAGGCGACTACGATCCGCACCTGCTTAACGGCCGCAGGGAACCGCCTTGGCGACGCAGCGAATGTGGCGGCCTTCGCCCTTCCACGAACACGTTACGCTGCCATCCGCAGCATAGTTCCAGCTTGCAAAACGTGCCCCGTGGTGCTCGGCGACTTCATGTTGCCATTCGGAAATTGCGGCGGCGCGGGCGGCGCGGATATCGTGACGTTCATCGCCTTGGTATGACTTTGCCGGGTATAGGCACTGGGTAGCGTTAGCCGGGAGCGATGCCGAAATAAGAAGCGCGCCGACAGCCGCTACTTTGTAAAAAAATGAAATGTGCATGATTTTTCCCCTAAAACCGTCGGCGGATAATCCCCAACCTGACGATCTTAAGCGATACATTCATGCAACAGCAACTTGGCTTTTAGGCAACATGTGTCTTGGTGTATGCATTGGTCAAAATTGCAACAGTTCAACTCATTCGGCGCAAGGCACGGCGTTGGCCAGACATGAGATCTTTTTGCCAGTCTTGTTCCAGCTGCAGTTGACGCTGCCGTCGCCGGCATACGACCAGTTGGCATAACGTCTGCCGAACTTACGCGCGACCGCGTGCTCCCATGACGACATCGCCGCATTGCGCGCCGATTGGATTTGTGGGCGCACCTGCCCTACGGTTGTCACCCCTGGATAAAGGCAGCGGGTCGCGTGTGCTGGATTAGGCATCAAAGTCGTGATCACGATGCCCAGGGACGCGACAAATGCGGTATTGATCATGGCGTCGCGCATGGAGCATTTCGGAGGGCGGAGTTTCGATCACTCGCAGTGCTCCGTAGGGTGAAAAATTGTCAAGCTGGATACGTAGCCGTCGATGTGTCAGGCAGACAACGCGCGCTTAACAATCGATGCTGGAAAGAACGCTCATGACGTCCTCCGTCACTCCCAACGCTCGCGTTCAGGTCGGTCCGGTCACCTTCGGTCAGGATCTGCCGATCGCGCTCTTCGCCGGCCCTTGCCAGATGGAAAGCCGCCAGCATGCGCTCGACATGGCTGGCGCTCTCAAGGAAATTGCCGCGCGTCTCGGGATTGGCCTCGTCTACAAGTCGAGCTTCGACAAAGCCAATCGCACGTCGCTCGGTGGCAAGCGGGGTATCGGATTGGCCGGGGCATTGCCGGTGTTTGCTGAAATTCGCGACACGTTGGGCTTGCCTGTCGTCACCGACGTCCACGAGATCGGTCAATGCGCCGAGCTGGCCGAGGTCGTGGACGTGCTGCAGATCCCTGCGTTTCTCTGCCGTCAGACCGACCTGCTGATCGCCGCTGCCAAGACCGGCAAGGTCGTGAAAATCAAAAAGGGTCAATTTCTCGCCCCCTGGGACATGAAGAATGTGGTGGCCAAGGTCACCGGCTCGGGCAATCCCAATGTGCTGGTCACCGAACGCGGTTCGAGCTTCGGCTACAACACGCTGGTTGTCGACATGCGCGCACTGCCGCAGATGGCTGAAACGGGCGCGCCCGTGATTTTCGACGCCACGCACTCCGTCCAGCAGCCGGGCGGTCAGGGCACCAGTTCCGGCGGCGACCGTCGCTATGTGCCGCCGTTGGCACGTGCCGCCGTTGCGGTGGGCGTCGCTGGCTTATTCATCGAAACCCACCAGGACCCCGACAAAGCACCATCAGACGGACCCAACATGGTGGCGTTGAAAGACCTCGAGGCCTTGCTCGTCGAACTCATGGCCATCGACAAAGTGGTCAAAGCTTGCGCGCCGCATCGGTAAGTCGGAAAGCGCGCACACGGCATTTCGCTTAACATCATGGACATCGAATGATCCAGCCCAGTGCATTTTCCGCCGAAGCCATCCTGGCCGAAATCTGTGAGTGGGTTTCGATCGAAAGCCCGACCTACGAGGCCGCAGCAGTCGAGCGGATGCTTGATTTCATCGCGCCCCGCCTTGTCGATTTGGGCTGTAGCCTAGAGCGCCATGCAGGCCGTGATGGTCTGGGCGGCATCCTCGTCGCTCGCCGAGCGGGCAATACTGCGGGCACCGGTTCCGACCGCGGCATCCTCATCGTCGCACACGCAGATACCGTCCACTCGATCGGCACGCTGGCGGGCCCTTTGCCGATCCATCGTGACGGCGATCGATGTTTCGGCCCTGCCATTTATGACATGAAGGGCGGTACCGTCGTCGCTCTGACCGCACTAAGGGCCTTGATCAAGGCCGGCCAACTTGACGTGCCGCTAACCATCATCATCAACCCGGACGAAGAGATTGGTAGCCCGACGTCTCGCGCCTTGATCGAGGCAGAAGCCAAACGCTGCAGGTACGTGCTGATCCCAGAGCCTGCCAAGGGCAGCAATGGAGAGGTGACGACCGGGCGTCATGCTTTCAGACGTTTCACGCTGACGACGCACGGCCGCCCCGGCCATTCCGGCTGGGCGGGAAAAAATGGACGCTCCGCTGTCCGCATCATGGCGCAGCTCGTGGAGGAACTGGAAAGCAAGACCAATTTCGACACCGGGCCGACCTATGCGGTGAGCGTGATCAACGGCGGCAGATGGGTGAACTGTGTGCCGATGACCTGTACCGCGCTGGCGTTATGTGCCGCCCGCGACGATGCAACGTTCAATGAGATCGGACGTACTCTCGACGGATTGATCGGCGTGCGAAACGACGTGCGCATCGAGGTCGAGCATGGGCCGGTCCGCCCTCTTTGGACGGCCGGTACCGGGACGATGGACCTCTATGCCCGCGCCAATCGCATTGCCGGCGAACTCGGCTTTAAGTTGCCGCATGGACAGCACGGCGGCGGCTCGGATGGTAATTTTACTGGTGCATTGGGGATTGCTACTCTTGACGGTCTCGGAGTGATGGGAAATGGTGCCCATACCCATGAGGAGCACATCCTCGTGTCGTCGCTGGTTCCCCGAACCACGATGTTCGCGCGCTTGGTCGAAGAACTCGCCACCAGCTGAGCACGGTGGGTTCACGTCCTGAGATGACAAGCGCACCAGTGGCCGTTGGCGTCTTTCTTAAGCGGTGGTGATTCCGTCGCACAGAGTGGCAGCTGCTTGATCGGGCAGCGCGTGTGGAAATGGCAGCCGGTCGGCGGGTTGATCGGGTTGGGCACGTCACCCTGCAGCGAAATGCGCTTGCGTTTGATTTTCGGGTCGGG
>JANYHG010000148.1 GCA_025359165.1 Hyphomicrobiaceae bacterium
CCGTGCGGCTCGGCAATCAGGAACACGATGATCAGTCCACCAACCACCATGAACGTCAGATGTTCGGCTGTTGCGCCGCCGATCTTGATGCCGATCGCCGGAAGCCCGAATTTAAAGATCGTCGGCAGACTGGAAATGAACGCCGCTCCGAAGAACGACCCGACCAGCGAGCCCAATCCGCCCAGGATGACCATGAACAGGATGTTGAAACTCTGGTTGATGTTGAACACGTCGTTGGGTTCGCCGCCGCCATACCAGAGGAACATCATGCACGCACCCGCGACGCCCGCGTAGAACGACGATACGGCAAACGCCATCAGCTTGGTGGGCAACAATCTGATCCCCATCAATTCGGCGGCGATGTCCATGTCGCGTACCGCCATCCAACTGCGACCGATGCGGCCGTGCACGATGTTCGATGCGATCCAGGTCATGAACACGACGATCCCGAGCAGCACGAGATAACGTGTCTGCGCCGAAGCCTGCGCACCGGTGATCGGAATACCGAACAGGGTCCGTCGCGCCACTTCGATCGATCCTGACGAACTGTCGTTGTAAAGCCAGGGAATGCGGATGAAGCACCACTGCAGGAAGAACTGCGCGGCCAGCGTGGTGACCGCCAGATAGAAGCCTTTCACACGCAGGCTGGGCAATCCGAACAGCATACCGATGGCCGCCGAAAAGAACCCGGAAGCGAGAATCCACACGATGATGTTCACGTTCGGGAACGCCGTCGTGAGCTTGAAGCAGGCGAACGCCCCGACCCCCATGAAGGCACCCGTGCCGAGCGAGATCAGCCCCGTGTAGCCGGTGAGAATGTTGAGCCCGATCGCCGCCAGCGAAAAGACCAGGAACGGTATCATCACCGACGAAACGAAAAACTGCGAACCGAGCAAGGGAACGCCGATCGCCGCGATGGCGAGGATGATCGCAATGCCGATGCGGTCCTGCCGAATCGGAAACACCGCCATATCGGCCGCGTACGATGTGTTGAACTGACCTGTTTCGCGGTAGAACATGTTTTATCCAAGGGCGGCAGCAGGCAACGGGCAGCGGGCAACGAGATCCGCTGCGACTATTCGAGTGTGTTTCGTTCAACTGATTTAATTAGGCCATGCATCAGACGTCCGACTTTATCGCACTGCGTGAGCACCGGACCGGTCGTAACGCTGTCGGCCAGCGCCAATCGCTCTGCGAGCAAAGCCTGCGTTTCGATCTCGCGCAACGAACCTCGCGAGATTTTCAGAAAATGTAGGTAGGAACCACCGGATTCCCGCGCATAACCTTCGGCAATGTTTGATGGGATGGAAATGGCAGCCCTCCTCAATTGCTGGCTGAGTGCGAAGCGCTCTGTCGATGGCAGCGCCGCTGCCAACTGATATACATTCTGAGCCAACGTCATCGCCTCTTGCCAAACTAACAGGTCGCGGTAGCTGCGCACTACATTCACTTCTTTCACTGTTGCCCGCTGCCCCTTGCCCGCTGCCTGATCTATATCCGCTCAATAATCTTATCCCCGAACAGCCCCTGTGGCCGGACCATGACGAACGTCAGGGCGATGATGAAGGCGATCCAGCTTTCGACGCCGCGACCCATCGTCGAGCCGAGCAGCATTGGCGCCAGATAAAGCTCACCGAGTTTTTCGCCGATCCCGATGATCAGGCCGCCGACGATCGCTCCCGGCACCGATGTGAAACCGCCGACGATCAGCACCGGCAACGCCTTCAGCGCAATGTTCGACAGCCCGAACGACACGTCCGAGCGCGCGCCCCACATGATCCCGGTGACCAGCGCGACGATGCCCGCCGTGAACCACACCACCACCCAGATCTGGCTGAGTGTGATGCCCACCGACAGCGCCGCCTTGTGACTGTCGGCGACCGCCCGCAGCGCGCGTCCGATCCGAGTGTACTGGAAGAACACCGCCAACCCGGCGATCATCAGCGACGCGATCACCGTCGCCGCGACGTCGATATGCTGGATCAGCACCAGCCCGTCTTTACCGTTCGCCCCGAGGCCCGGCAGGCGAAATTCGCTCGACCCCGTCGGCAGCCACAACGCCTTGGTGATCATGATCTTGGGATCGCCGCCGAACACCGCCTCGGCAAAACCGATCAGAAAATAGCTAAGCCCGAACGTCGCCATGAACAGGATGATGTCGGGCTGATTGACGAGGTGCCGCAACACCAGCCGCTCGACCAGCCAGGCGAGCACGAACATCACCGCCAGCGCGATCACGATCGACACGAGCGCCGCCGGAAAACCGGTAAAGCCCGCAGCTGCCAGTTTTTCGTAACTGCCCACCAGCGTCAGCGCCGCGAACACCACCATGATGCCCTGCGCGAAATTGAATACGCCGGACGCCTTGAAGATCAACACGAAGCCCAGCGCGATCAGCGCGTACAGCACCCCCGCGACGAGTCCTTCCCAAACGACTTGAATTAGAAAATCCATGATTTCCGAGCGAATAACGAATGGCGAATTGCGAATAGGGAGGCCCCACACGCGTCACCAACTCACATCAACTCGCCTCCCTATTCGCTACTCGCAATTCGCTACTCGCTACTCGCTTCCTTCAGTGGCTGACACCCAGATAGGCGTCGACCACTTTCGGGTCGGCCTTGACCACGGCCGGCGTGCCGTCAGCGATCTTCTGGCCGTAGTCGAGCACCACGACACGGTCGGACAGGTCCATCACCACTCCCATGTCGTGCTCGATGAGCGCAATCGTCGTACCGAAGGTATCGTTGACGGTCAGGATGAAGCGGCACATGTCCTGCTTCTCCTCCAGGTTCATGCCGGCCATCGGCTCGTCGAGCAGCAGCAGTTCCGGCTCCGTCGCCAGCGCGCGTCCGAGTTCCACACGCTTCTGCAGGCCGTACGGCAGTTTGCCGACCGGCGTTTTGC
>JANYHG010000174.1 GCA_025359165.1 Hyphomicrobiaceae bacterium
CGACGTTGATCACACGTCACGTTGTTGGGGGCACAAGTCCGCCAGTTCGAGCCAGGTGCCGTGCGTGACCTCGCACCATCGGACCGGCTTTATCTTCGGGACGGCTGCTTCCACTTCAGGCTCGCACCCAAAACGTCCACCCCGGCGCTTTCGGATTTCTCCTTGTACGCCGCTGCCCGGATCTTGCGATCCAAGCGCCGTTCCGACACGGCTCCCGGTCGGGGGTCGTGAACGCTCACAAGCCGCCCCCTGATGACCATGGGATGCAGAAACGAATAGCACAACTCGCACCACCAAGCACGCGTAGGTTGCTGATATGGCTAATGCCAGCACGCGACGTGGTTGTCAGCTCTTGGGACTGGCGGGCTTTTGAGTTTTGAGTTCGCGGATCAGGTGGCTGAGGGATTCGGCGAGATGGAGAGCGCCCTCGACCTGGGTCTTGATATTGGCGCGGGCGGACAGCAGCACGTTGAGCTTCTGCTGCGCCTCACCAAAGCGGTCGAACAGGTCTTCGGGCGGCGTTATCTCGCCATCCTCGATGGCGTTGGTGGCATCGAAGCTGGCTTGCGATGCGAGCACCAGCATGGTGGCGACGTCGTTGACCAGGTGTATGAACATCTGGCTCTGCTGTGCGTCGACTCTGGCACCGACGATGCCGAAGCGCATGGGTGTGCCGGCCGTCCCGAGCAGGCCGAACATCGGGCTGTTGCGGATCACGCGACGGAGGATTTCTGCGGTGCCGAGGCAACTGGTTTCGAGGTCCTTGAGGATGACATCGACGCGGCGTTTGACACGCGGGCGATCGGAGGTCCGATCCTCGGCCAGATAGGCGACCGCCGCGATCGAGGTAATGGCTCCGAGGGCTGCGAACGCCGGCAGCACGATGGCCAGCGGTTCCGGTGCAGCGCGGCTGGTCTCGTTGAGTTTTGGAAGCGGGCCGGACGCTGCGGGTGGTCCCGCTTGCGGGGTGCCCGGCGGGCTGGTCGGGGGCGGCGTGCGGCGGAAGATGGCCATCAGACTGCCTACCACGCCTCGGGGCGATTCGCTTGCGGTTATCGGGAATATACTGGGCGTCGCCTGCAGGGTGCAATACGCTACGCTGTTGCACCGCTTTCACCCGCGTCAGGTGCAATACGGCTGCGCCTATTGCACCCTACAGGACATCACCACATGACTGTTGGTGACTGGGCGTTATTGGTGGCTGCGTTGCGGCTGCTGGTCGCCGTTTATGCGATTTTTCGCTGATACCTAATTTGGTTTCTCAATGGATGAGCGGGCAAGAGTAGCTGCCCGCTTTTTTAATACACCCGGGCCTTCGGCTTGATGTACTCGGTGTCGTTGGTCATGGTGTAGGTGTGGACGGGCCGATAGTCGAGGATCACTTCTTTCTTCGCGTCGTCGGCGAAGGCGAGAGTGTGCTTCATCCAGTCCTTGTCGTCGCGATCGGGATGATCTTCGCGGGCGTGGGCGCCCCGGCTCTCCTTGCGGTTTTCGGCTGAATACATCGTGACGGCCGCCTGCGAGATCAGGTTGTCGTATTCCAGCGCCTCAATCAGATCTGAATTCCAGATCAGTGACCGGTCGTTGATGGCGATGTCTTCGGAGTTTTTCCAGACGTCAGAAATCAGCTTGACGCCCTCGGTCAACACGGGACCGTCGCGGAAGACGGCGCAGTTGTTCTGCATAGTTTTCTGCATACGCAACCGCAGCGCCGAAGTCGGCGAGCCGCCCTTGGCGTTGCGGAAACGATCGAGACGCGACAGCGCGAGGTCGGCAGAATCTTTCGGCAATTCAGGCTGCGACGCGCCCGCTTCGACGGTCTCGCCACACTTGAGACCAGCGGCGCGGCCGAACACCACGAGGTCGATCAGCGAGTTGGAGCCGAGGCGGTTGGCACCGTGGACGGACACGCAGGCGGCTTCGCCGATGGCCATCAGGCCGGGGACGATGGTGTCGGGATTGCCACCCTTCAGGGTGAGCACTTCGCCGTGATAGTTCGTGGGGATGCCGCCCATGTTGTAATGCACGGTCGGCAGCACGGGGATGGGCTGGCGATGGATGTCGACGCCAGCGAAAATCTTGGCGCTTTCGGTGATGCCGGGTAGGCGCTCGGCCAGAATCTTGGGGTCCAAGTGGTCGAGGTGGAGATAGATATGGTCGTTCTCCTTGCCGACGCCGCGACCCTCGCGAATTTCAACCGTCATGGAGCGGGAGACGACGTCGCGCGAGGCGAGATCCTTCACGTGCGGCGCATAGCGCTCCATGAAGCGCTCGCCCTTGGAGTTGGTGAGATAGCCGCCTTCACCGCGTGACCCCTCAGTAATCAAGACGCCAGCGCCGTAGATGCCGGTCGGGTGGAACTGCACGAATTCCATGTCCTGTAGCGGCAGGCCAGCGCGCAGGACCATGGCGTTGCCGTCGCCGGTGCAGGTGTGGGCCGAGGTGCAGGAGAAGTAGGCGCGGCCATAACCACCTGTCGCCAGAATGGTTTTCTTGGCGCGGAAGCGGTGGATGGTGCCGTCGTCTAGGTTGAGGGCGATGATGCCGCGACAGGTGCCGTCCTGATCCATAATCAGGTCGATGGCGAAGTATTCGATGAAGAATTCGGCGGCGTGCTTGAGCGATTGGCCATACAGCGTGTGCAGCATGGCGTGGCCGGTGCGGTCGGCGGCGGCGCAGGTGCGCTGTGCAGGCGGGCCCTCGCCGAACTGGGTCGTCATGCCGCCGAACGGACGTTGATAGATGCGGCCATCCTCGGTGCGGCTGAACGGCACGCCATAGTGTTCGAGCTCGTACACAGCATCGGGCGCGTTGCGGCAGAGATATTCGATGGCATCCTGATCGCCGAGCCAGTCGGCACCCTTGACGGTGTCGTACATGTGCCAGCGCCACTCGTCCTGGCCCATGTTGCCAAGCGCCGCAGCGACGCCGCCTTGCGCTGCGACGGTGTGCGAGCGAGTTGGGAACACCTTGGAAATGCATGCTGTTTTCAGGCCGGCTTCGGCGCAGCCAAGCGTCGCGCGGAGACCTGCGCCGCCGGCACCGACGACGACCACGTCATAAGTGTGTTCGGTGATCTTGTAGGCTTGGCCGTTGACCTTTGGCGCTGCCGCGCCGTTTGCCTTGCCGTTCGCTTGGGCCATGATGCGTGTGCCATATGCTGTTGCGGCGTCTGATGAGGCCGCGTTGGTCAATCGGGTCACATAGAAATGCCGTGTGCCGCGCTCGCTGTCTACGGTTATCGCGCCGCAGCATGGGGTGCAAGAAGATTGGGCGATGTCGACATTATGCGTTTGAATCGAACGCGGACCGAGCATAGGCTAGCTTCCCATCGACCGTGTTCAACCGGGCAACGTGAGGGTTTCATGAACAGCACGATGGGAATGATCGCGCGGCCTTTGATGTCACTCCTGTTCATCGTTGCGGGCGTTCGCAAACTGATGGCGTTTTCGATCGTCGCACCCATGATGGCCGGTAAGGGATTTCCAATACCCGAAGTACTTCTCGCGCTGTCGATCGTGCTCGATATCGCGGGCGGTCTGATGCTGCTGCTGAACTGGAATGCGCGCTACGCGGCGATGGCGCTGGTGCCGTACACGCTGCTCGTTGCAGCGATCTTTCACAACTTCTGGGTTCATTGGAATGGCTCGCCGCCGGCGTTTTCCAACGAGATCAATCATTTTTTCAAGAATCTGGCTGTGGCGGGCGGGTTGCTGATGATCGCAGCGGACTCCGACTCACGCGACAGTGTGGCCTAGCTTCTCAATCTTCTTCTTCCGCCATCCACAGCACATCGAGCGAAAACGTGTGCACTTCGAACGGAGGTGCCGCGACAGGATCTGCGTCTTTGAAGGTCGCGGTCAGCAGCCATTTGTCGCCTTGGCGTGCGAAGACTTCGAGGGTGCGAAGCGCCGGATCGACGTACCAGCAATGGCCGACGTTGAACGCGGCATAAATTGCCAGTTTGTCGGTGCGGTCGAAGCGCTGGGTCGAGGGTGACAGAATTTTGCAGACCCAGTCGGGTGCGACTGTAATACCGACTGTTTTGGGCAGCCTAGGCAATCTCTCGCGCCGCCAGCCGGCGATATCGGGTACGATGATATGTTCGCCGAGATGCAGTTCTGGTTCCGGCAAAAAATACCAGCCGCCGGGTCCGTTCGTGTCGAAGTCAAACGGTCCGCCAAGCGAATAGTTAAGCGCTCCGGCGGCGCGGACGTGACGGCCCAGCGGGCGAGCGTGGGTATGCAGCACGCCAAAGGCAATCTCGCCCGTCAGATGCGGGGGCAAAGCCTCGATGTCGGAGTAAGTGGCGAGTTTGTGTTTGAGTTGTGCCATGACATAGCATAGCAGGCGTGACGACGTAGTCACGCTTGTATCAAACCCCGAAGCTCAATTTCAGAACGGCGAAAACACACGTCA
>JANYHG010000176.1 GCA_025359165.1 Hyphomicrobiaceae bacterium
GCCGGCATGTCACAGAACGCAGCACGCTGGATATTCTCTGCAGATTTTGGTGCTGATGGTGAGGAAGCGTCGACTGGAGCGGGAGTGCGCTCTCAGTTTGGCGCAGTCACGCCGTCTTCTGCATCCGCTCCCGCATCGACACCGTCGGGTATTTCACCTCAAGACACGAGCGCAATGGTGCCATTGAGCGCGATCGGTGTTTCATCGGCCGCGATAGCCGGTGCGGAGGCGGCAGCACCGCTCGTTGCGTCCATATCGACGTTGGCTAGCTATCTTACGTCCGGCTACTGGGCCGATTCAGGCCGCAGTTATCGCGCGTTCGGGCATTCGAACATCACGGTAAACTTGACCGGGTTATCGATTGCCGGCGAAGTGTCATACGCACGCACTGCTCTGTCTGCCTGGGCTCGCGTCGCCAATGTCACATTCACCGAAGTTACCTCCGGCGGAGACATTGCTTTTTCTGATGCCGGGACCGGTGCCGCCAGCGGTTCGTCTGTGTCCGGTAATACGATTTTATCGAGTTCAGTTACTATCGGCCAATCTTGGTATACCGGCAACGGTGGTGCCGGGGGGGCCATAAACACTTTGAACAGCTACGGTTTCCAGACATACCTGCACGAGATCGGCCACGCGCTGGGGCTAGGGCATCAGGGCAATTACAACGGTTCCGCAACGTACACGACGTCAAACGCTGTCGCGGGCACGAATACGTACCTCAATGACTCCTGGCAATACAGCGTAATGTCCTATTTTTCCCAGACCAATTATGGCGGCGCATCCTACGCTTACGTTGCGTCTGCGATGCAGGCAGACATCTTCGCGATACAGTCGCTGTATGGTGCGCCAGTGGCGTCGCAGAACCATGTCTTCGGCTATTCATCTGACGTGGGTTCCGAGTTCAACCTTGCGGTGACGGACTCGTTTGCGATTTATGCCGATGATGGCTTCGCCTACCTGGATGGATCCGGCTATGGCGGATCGCAGTCCATCAATTTTGATGCTGGTACGTTCTCGTCACTGAAGGGGCTGAGCAACAATGTCGGTACCGCGACAAACACGCATCTGATCGGCTACATCGGCGGGTCGGGTGCCGACACAATTTCATTCGGTTCGGCGACGAACGGCGCGCGCTCCGCCTCGGGCGGCGGCGGTAACGATCTTTTCCGCAACAGTTCTTCCAGCAGTTCTGTGAGTTCGATCACCGCCGACGGTGGCGCGGGCGTTGATGTATTCGATACGCTCGGGCTGAGGGCTGGTGTGACATTCAGGCGAAATAGCCAATCGGGCAATGGCTGGGTGCTCACCGGTTCGAACGATTACGATGTCTTGAGCAACATAGAAACCGCGCGCTTCCTGGATGGTGATGTCACGCTGCGTCAAACCAGGGGCGACTTCAATTTCGGGTCGGTCTCGGGCGATACCGGATCGACTTCCGATTTCCTGGTGCAGTCGGGTGGTCTGATCGTCGACTGGACGACACAGAATGGCGTCGTTACGGGCGGGAACGTGCTGACGAGCGGTCTTGCTGGATGGACCGTCGTGGCGACGGGTGACGTCAATTCGGACGGCGTGTCGGACGTCATACTGCAAAATGGCAGCGGCTCGTTCGTTAGCTGGATTATGCAGAACGGCCAGGTTGTCGGCGGCAACATGTTGACAACAGGGGCGACGGGTTGGAGCGTCGTCGGCAGCGGCGATTTCAATAATGATGGTACGGTGGATCTTTTGTTGCAGAACGGCGGATCGATCGTCAATTGGATCATGGGCGGCGGCGTCGTTACCAGCGGCAATTTCATCACATCAGGTGCGACCGGATATCGGGTGGTAGGCGTAGCGGACCTCAATGGGGACGGCACGTCGGATATATTGCTGCAGAACGCTTCTGGAAACATTGTCGAGTGGCAGATGTCAAACGGGGTCTATGCGGGTGGAATCTCATTGGGTGCACCCGCTGGTTGGAGCGTTGTGGGTGTTGGAGATTTCAACGGTGATGGTATCAGCGACATCCTGCTGCAGAATGGCGGCGCAGTTGTCGATTGGCTGCTCGACAGCACTGGGCACTTTTCGAGTGGCAACTTGTTGACGTCGACAGGAGCGGCAGGGTGGACCGTGGTCGGAACCGGAGACTACAACGGTGATGGTATTGCTGACGTCGCGCTGCGGAACAGCGCAGGTGCTCTGGTCGACTGGTCGCTGACCCCTGCGGGCGTGATTTCCACGACCCACCTGGTGACGACAGGCACCACAGGTTACACGATTTTGTAACAGCGGCGATAAAGTCGCCTATGCAAAGTGCGCCACGTTGACTTTGCGTCGGCGTGAAGCCAGCCGGCTCTTGAAGGATCGCGCCGGAGGCGGCGGTGGGCCCGCCACAACGGCCGGGAGCGATGCTGCGTGGTAATTCGCTATCACCACATCGGGAAGTCCGTCCTCCCGGATGCAGCCCTGGTCGAGCCAGATAACGCGGCTGCAGATTTCGCGGATTGCGTTCATGTCATGCGACACGAAGACGAGGCAGTTGGCCATATGGATAAGGTCGAGCATGCGTGCCTTTGCCTTCATGGCAAAGCCTGCGTCGCCGGCGGCAAGAATCTCGTCGATGAGTAGCGTGTCGCCGCCGAGTACCGTTGAGATCGCAAACGCCAGACGAATAGTCATTCCTGACGAATAGGCTTTCAACGGAACATCGATGAAAGGGCCGAGTTCGGAAAAATCGATGATCTCTTGCAACAGTTCGCTGATTTGATTTTGCGAATACCCCAGCAGATAACCGCGGTAGAGAATATTACGCCGCCCGGTTTCCTCGGGTTCGAAGCCTGTCGTCAAGTCGTACAGTCCGCGAACACGACCACTGACGTGAACCGAGCCTGTAGCTAGTGGAAAAATTCCAGCTATTGCGCGCAGAATGGTGCTTTTGCCAGCACCGTTACGGCCGATAATTCCCAGCCGTTCGCCTCTGACGACATTGAACGAAACGTTACTCAGCGCCTCGACGTAGGTGCGCTGCGGCACTTGCGCTTCGGCTTTGCCCTTCAGGAAGACTGTCTTGATTGAGGTGCCGGCAAGTCGTCCCATCGGATATCGCAGGACAGCGTTCTTGACCTCGATGATCACGGGCTTGGCAGTATCGACCAACATCGGTTTATCCAACTTCTTGTCTCGGATTTTCATTCGTCACAGATAGTAGACAATATGGCGTTCGTGACGACGAAGAAGCAGATAGGCACAATAATAAAGTGCGCAGGCGGACAGCGTCACGATCAGATAGTTGTGGAATGACGGAAACGCATATTCCATCAACGGCTGACGTATCAGCGCAAGCATGTTCGAGATCGGATTATAGGCATCCCAATATCGAAGATGAGGGCGTGCAAAAATCGTTTTGTCCATGAAAACCGGTGAGAGAAACCACAAAGCCTGCAAGACGATCTGGATTGCCTGTTGATAGTCACGATACATGACGCCAAGCAGTCCTGAGATCACGATGATCGGCAACATTGTCGATGCTAGCAGCAAGATGTTGATCGGCAAAAGAAGCCACATCCACCCGGGCCAGAAGCCCATGAGCATTGTCCAGGCGAGCAAGCCGACGAACGAGAGCAGATACGTTGATATCGAGACAATGCTCGTTCTCACAGCATAGCCGATCAGTGGTAGATTTTTCTGTCGAATGAACATCCCTGCGACGAGCAGCGATCCGGCGCCGAGCTGAAAGCTTTCCGTGAACCAAGACCAAAAAATCACGCCCGAGAAAACATATACCGAGAAATAAGGCAGCGGTTGATTGAACAAGAAATGAAACATCACACTTAGGATGAGCGTGAAAGCCAGCGGATGGACGATCAACCAGATGACGCCCAGGGACGTTCTACGAAATCGATTTCTCAGATCCACGCCTGCAAGTGCGAACCAGAAGTTACGATAATTTGTGGTTTCAGCGATGTAGTGTGACGGCCGGGTAACACTTGCCATAATTTGCTTCCCGTTTGCAGAGCGATCGATCGAGGCGACGAGCACTTCGCGTGGCAGGATGTGCGAAAGACAATGTCGACTGCTTTCGACCGCCTAGCACTCCCTGCTTTTTGTTATAGCCGTGAGTATCGCCCTGCTTCAGTACCGTCGTGGCGCGTACGGCCACTGACACGGCACCCCGCCCGCACAGTCTGATCTGAGCGGCACTCGCGCACTCTGCAGGCCGCAAAACCCAAAGCAAAGATAAGCCCCCGGCACATAACGTCCCCCGGCTGCCCGCCACATAACAGACGTGGTACGCTGCTGCAAGAAATACGAAGCATGGTCGAAAAAGTGTAAGTCACTAGGACTGCGCTGAACATCAGGTTCGGCTCTTGCAATAAAGTCAGGATGATGGTTCACGGTGGTTGAGCCGCATGTTGCGGATCGGACCGCTCATAGAACACTGGCGAAGGCACACGAACATCCGTGGGCTGCCACAGGTGATCGGGTTAGCTACGCCCTCCGTCACTCGGAGACTGCGACTGGCTGCCGAACTATGCGACGAGCCGGCAGCAAGCAAGATAGGCGGGGTCGGAATGCCCGGATGGAACCGTATCGTTGGCGATATCAGGCGGCGTTTGCGGCTTGGTGAAAAATTGCGTCGGGTCCGCCGTTTGGGGTGGTCCGCCCGTATCCGACTTTTACCCAAAGGCGTTGCTCATGTGCATCGCACAGGTGTGATCGATCGGCCGCCGGCTCCGCTCTCGGCGGGGTACGGCAATGCGGCAATGCAGATCGCGGTCGTCGAGGCGTCGAGTAATCCTGTGATCTGGCGGCTGCGTTTTATTCCACAGCCGAAGTCCGTAGTGAGACACTGGCGTTGGAGACAAGTCGCGCTTTTGGCGCGGTCGCATGCCGTTGGCCGAGAATTGATCGATGCCTCGTCGAACGAGAGAGCCAGCCGATGACCCGGCGCATTGCCATCGTCAAGCCTGATCATATCGGAGACCTTATTTTGGCCGCGCCAGCGATCGGCTGGCTAGCTTCGCAATCGCTGGATGCGACGCTATTCGTTCCGAAGTCCAACCTTGCGCTTGCCCGCTATCTGTTTCCAACGCTGCCCATCGAGGCCATGGACTTCGGCTATCTCAGCAAAAATGCCGGCTCCGTCGATGGCAAGTCGCTGCAACAAACGCTTGCGCCAGCGCGGGGGCGCGACATGGTCGTGTTTCTGAGAAGCGACCACGTTCTCAATCGCGAACGCACCCGACATCTGGTCGGGCCATGTGCCTTTACCGACAGCAACAACGAACGTCACGAGACCATAAATCATCGCGCTGGCGTGCGCGTCTATTTCGGCGACTATAAGTCTGACGACACTTGGGCGTGGTCGCGCAGACCGTTTCCCCGCAAACCGAAAACGGTCGGACTTTGCTTAGGGTCGGGATTTCCCACGAACAAATGGTCGATAATTCGCTGGACCGAGCTTGGCCATCGCCTGATGAAAAGCGGCGTCGACCTGCGGCTGATCGGCGGGCCGATGGAAACCAACGAACTCGCCATTCTGGGCGAAACCCTAGGCCTTGAGGCGGGGGCGACCATTCGCGGAGGGTCCGACATCGGTGCTTTTGTCGAAGCTGTCGCTCAAACGGATGTGGTCATCGCCACGGACGGCGGAGCCGGTCATCTCTGCTCGCTCGCCACGCCCATCCTTACGATAGCTGCGTCAGTGCCGTTCCGCCGCTTTGCGCCCTATGGGGCGGCCAACCGGGTCATCAGTCTAGATCTACCGTGCTCCCCGTGTATGAACGCCCACGACACGCATGTGAACCTCTGTTTCAGTCATGAGTGCAGTTACGGTGTGACGGTCGATCACGTGTTGTCTGCGCTCGACGCGGATGCGGTGCCATCAGGTAGCATTCGACTGCTCGGCCAAGGCGCAAGGCTCTATTTCGGTCTCAGTCATGCTGGCTAAATCAAAGCAGAAGCGACCCAACGCGTACTTGTCGGCGCGTTATGCAGTCTCGATTGCACGCACCGATGCGACACGTGTTTCGACCCTCGACGCCGCGCACAGGTATCTGGGACTTTTTCCGATGCAGGCTGACTATGTCGTTGCGGACAGCAACCGATTGTTGTGGCTGGTCGAGGAAGCGCGCGCGGACGTCGCCATGAGTGCGCTGAAAATGCACAGGATCACCGGGTTTTTGTGGCCACCACACTGGTTCGCTTTCGTCGCCACCCACGGTCGTCTTTGGCTGTTGCTGAAGGCGATCGACAATCTTGCGCGCGCTCGAGCGTCAACTTCTGAGTCGGAGAGACGGTGACAACAGTCGCACCGCAGATGAATGTCGTCGCCTCCCCTTTCGTTGCCAGCGCATGAGAGCGGCGCGGGCATGCGTCGGCGGTAAAATATCCTTCTGAATTGGACATGTAGGGCTTTAGAATGTTGTTGGTCGTGAGGGGAGACTTGCAAAGCGAGACAGGCTGGTCGCGGGCTACGCGGGCGCTCGTTTCAGCCATTGCGGCAGATTTCGATGCGGTGCTCGGGTGCGATCTGCACTTCCACCCGGAACGATCCTTGTCGACTTTCGACGGCGCCATCATCCACGACTGCCTCATTCCAAAAATGCTGACGGGATCACGCCGCTGTGTCGTATTGCACGCGACGTTGCCGAACGAGATCTTTCGAGTGGCCGATGCACTCAATGTCGGTTGGTGGTTTTGGGAAACCGACAAATTACCGAACGACTCGGACTGGATCGAACGTCTTCTTTCGCTGGACCATATTTTTGTGCCGTCGCCCTGGCAGAAAACAATTGTCGAAGCCCTAGGCCTCGAGGTGCCGATTTCGGTGCTTCCCTGGCCGCACGCGTTTGACGACCAACCAACGGACCATGATCTGCGACCTGCACCCAACGGCAGAATAGCGATGCACAAGCTCTGGTCGTCGTCCGAGGTGCAGGATGTCAGGGATTTGGATCGGCACTACTATAATTCATTGGACAAGCTCGAAAAATTACAGAAAGCGTTTGCGCCGAAAGAGCGGATGCTGAAACAGCAGGAGGTTTCGCTAGGTGATGTTCTCTCGAGATACGACGGATATGCGTTCGCCATTCAGACCGACGCACCCCGCAAAGGACTGCCGGTACTTTTGTCAGAATGGTGCCGATACAGGGCGACCGCAAAGAAAAACTTGGCGCTGATCGTTCGGTTTTCGCCACTCGACATCGCGCTCGGAAAAGCGGCCTTGTTGCAGAAATTCTCGGAAATTGCGCTGGCGGCCGCGGGAGCCCAAACAGGGGTAGCAGGGGTAGAGCATGTCTTCGTGGTGCTGTCGTCGCTTGCGACATCTGAACTCGAGGCATTTTACCGCGATGCAGTCTGTTTCATTTCACCGACTTTCGGGGAGGGTTTTGGCGGCACGATCGTCGAAGCCGTACAACAGGATTGCGCGATCATCGCACCTCGCCACACCGCCTGCGGCCAGCTATTGCCGCCCGACTACGACGGCGCGTTTCCGTCGCTCCCCTACCTGGGTACTTTGATCGGACAGCTTTCGATCCAGCCTTCCAACGCGTCGTGGCACCTGCCGGTCGTAGGATCGATTGCGCGAAGCTTGGAGTGGATCGAAGCCTTGACGCCCACGCAGCGCCGCGACGAAGTTCAAAAATTGCGCACATTCATGACGATCGCTTTGTCTCCCGAAATGGCCCGCGCCACGTTTGCTGCAGCCGTTCGGGATTACATCGACCTCCCGTCCCCTTCTGCAGTTCGTTCCGCGTCGAGCGTCCCTGCTATCGCTCCAGTGGGTTCAAATGTCTGATCTCATTCTCGATATGACGCCCACGACGATAAACCGAACGGCGATCTATCACATCGCTCTCGACACTGCGACAGC
The DNA here is from genome assembly GCA_025359165.1 of Hyphomicrobiaceae bacterium. GTDB lineage: Bacteria > Pseudomonadota > Alphaproteobacteria > Rhizobiales > Hyphomicrobiaceae > JABFRJ01. The sequence goes on from JANYHG010000176.1 coordinate 7,859, forward strand.
ACTCGCCGCCGAAACGAAAGCTTACCGATATGGCGTGGCGCTTCGCGAGCAGCCGGTGCGCGAGCGTGCCGAACTCGACGGGTTGGGTGGTCCGATCATCAGAAGTATCTTGGACGACGAGGGACTAATCCGCAAAAGGTGGGTAACACCGCACGACCTGCAACGTCGCCCATCGAGCGACCGAGTTTTTTTCTTCGACCCACTCTACGCATTATTCAACGGCATCAATAGGCAGGATGTTGTTCTGGTGCTGGACCTCACGCCTGTGACAAATCCGGAATGGCACCAGGCGCGCGTCTCACAACTTTACAAAATCGCGTTTCGCAATATCACCGCTTCAGGTGCCAGGGTCGCAGCGATTAGCGAGAGTTCGGCAATGGCTCTGTGGGCGAACTATGGATTGCCCTACGACAAGACGACGGTCGTTCCGCTCTACCTCCGTGACGGCGTCGGCGCCAAAGCCGGTGACAATCCAATCGTCGATGACGTTCAGAGGGTGTTGTTGTTCGTCGGGAGCCTTGAAACGCGAAAGAATATCAGCGGTCTCATTCGCGCTTTCGAGGCGTCTGCCCTTTCTGCCAGCGGCTTCAAGTTGAAGATTGTGGGCGGCAACGGTGCCGGCCACGAAAGCATACGTGCCGCGGCACAAGGCGTTGCGGGCGTCGAACTGCTCGGATTTGTGCCAGACGAAGCCCTGCGGGAACTCTACCGGACGTCCTGGGCGTTCGTATATCCGAGTTATCTCGAAGGGTTTGGCGTGCCAATTCTGGAGGCAGCAAGTTGGGGCCTGCCGATCCTGACATCGATAACGGGAGCAACCGCCGAAGTGGCGCCGGCGGG
>JANYHG010000178.1 GCA_025359165.1 Hyphomicrobiaceae bacterium
CCAACCCCGCGCGCGTATACCGACAATCATAAGTCAGTACTTATGACCGTCGGCATTACCGGTGTTTAGATGCGAGGCGCGCCGGTCGATCGGCGCGCCTCGCTGCATTTCGGTGGTAAATTTGATCCGGGATAACTGAAGTTGCCAAAGATTGCGGCACTGCCGCGTGGCGCGCCGCAATACTTTCATGCACTGTTCAGCCAGCACCGATCACATCTGCGTTCAAACTCAACCCGAGAGGTTTCACCATGATGCGACAGTACGAGCTCACCGAGCGCGTGCTGAACTACAATCCTGCGGCTGACGAGGCGCTTCTCAACAAGGCCTACGTTTTCGCGATGAAAGCGCACGCCGGCGTCAAGCGGAACAACGGCGACCCCTACTTTTCTCACCCGCTCGAAGTCGCGGCGATCCTCACCGACTTGAAGCTGGACGACGCGACGATTGCGACGGCGCTGCTGCACGACGTCGTCGAAGACACTGGCGTCACCAAGGCGCAGATCGACCAGACGTTCGGCGTCGAGATCGGCAATCTCGTCGAGGGCCTGACGAAGATCATGCGCCTCGATCTGGTGTCGCGAAAGGCACAGCAGGCCGAGAGCTTTCGCAAGTTGCTGATCGCGATTTCGTCCGATGTGCGCGTTCTGCTGGTCAAGCTGGCGGACCGGCTGCACAACATGCGCACGTTGCAGCACAACAAGCCCGATAGCCGTCGGCGCAACGCCGAAGAAACACTTGAAATCTATGCGCCGCTGGCCGGTCGCATGGGCATGCAGAGCGTGCGCGAGGAACTGGAAGAACTGTCGTTCAAGTGGCTTCACCCCGAGGCCTCCGCCGCCGTCGGTGCAAAGCTCGCCGAGCTGCGCATCCGCAACGCCGGGATCGTCGACGAAATCAGCTCGTTGCTGAAGGCGCGCCTCGCGGAAGCCGGCATCAAAGCCGACGTCAGCGGCCGCGAAAAAAAGCCCTACGCCATCTGGCGCAAGATGCAGAATAAGCAGATCAGCCTCGAACAGTTGTCCGACATCTACGGGTTTCGCGTCCTCGTCGATACGCCCGACACCTGCTACCGGGCGCTGGGCATTGCGCACGGACATTGGCGGACGGTGCCGGGACGCTTCAAGGATTACATTTCGACACCCAAACAGAACAACTACCAGTCGATCCACACGACCATTGCGGGGCCGCGCAATCAACGGGTCGAGATGCAGATCCGCACCTATGCGATGCACGAAGTGGCGGAGGTCGGTATCGCCGCGCATGCGCTTTACAAGGATCGCCTGGAAGCGGTTTTGGCCAACGACGATACCGCCAGCGGACTGCCGATCTCGGCGCCCCACGCCGCAGGCAGCTCACCCCCCAAAGAGAACCCGTATCGCTGGTTGCGCCACATGGTCAGGACCTTGCTGGACGGCAGCAACCCCGAGGAATTCCTCGAGCATACCAAGCTTGAGCTGTTCCACGACCAGGTGTTCTGCTTTACCCCCAAGGGCCGCATCATCGCATTGCCACGCAGTGCCACGCCCATCGACTTTGCCTACGGCGTGCACACCGACGTCGGCAACAATTGCATCGGCGCGATCATCAATGGCCGACACATGCCGCTGACCACACAATTGCGCAATGGCGACGAAGTCGAAGTATTGACCGCCAAAGGTCAGACGCCACCTGCCGCGTGGGAACAGGTGGCGGTGACGGGCCGCGCCCGGTCGTCGATCAGGCGGGCGACGCGGGACATGGCGCGCAAGCAGAGTTGTGAACTCGGCCGGCGGCTGCTGATTGCCGCCGCGAGCAAGGTTGCCGAGACCTACGATGACGACCACCTGCGCCGTGTGCTTGGCGAACTCGGTCAAAAATCCGTCGATGACGCGCTGGCTGCCATCGGTCGCCAAGAGCTGGCGGTGGATGCCGTGACCCGTGTCCTGTTTCCGAACGTCGGACATCCAGCGACGCCGAAGCCGGGGCGCAGACGTAAATCGGCGTCGGCGCTGGGTGCGGACGAGGGCTGGTTCGGCTTGTCCAAGGCGCTTGGCCTGAAATTCCGCATGCCGGGTGCACGTGCGCCCAAAGTAGCAGCAGGAGCAGGCGATACGGCACCGGGATCGGCTGGCGCAAGCGTCGCCATACGCGCGCTGCGCAACGATATCCCTGTCACGATCGAGGATGGCGGAGCGTTGCCGGGCGATCGCGTCGTCGGCGTTCTCGACGGGAGCGGCGGGCTGCGGGTGTTCCAAATTCATTCGCCCCGGCTGCAGGATTATGAAAGCGCGCGCTGGATCGACGTAAGTTGGGATGTGGACGCCGACAAGGCGGAGCGGTTCCCAGCCTGCATCGCGGTGACTGTGGCCAACGAACCCGGCACTCTGGCGGAGGTTGCCAAAGTCATCGGCGAAGCCGACGGCAACATCGACACCCTCAGGATGACGCGCCGAGCGCCCGATTTCACCGAGATGATGATCAATCTCGAAGTGTTCGATACCGCACATCTCGAGCTGATCCTCGAAGGCCTCCGTTCGAAACCCGTGGTGAATGCGGTCGAACGCGTCTTCGGTTGATCAGACGCGGTTCGGCCACACTGACCGATTCGGCCGCAATGATGTCTGTGTGCGATCGAGCAAATCAGATAACTTCGACGGTAGTCATAGATCCACGGGGGATCGTGTTCGATCTGGAGGCGCACCGATGCTGATGTCCCGCCGCGCGCCGGCAGATTGGCGGGAAACGCTGCGCATGGCCTTGTGGCCGCGCCGCAGCTGGAAGCGATCGTTACGTTATGGCCACCTGCGTTTGCAGCGCCTGCAGGTGTTACCGCGCAGTCTGGCGCTGGGTGCCGCCGCCGGCATCTTCGTCGCCATTCTGCCCATTCCGGGGATCCAGCTGCTGGCAGCAGCGGCACTGGCCTGGCTGGTGCGCGGGCATCGCGGGACGGCAGCGCTCGCGACTTTTGCCGCCAACCCGTTCACCTATCCACTGATCTGGATCGCATCGTATGCGCTGGGTGCCACCATACTCGGCACGCCCGTGTCCGATGCGACGCACGATCTCGATCTGATCAGCGATGCCATGGCGCATGCGTGGACGCGCGAGCCATCGACATTCAGGAGCGTTTTGCCTGCACTCACGACCCTGACGGTGGGCGCTATTCCCCTTGCGGCGATGGCGGCCGTGGCGGCGTACGTCGGCGTCCGCCTGATGTTGCGCAAGAGAAGCGCGCCTGTCGTCGTCGCGCCGCCTCCTCTACGTGATCGGCGCGTGGCAAACCGGCCAGCGCCGACGCCGCGCCTTTCCAAGCATGTCACGAAAATTGCGGCGTAGGCGGTGCCTACCAGGTCGGCGATATCGTTCCGCCGTGCAGGATTTCGTCAATGCGCCTGCGGGTGCCGATGGTCGTCCCAGGCGGCAGCTGGTCGGGTGCGAAAAAGGCCTGCTCGGCGATCTCGAACCCTGGAGCCGGCGTGCGTTCCTGAATGAAGTCTCGCACCACGAACAGAACGATGTGATCGCCCGGAAAGACCGAGGAATGATTGAAGATGCCGTGCAGCGCCAGCGACTGGCGCGATACCACGCCGGTTTCCTCTTCGAGTTCGCGCTTGGCGGCGTCGACGACGGTTTCGCCGGTTTCGACACCGCCGCCGGGAAAGTGCCAACCGGGACGATAGCCGTGACGAACGAGCAGAACGCGTCCAAGCCCGTCGATGACGCAGACCTGACCGCCCATCGTCAAACCACGCATCATCCGCCAGCGCTTCTGCATCAGCCAGCGGACCAGCGGCCAGTTGCGCTCGAACAGCGGCGCGAGCAGGGTGGGGGGCGGCATCAGAGTGTCGTCGTCAGGCCGCCGTCGACGACGATCTGCTGACCGGTGACGTAGGCGCCCGCATCGGAGGCGAGGAACACGGCGGTGCCGCCGAGTTCGGCCGGTTTGCCCCAGCGGCGCACCGCGGTTCGTCCGGCGATGCGGTCGACGAAGGTTTTGTCCGCCAACAGCGGCGCATTGAGTTCGGTTTCGAAGTAGCCGGGGGCGATCGAGTTCACGGTGATGCCATGCTCGCCCAATTCTGCCGACAACGACCGCGCCAGCCCGGCCAATCCGGCCTTCGAGGAGACATACGCGTGGATCGTCGCGCGACCTTGAATTCCAGTGATCGAGGTCGTGAAGATGATGCGGCCGTGCTGCTGCTTTTTCATATGGATACTGGCGCGCTGGGCGAGCAGGAACGGCGCGCGCAAGTTGGTGCCTTGAATGGCATCCCAGTCGCTGGCCTTCCAGTCTTCGATCGGCGCTCGCACGGTGGTGCCAGCGTTGGCGATCAGCACATCCAGCCGTCCGTGCTTGGCGACGACAGCGTCGATGGCTGCGTGCCCGGCCGCGACGTCGGCGACGTCGAACACGACACGGTCAGCTTTGAGACCACGCTGCTCGAGTGCCGAAACTTGTTTGTCCAACGCGTCTTTGTTCCGTCCATTGAGGACGACCAGCGCGCCGGCCTGCGCGAGGCTGGTGGCCATCGCCAATCCTAGACCGCGCGATGCGCCGGTCACCAACGCGACCCGACCCGTCATCGAAAACTCGGACATGACATTCCCCACGCGATATGGCCCACGGGGCCGCCTGACGTCACGCCTAACGGAAAGCCACGATCAGTCAACCCAGGTGACGAACTTCTCCAGCGGCTCACGGTCGGTCACGAACGTGTTGACGACGTGGCTCGTGTCTTCGTAGCCGAGCGCCATACCGCACACCAATGTGTGCGTATCCGGGATGCCAGCGTATTTTTTGACGGTTGCCGGCTGGTAGGCGAATGCGGCTTGCGGGCAGGTCGCCAAGCCTTCGCCGCGCGCCGCGATCATGATCGATTGCAGGAACATGCCGAAGTCGAGCCAGCTGCCCTTTTCGAGATACGAATCGATCGAGAACATCAGGCCAACGGGTGCGCCGAAAAAGCTCCAGTTGAGCGCATGCTGTTCCTGCATGCGCTCCTTGTCACCCTTGCCGATACCGAGTGTTTTGTAGAGCCCGAAGCCGCAGGCGCGGCGCCGGCCGAGGTAAGGTTCCCGCCACTCCTCGGGATAGTAATTGTATTCGCGCGTGCCCGGAGTTCCCGCCATCGACAACCGCAGCAGTTCGGCTGACATCGCGTCTTTGCGCTCGCCCTGCATGACGTAGACCTGCCATGGCTGAACGTTGGTACCGGAGGGTGCCCGCGCCGCCGTGGCAAGAATTCGGGCGAGAGTTTCCCGCGCTACAGGTTTCGGCTGATAGGCGCGGATACTGCGCCGGCCGCTGATGGCCTCTTCGACTGACATCATAGCTTGGAAAACCTGTGCAAGTGCCGACTGCGCCGTGCCGCCCCGTTGGCTTCAAGCCGTCAGGTGACGGAACTCGGCGATGACTTTGGAATACACATCCCGCTTGAAGGGAACGATCAGACGCGGCAGTTCGGCCATCGGTGCCCAGCGCCATGTATCGAATTCCCGCTCGTGCCCTGGCGGCGCTATATCGATCTCGCTGTCGTCGCCGGTGAAACGGACGGCAAACCAGCGCTGCTCCTGCCCCCGGTAACGGCCGCCCCAGATGCGTCCGAGCAGGTCGGGCGGGAGGTCGTAACGGTGCCATTCGGCGCTCTCGGCCAGGATTGTCGCGGAGCGGATGCTCGTCTCTTCGGCCAATTCGCGCAAGGCAGCCGCTGCGGGGGTTTCGCCGTCGTCTATCCCGCCCTGCGGCATCTGCCAGAACGCCGAGTACTGCCCTTGATTGGGTGAATTCACACGCCTGCCGACCCAGACGTCGTTGCGCGCGTTGAGCACCATGACCCCGACGCAGGGACGATACGGCAGGATGCTGCTGTCAGCGGACATCGAGTGGTCTCCTACAACGACGATTCCAATTACACCGCTGGGCAGAACGAATGACGCGACCCGCAGGTTGGGTCAAGCGTTTCAGCGTGACCCGACCTTTCCGGGCGGAGCACGCGTGTTCGGTCGCGCAAATGCTTGACCCAACCTACAAAACAGCGCGCAATCGCGCGACGGGATCAGTCATCAAACGACATTGGGCACCCGAGGGTGCCCAATGCAGATATCACAAGCTGATCGAAAACTCAGGGCTTCTTTTCATCCGTCTTGATGTCGGGCTTTGCAGCACTTTCGGGCTTCATCGTCTCGGCGGTAACAGCTTCGGCCGGCTTCGGCGGAGGAGCGGTGACTTCGCCACGGATCAGCTTCAAGGCGTACTGCAGTTGCTGATCCTTCTCGGCTTCTTTCGGCACATATGCCGACGAACCCGATTCTTCCACCTTTTCTTTCGCAGTCTCGCCCTTGAGATGGCCCTTGAGGCTGGCTTCGCCGCGCGGCTTCTCCACAGTCTTCGGCTTCAACTCCGGCGGCAGCTCGTTCTCGATCGTGATATCGGGGTCGATGCCCTTGGCCTGAATAGATCGGCCCGACGGCGTATAGTAGCGCGCGGTGGTCAGACGCAGTGCGCCGTTCTGCCCGAGCGGAATGATGGTCTGCACGCTGCCTTTACCGAACGAGCGTGTGCCGACAATGGTTGCGCGCTTATGATCCTGAAGTGCGCCTGCGACGATTTCCGATGCCGACGCGGAACCACCGTTGATCAGAACGACGATCGGCTTGCCGTCGGTTATATCTCCGGGGCGGGCATTGGCACGTTGCGTTTCTTCGAGGTTACGACCCTTGGTCAGAACGATCGCACCTTTCTCGAGGAAATCGTCGGAAACCGAGATCGCCTGATCAAGCAAGCCGCCGGGATTATTGCGAAGGTCGATGATGTAGCCCTTCGCTGTTTTGTCGGCTGCCAACTGCTTCTTGAGCGCGTCGACCTGTTTGACGAGGCTGGAATGGGTCTGCTCGTTGAAGGTCGAGAGCTTGGCGTAGATCACGTCGCCTTCCAACCGCGATTTGACCGCCTGGACGCGGATGGTGTCGCGCACGACCTTCAGTTCGAATGGTTCGTCGCGGCCCTTGCGGACGATGGTGAGGGTGATCGGCGTATTGACCAGCCCGCGCATTTTTTCGACAGCTTCTTCAAGGGTCAGCCCCTGGATCTGCGTGCCATCCAGCGCGGTGATCAGATCGTTGGTCTGGACGCCAGCTTTGGCAGCCGGGGTTTCGTCCATCGGCGAGACGACCTTGATGACGCCATTCTCCATGGTGACTTCGATGCCGAGGCCACCGAATTCGCCGCGCGTCTGGACTTGCATGTCCTTGAAGCTTTTCGGCGTCATGTAAGACGAATGCGGATCGAGCGACGCCAGCATGCCGCTAATGGCTGATTCAATCAGCTTACTGTCGTCCGGCTTCTCCACGTAATCGTTGCGGACGCGTTCGAGCACGTCGCCGAACAGGTCGAGCTGGCGATAAATTTCGTTGTTGGGTGACGTTGCAGAATAGCTCTGCGTAATGTTGAACACCGTGCTCGCACCCGCAAGCCCCGCCATGCTCATGAATGTCCAGAAGGCGACGTCGGTCTTGCGGCTCATCCTGCTACCTTTCGAGCGTTTTCTGCCCACCATGGCCCTGGGTCGACGGGCCGCTGGTTTTTCCGGAATTCAACGTACAGGACCGGAGCAGTTTCCTGTGTCTTCACTGAGGCGGATTTAGGAGCAGCTACCATAAGCCCTATCGGCTCGCCGGCCAAAACGAATTGCCCGACCTGAACGTCGATCTGGGACAGACCTGCAAGTAGGATATGATATCCCCCTCCCGCGTTGATAATCAAGATCTGTCCGTAGCTCCTGAATTCGCCGGCATACATGATCCAGCCGTCGTTAGGCGATACTACCTGTGCGCCGGCTCGCGTTTCGATCACAATTCCGTCACTGCGGCCCGATTGCGCCTTGTCGCCAAAGCCCTGGATCAGCCGTCCCTGCGCCGGCAGAAACAACCGCCCCTTGGCCAGGTCGAACGGAATTGCGGGTTGAATGCGACCCGGAGCGGCCATCGCCAAGGTGGCGCCGGGTTGCAGCGTGATAGACGGCCTCAAGTCCTCCACTGGCTTAGCCACGCCAGCCACTTTTTTACCCGCTTCACCGGCTTTCACATCAGGACCTGGAAACGCCGCGAGGGGCGGCGAAGTCGGCGCCTGATCTATTGCCGCCTGCTGCTGACGCGCCAGCGTTTCGGCCGCCAGCTGCTTCTCGTACGCGCCCAAACGTGTCTTTTCGGAAATCGACTTATCGAGCTTGGCAAGTAACTCGTTCAAATCTGAAACGTTCCGCGAAAATTCGGCTGCTTCCTTGCGAACCTGCGCCAGTTCCTTTTGCCGCTCTGTCACGGTCTGTTTGCGGGACTCGACCAACGACGCAAGTTGCAGCTTGTTGTCCTGCAGTTTGGCAGTCTCCTGCCGATGCTGTTCGACACCACGCCGGGTTTCGTCGATGACGCGGACGAGATCGTTGAGTTGCCCCGACAGCACCATCGCCTGTCCGCGCAGCTCAGGGAAAGCCGACGCCAGCAGCATCGCGCTGCGTACCATCGTCAATGCATCTTCGCGGCGCGTGACCATCACCGGCGGCGGATTGCGTCCCATGCGTTGCATCGCTGCCAACAGCCCAGAGATCGAACCGTGGCTTTTCTCGAGCGACCCTCGGATGAGGCTTTCCTGCGCCTCGAGCTCGCCCTGCCGTTGTTCGAGCGCGGTCAGCTGTGCCTCACTCGCCTGGATCGCTTTGGCGCTGTCGAGAAGCTTGGTGTTGAGGCTTTCGCGTTCCTGCTGGATGCGTGCGAGTTCGGCCTGTATGTCCTTGTCGCGCTGGACCGCGTCCTTTTTGGCTTCTTCGCGTTGGTGGCGCGTCGCCTCGATCTGCCGACGCTCCTCCAGCGGATCACGTGTTTGCGCCTGCGCCCCGGCGGCGACCGCCACGCAGCCGATTGCCATCGCACACGACAGCGCGAGCGGGTGTGCCCGATTGTTACGCACCAACTGAATTGGCGCGGCGCGGGATGCTGATCGGGCCGGGCGAAGGGTCACGGTATCCATTCGATGTTATCGACGGCAGTCTCACCGTCGAAGGCAAATGTAATGCTGTCAGATCGTAGATCGATAAGGGGCCGCGCCGCAGATTGCGAATCGGCCGCAGGTCCGATGATTGCCTAATACCGTATCAGAGATCACGAGAATTATGGCATGGGTGAGTTGCGCAGGCAGCTCGCGCGTCCAACCTTGAACAATACTGAAACAACGTTTTCGTCAGTCATCGCCCACGCCCAGGAAACGGTCAATGAACCTATTTTCGCAATATGTGGTGCCCGCTGCAGTCGGCATCGTGTTCCTGGTGCTGGTCGCAGGATTGTTCACGATGCTGCGCGGTGGCAACGCCAATCTCAGCCAGCAATTGATGCGCTGGCGCGTCGGTCTGCAATTTCTTGCGATCGTCGCGATCATGCTGGCGATCTACTTCAAGCGCACCGTATGACGGGTTGATGAACTACTCGAAGAGGCAACTTTCAGATGGTCGTACTGAATAGAATCTACACCCGCACCGGCGACGACGGCACTACGGCGCTCGGTACCGGCAAGCGACTGAAGAAATATGATCATCGGATCGAGTCCTACGGCACCGTCGACGAGGCGAACGCCGCCATCGGCATGGCGCGTATCCACCTCGCGGGCGAACCGGCTGATCTCGACGCGATGCTGTTCCGCATCCAGAACGACATGTTCGACCTCGGCGCGGATCTATGCGTGCCCGATCACGGTGAAAAGCTGCCGTACGAGCCCCTGCGCATCACAGATGTCCAGGTGGTCAGGCTCGAGACCGAGATCGACAGCATGAATCAGACCCTGAGCCCGCTGCGCTCGTTCGTGCTGCCGGGGGGATCGGCGGGCGCGGCGGCACTGCATGTCGCCCGCACGATTACCCGGCGCGCCGAACGCTTGATGGTGCAACTGGCCGATCAGCCGGATGAACCCGTCAATCCCGCAGCGATCAAGTACGCCAACCGGTTGTCGGATTTCTTGTTCGTCGCGAGCCGCTACGTCAATGCGCGCGGCACCGGTGATGTGTTGTGGGTCCCGGGCAAGAACCGGTAGGCCCGCTGCCGAAACGTCTTTGCTCAGAAGACGACTCTGCTCAGACGACGACCACGTCCGCATACTCGTCTTGCACGGGCCCGGTCATGACGATGTGATCATCGGCGCGCCACTCGATGTGCAGTGGACCTCCAGGCACATGCACCGTCACGATACGGTCGGTGAGTTTCTTGCGAGCGCCCGAGACGGCGGCGGCACAAGCGGCAGAGCCGCAGGCGCGAGTCAGGCCCGCGCCACGCTCCCACGTCGCGAGGCGGATCTCGTGCCGATTGACGACTTGCGCCAGCGAAATGTTTGCCCGCTCCGGAAACAACCGGTGATGCTCCAGCATGGGACCGACCTTGCCGAGATCGACAATATCCAGGCGATCCACCCAGAAGACAGCGTGAGGGTTGCCGATATTGGCCACAGACGGCGAATGGATGAGCGGCGCATCTATGGGGCCGACCTGCAGTTCGATGGCGCGGGTATCGTGGAACGGTTCGACGAGGGGAATATCGGCCCAGCCGAACCGTGGCTTCCCCATGTCGACGCTGATGTGGTCGATATCGGAAACTTCGACGTCGAGTACGCCGGCGACGGTTTCGAATTTAAAGCTCGGCTTGCCCGTTTCTTTGGCCACCAGCCATCCGATGCAGCGTGTGCCGTTGCCGCAGGCCTGCGCTTCCGAGCCGTCCGTGTTGTAGATCCGGACATAAGCCTCGGTTCCGGCTGTCGTCGGCGCATGCAGTACCATCATCTGATCGAAATGCGACCGAGATGAAGCCGCGATGGCTGCGGCCTCCCCCGCAGTGAAAACGTGGCTGTCTTTGCGTAGATCGACGACGACGATCTCGTTGCCGAGGCCGTTCATTTTGCGAAATGGAACTGTTCTGTGCGCACGGGCTGGTGTCGGCATGGCAGACTTTCAAAGCGTCGAATCGGAACGCAAACGCATGTCTCGCGTTCTATCACCCGTCAGGGAGATCGGACATCGTGTTCGATCAAACAAAAAGGATTTTACGATGGGCAGCACCACCGACAAGATCAAAGGCACCGCCAACGAGGCGATGGGCAACGTCAAGCAGACCGTCGGCAAGGCCATTGGTTCGGACAAGATGGAAGTCGACGGCAAGGCGCAGGAGATCAAAGGCGAGGCCCAGAAAGCAATGGGCGATGCCAAGGGCGCGGTGAAGGATACGGCAGACAAAGCCGCCGACGCGATACATCGCAAGCTGTAAGCTCGCCAAGTAGCCGGAATTGGACCGCGACGGTGCCTTGCGCACCGTCGCGGTTTTAGTGAGACGGGTCAGGTGAGATAATCGTCGGAAGTTTTGGCTCTGGGGGGTGATTTTACGTCGACGTAGTCCGCGCTCGTTCTTACGCGCGGGCGCTCTCCCAGTCGCATAGGATCGTTGCCGAGTTCGGACAGCGCCACGACGCGACAGGTATCGCACATCTGGATGAGGCGTACCTGCGCCGGATTTTTAAACATAGCGTGTTTGCCTTCAAGCTTGGCGATCACACGCTCAATGGTCGATTTTGCGCCAAACGGTTTGTTGCAGCTGACACAACAGAACGGCTCCTCGCTTTTTAGGATGCGGGGACTGAGCGATTGGGATGTAAAGTCGTAACGCGGTTCGCGCGACAGCACCTGCTCGGGACACGTCGAGACGCAGATCCCGCATTGCACGCAGGCAGCTTCGGTGAACGACAATTCGGGTCTGTCGGGATTGTCGTGGAGCGCATTGACGGGACATGCCCCGACACAGGCCAGACAAAGCGTACAACCCTCGGTGCGGATGCCGATATTGCCATAGGGTGCGCCCGGCGGCAGAGCAATCCGGTTGACGGGCGCGGGGGCGGATGCGTGTAACTTGGCCAACGCAGTCCGCGATAGATCGCGCTTGGTGCCGGTGGCAAGAAACGTGTCAGGTTTGATTGCGCTTATAAGTGGCTGCATCGCCAGCGCTGCGCTCAGTGCGTCAGGGTCCGAAGTCAACGTCATGTGCACACGCGGGGCGTCATGGCCAAGGCCTGTCAAGATGGCGGTGTGCAGTGCGATCTCGCGTGCGATACTATCGTGCTCGTCGGCAAATTTTGGATCGGCGAGCAAAGTGACGTGCTCCGCTCCCAGGACGATCGCAGCGGCCATAGCGTCGTGACCAACGGTGGCGATCGAAAACACCTCCAGCGGCAAAACGTTTGCGGGCAGACCGTCGCCGAACCGCGCAAGAGCTTCGATTACGCCGGTGCCGTGTACGGCGTCGTGAACGAGCAGGTGGGGCCTTGTTCCACCGGCTGCGAGATAAGTGCCGAGCAAAATTGCCATGCGTACCGTGAGGTCGGTTCGCGGCGGATAGGCGTAACTGGCCGCACCCGTCGGGCAGACGGCGGCACATGCGCCGCAACCGGCGCAGATCTTGGCAGCGATTGCGACACTGTCGCCCGCCGAGGTGATTGCGCCCGTCGGGCAGACATCGAGGCATTTTGTGCAACCACCCTTGCCGGAGCGAGAGTGAGCACAGATCGCAGCGTCGTAGTCCACATACAGCGGCTTTTCGAACTCGCCGGTCATTTCGGACGCTTCGAGCAACGCGCCGGCGAAGGTCTGGGGCCGTGTCGGATCGAGCCGGATATACCCATCGCGGCGGGCACCCGGCGCGAAAAGCGCTGCCCGCCCGGACACGTCGACGATCAGGTCGGCCGTCGTGCGCGCCGTCGTCGCCGGTGGTGCGAACGTCAGCGTCGCGCGCGAGGACGGCAACGCTGCGGCGTAACCGGCGATCTCGATGTCGAAGGCACCAAGATGGCCCGTCGCCGTGCGGATCGAGCCTTTGGCGATGCTGCCTGAAGGCTTGACAGGGGGGGCGACGCCAGCGGCACCGCTGAGCAGAACCGAGACGTCGAGACGCGAGGCGAGCAATGCCGCGATGTCGAGCGCAGCCTCGCCGTCGCCATAAACGAGACACCGGCCGTCGGACTGCAACGTCGTCAGGCGTGCGGGGGTCGGCAGGTGACGCGCCTCGGCAAGCAGGGCCGCGAACTTGGGCGTGAGATCGCCAGCCGCAGCCGACGACCAGCCCGCGCGCTCCCGGATGTTTGTGAAACGAACTTTGTCGACGGGTATGTCAGCTTCGGCAGCGGCGGCAGTGAACACAGCCTGTTCGTGTGTGCAGGCGACGAGCACGGGTGTATCGCTGGACACGGCAGCTTCAAAGTCCGCCAGTTGCGACCGGCACAGTTCGGTGTGCACCTTGAACGGTGCCGTCTGACCCAAGGCTGCGGCGACGCCCGCGCCATCGACGGCCATGCTGCTACGGCAGTTGCAGACGAGGCAGCGCACGTCGGGACTTTCGGAAACGATCATCAGGTGGTGTGCTCGTGTCTGGTAGTTTCGGCCAACGTTTCGACGATCTGCTTATCACACGAGGTGGCTCGCGACGATGCGTAGCATCAACGCAATGCAAAGAAGCCTCGGTTCCAGCGCTGGCTTACCACTCTTGCAACTTGCGCGTGATTTCTGCTTCAGGTTGCGGCAAACTCGTTTTCAACTTGCTCTCACCGGGACGATTGATCAAACGTCTCAAGGGTAGCAAGGGCTGCTGGAAGTGGCGGAGTTACTTGTGGCGACTTTGAGCTACGAAAACCGTCCAAATCTGTCCCTCCTCCAAGCTCCGAGGTTGAGAGAGTTCTAGCGGGAGACGGTGGACAAGCACAGCAGGCGGAGTGCGAGATGCCGCGCGCCGACTACCCCCAAAATCATGCGCGGCTCGACCGCACCCGGTGAATTTCTTTTTCGAGAAATGTGGGTGCGAAAATCAAAAGCCGATGGGCTGACGGTGCCGGATTGCGTCTTAGCGGCCATGTCTGAGGACGGGATCACGATCCGAACAGGACGTTGTGCATGATGCGCCCCGGCATGAAGGTGAAATACCCGGCCACGACGAGGGCGAAGACAAACAGGGCCATCATCCGCTTTTTGTGCCCACCGATGTCGCGCCGCCGGGCCGATAGGGCGGCAAGCGGTGCTGCACCAATGACCCACAGCGACAAAAAATGAATCGCGCTGAACGGACCGAAGGATCGGATCGTGTGGATGAACAGGGAGGATATTGCCACAGTCAGCATCAGGATGACCCATAGCCAGCCGAAGGTGCGATGCGGAATGGTGCCTTTGGGAGCCAGCAATTGCACCGCTCCCAGAGCGAACGCGCCCATCGCGGCGAACGCATGCAGTTGAATAGCGGGCGAGGCCGTGAGCAATGGCGCAAGAGAAGCGGCGAACGAAAGGGCGAGCATCATGGCAACGGCTCCGGATGGACAAAACTGAGCAACGGACGCCATATTGACAGCGTCAACTTCATGTCGCGCTTAATGTTGTCGCTGTCAATATATATTGACACCGTCAACTTGGGTGCCTTTCAACCAAAGTGTACTCGTGACTGAAATGCCAAAACCCGATCCGGATGCTCCGCGCTATCACCACGGCGACTTGAAATCGGCACTGTTGCAAGCGGCCGAGACGATCCTGAAACGCGATGGAGTAGAGGGCCTGACGCTGCGTGCGGCTGCGCGAGAGGCGGGGGTATCGCATGCGGCACCCAAAAATCACTTCGACGACATTCGTGGTCTGCTCAGCGAATTGGCGGCCGTCGGATATGCGCGGTTCCGGACAGCACTAATTGCGGAAGCCGAGGCGCAGATCGGTTCGTTCGAGCCGATCGATGCGCTCGGGATCGGTTACGTAAAATTCGCGCGCGACAATCCGGAATTGTTCACGTTGATGTTCCGCAGCGGACGGCTGGATTTCGAACGACCAGCGCTGCGAGACGCCAATCGCGCGGCGTTTGCGGTTCTCGCCAGTGGCACCGCAAACGGGCAAACGATGCCGGCTTCGCCGACAGCGACACAGCGACTGTCGGTTGGGCAATCAGCTAGCATTGCCGCAAAGTGGAGCCTTGTGCACGGCTTTGCGTGCCTGATGCTGGATCGCCGTTTGCAGCCGCTGCTGCAGCGCACGCAGGGGGCCGGGGACGAGCTGGATTTGCTCGAGACTATCCTGCGGCGCGAGCGATAGCACGATCTGGCGAGCAATTTGGCAAGCCCTGCAGACCACTCGCGAGCACTGCGTTTTCACGGCGCGATAAACAGCATAAAATTTTCCTCCAAGAGGCATGTATGCCTAGAAAATAGTATTCAATTTTTCCATACCTGATTTTTCTGGATCGAATTGCTGTAAGACAGCTTGAACGAAAGGTTGTTCAAGCCATGCCGATTCGCCTCGATCCGCCGCCGCTCGCCGACTTCACCCTGCTGCCCTCGCTCGAGGGTCGGCTCCGTTCGATAGCGCATTACACAAGTGGGCGGCTGGCGTTTTCGACCAGTCTTGGCCTCGAAGATCAGGCGATCCTGCATGCGATCGCCGAAGCGGGCGTGGTCGTCGACGTCTTCACGCTCGATACCGGCCGCCACTTTCCCGAAACGCTCGATGTTATCGAGGCAAGCGAGAGCCGGTATGGGCTGAAAATTCGCGTCGTGGCACCTGATGCCGCCGAGTTGCAGAACCTCGCGTCATCAGATGGCATCAACGGCTTTCGACGTTCGGTCGAGGCGCGCAAATCCTGCTGCGACGTGCGCAAGGTTCGCCCCCTACGTCTCGCCCTGACAGGCGCTGCAGGCTGGATCACCGGCTTGCGCCGCGGGCAATCGGACGGACGCGCCGAAGTGCCGTTCGCAGCCTTCGATGCGAACTTCCAACTGATGAAATTCAATCCGATCGCCGATTGGACTTTGCCGGATCTTGAAAGCTACATCGCGGCTAACGCCATCCCCGTCAACGCGCTGCACGCGCGGGGCTTCCCCTCGATCGGCTGCCAACCCTGCACGCGTGCCGTCGCACCCGGCGAGGATATTCGCGCCGGACGCTGGTGGTGGGAAAATCTCGACGGCAAAGAATGCGGTCTCCACAACCGTCCGCCCACCCACAAACAGCCTTCCGAGGGAGCCCTCGCGTGACAGCCCCACTTTCCCATCTCGACCTGCTCGAAGCCGAGGCCATTCACATCTTTCGCGAGGCTGCGGCGGAGTTCCGCAAGCCGGTGCTGATGTACTCGATCGGCAAAGATTCGACGGTGTTGCTGCATCTGGCGCGCAAGGCGTTTTGGCCGGCCAAAATCCCGTTCCCATTGCTGCATATCGACACGACGTGGAAGTTCCGCGAGATGATCACCTTCCGGGATGCCGCAGTCGCCGAGCACGGGCTCGATCTGATCGTGCACACCAATCGCGACGGCCTCGCGCGCAACATCAACCCGCTCGATCATACGCCGTCGATCTATACCGACGTGATGAAAACGCAGGCCTTGAAGCAAGCCCTCGATGCGCACGGCTTCGATGCGGCATTCGGCGGCGCACGTCGCGACGAGGAGGCGAGCCGCGCAAAGGAGCGCGTGTTTTCGTTCCGCTCGGCCGGTCATCGCTGGGACCCGCGGGCGCAACGTCCGGAAATGTGGCGACTGCTGAACGGACGCCTCGGATCTGGCGAAACGGCGCGTGTCTTTCCATTGTCGAATTGGACCGAAAAGGACATCTGGCGCTATCTTGCGCGCGAAAAACTCGCGGTGGTGCCGCTGTATTTTGCGGCGGACCGTCCAACCATCGAACGCAACGGACAGTTGCTCGTGCTGGACGACGCGCGGCTCACGCCAGCGCCGCATGAAAAAATCGTAACCCGGCGCGTGCGCTTTCGAACGCTCGGCTGCTGGCCGCTGACCGCAGCGGTCGCCTCCGACGCGACTGATATCGACGGCGTCGTGGCGGAGACATTGTCGGCACGCACGAGTGAACGTATCGGCCGTTTGATCGACCACGATCAGGCCGGTGCCATGGAAAAGAAAAAGCAAGAAGGGTATTTCTGATGAGCGCGCGGCAGGCTTTGAAATCAGCGGCAGCGGCAGTGACCTCGACAGTGACCTCGGCAGTGGCCGTCGCACCGCAACGCGACCTCGCCGGCATCGTGCGCGTGTTGACCTGCGGTTCGGTCGATGACGGGAAATCGACGCTGATCGGCCGGATGCTGTGGGACGGCTCTGACCTGTTCGACGACCAGCGTGAAACGCTGCGCAAATCGGACCGCCGCGTGCTCGACGGCAAGCACCTCGATTACAGCCTGCTCGTCGACGGGCTGATCGCCGAACGGGCGCAGGGCATCACGATCGACATCGCCTGGCGCACGTTCGACACCTCCAAGCGGCGCTTTGTGATCATCGACAGTCCCGGACATGAGCAATACACGCGCAACATGGCCAGCGGGGCCAGCCACGCTGATGTCGCGATCATGCTTGTCGATGCGCGTTCGGGGATCAAAAGGCAGACGCGTCGTCACGCCGCAATCCTCGACCTGTTCGGGGTTCGCCGCGTGGTGCTGGCGGTCAACAAGATGGATCTCGTCGACTGGTCGGAGGCGCGGTTCCGCGAGATCGAGGCAGACTTCAAGGCGTTGCAATGGCGCTTCGGCTTCGACGCGGCGGTGGCTATCCCGGTAGCGTCCGTCACGGGCGACAACATCGTGCATCGCAGCGCGAACATGCCGTGGTACCAGGGTCCCGCCTTGCTCGACCATCTCGATCAGGTGCCGTCTGCCGCCACACAGTCGACCGGTCCGTTCCGCATGGCGGTGCAGACGGTGTTGCGTGACGGCCAGGATTTTCGCGGCCTCGCCGGTTCGATTACGGCAGGCACGGTGCGGGTCGGCGACACCATCGTCGACGCCGTAAGCCGACGCGAGGCACGCATCGCGCGGATTGCGACGATGTCAGGCGATCTCGAGGAAGCGCTGAGCGGGCAGGCGGTCGCCTTGGTGCTGGACCGCGACCTCGATATTTCGCGCGGGGCCGTGTTGGCCAGTCCGCAGAGCGCGCCCAAGGCGACGCAGGCGATCGAAGCGCGGCTCGTGTGGCTCTCGGAGCAACCGCTCGATCCGGGCAATGCGTATCTACTGCGAACGGCGACCGATCTGGTGCCGGTCGCGCGGCTCGACGTGCAGGCACGTCTCGATCTCGAGACGCTGGCGCGGGCACCGGCTTCGACCTGCGCGGTCAACGATATCGCCGTAGCGGCGATCGAATTGGCGCGTCCGGTGGCGCTCGATACGTTCGCAGTGTCGCAAGCTACGGGAAGCTTCGTGCTGGTCGACACGATCACCGGCGCGACCGTCGCTGGCGGCGTTGTGACGGCGGTGGCGGACGCAACCACACGCGTTGCTGCGCCGGACACGGCGACGCGAAACACTGTTGTCATCCTCAGCCGCAAGCAGCTCGCCGCCGGCGTCTGCGCCGACCTTGAAGGACAGGCTGGTTCGGAAGGCGAGTTCCGCCGCCGCGCCGGCGAAGTCGCCAAGCTGCTGCAGTCGAACGGAGTAGCCGTTCGGCTGGATCTCGACAGAGCCTAACCGGCCAACACCGCCGACACCGCCTTGACGTCGTCGGGCGTGCCGACGGTCGTGCACTTGAAGGACTTGTCGATACGACCTGCCAAGCCCGACAGCACTTTGCCACTGCCGATCTCGTAGAACTCGGTCACGCCGGCAGCGGCCATCGCGAGCATGCATTCGCGCCAGCGAACGGTGCCGGTGACCTGCTCGACGAGGCGCTGCCTGATTTCGGCGGGGTCGGAGATCGGTGCCGCCAGCACGTTGCAGACCACCGGCACGACGGGAATATGCATCGTCACTTTGCGCAACGCCTCGGCCATCGCATCGGCGGCAGGTTGCATCAGCCTGCAGTGGAAGGGTGCCGACACCGGCAATGGCATGGCGCGGCGGAGGCCGTGAGGCTTGCCGACTTCAGCGACGCGATCGATCGCCGCTTTGTGCCCCGACAGCACCACCTGGCCGGGATCGTTGTCGTTGGCGACGTCGCAGACATCGCCTTGCGCGGCCTCGACTGCGATCTTGCGGGCAACGTCGACTGTCACACCGAGCAGGGCAGCCATGGCACCGACACCGACTGGCACCGCTTTCTGCATGGCCTGCCCGCGCAGCTTCAGCAGACGCGCCGCATCGCCGACGGAGAACGTACCGGCAGCCGCCAGAGCCGAGTATTCGCCGAGGCTGTGGCCAGCGACAAACTCGACCGTATCAGCGAGTTTTAGGCCGTACTCGACCTCCAACACGCGCATCACGGCGACGCTGACCGCCATCAACGCGGGCTGAGCGTTCTCCGTCAGCGTCAGCGCTTCGGCTGATCCGTCCCACATGATGGCGGAGAGTTTTTGCCCCAGTGCGTCGTCGACCTCGGTGAACACGGCACGCGCGACGGGAAAGGCCTCGGCCAAAGCCTTGCCCATACCGACGGATTGGCTGCCCTGCCCGGGAAAGATGAACGCGCGTGCCATGACAGTCGTGCTCCGTGTGGATTAGGTCACTGATGCCGGGATCACCACGGAGCAGGCAGAGTGTCAAGCAAGGGGCTGCCGAGCTACCCGCTTGCAGCCGTTGCTTGCCGTGACCGACGCTGGTTCCAGCCGACCAACGTGCCGCCGATGCACAGGGCGGTGGCGGTGGCAGCGGCATAACTGGCCGACAGGCCAAGCACCGGCGCTGCAAATCCGATGACGGCAAAAAAGCCGACGAACGTCAGCAACGACAGCGAGATGCCCCGCAGCACCCGCAGCAACGCATCCGGTCCCCATTGCCGCAGAGTGAAGACGCCGATGACCGTCAAGATGACAGGATAGCTCGCGACGAGACCGGAGCGTTGCGGTCCGAGCACGTCGGTCGTGACCATGATGACGGCAACCAGCACGAAAGTGCAGACCATCCGCGCCGGGATATCCCAGGCCGGCAAACGACCAGGCACGGCGGCGGTGGCCGGGTACGGTAGCAAGCGGTTGGTGGCGATCAGAATGGCCAGCGCAACACCGACAGCCGCCCCGTGCGACACCACCAGCCCTTGGGTCAACAGACCGACGGCGGCATATCCCGCCACTGCCGTGCTCAAGGCCCATGGCCAACTGGCACCGTTTACCGCCGCGTAACCGAAGCACAAGATGAACCCGCCCATGCCCCAGACCGCCAGTTCGGCACCCCGCGCGGCGTCGACGAGAAAGTCGATCCCCTTGTCGTTGCCGAGAAAATAAAGCACCGGCCCGGTCATCCACGGCAGACCCATGATCAAGCCGCCAAAAGTCGGCCCCCACCGCCGTGCAGCCAGCGACATCAGCGCAACCAACAGCGGCGGCACCGAGATTTTGATCAGGAGGGCAAGCAAGGTCATGGTGCGGGAGTTCGACAGACGGTGCGGCGGGAGAGAGTGTCCGGTATAGCGCGGTCTCCCTTGAGGTCGATAGGGCGTAACGGCGTTGCAGATGTGCGCGCGCCGTGCGCCGTTGACTTGTGAACGAGCGTGACCAGACTGGACCAACCTCCGACCTGCCTCTTGCCTTTTGGTTGTGGAGGTCCTTAAAGTCCCGGCAAATCAGGACGGCGGCGCGGGGGTGCGTCGGCCGATCTGGCGGTTCGGCCGAGCCTGATGCTCGACGAGCCTCCAAATGCGCTGTCAACGGCGCAACTCGCCTGGTGCTGAACCGGGCGCCAGCAGGGGCGGAGACGGACTGCATGAGCCAGATTGCCGAAGCGCGAACGCTTGCCAAAAAAAGCGGTGCACGACGCACACGCGGCAGCACGCTGCCGACCAACATCGCCGACCCCCAATATTTCCACAAAGTCGTGGATTGCCAATACGCCTGTCCGACGCATACCCCTGTTCCCGAATACATCAGGCTGATCGCGCAAGGCCGCTATGCAGCCGCTTACATGCTCAATTGGGAAAGCAATGTCTTCCCGGGCATTCTCGGTCGCGTATGCGATCGTCCCTGCGAGCCGGCATGCCGCCGCGGTCGTGTGCAGCTTGGCGACGAGGGCACCGCCAAAGATCCCACGCGCAAAGATGCCGAGCCGGTCGCGATCTGCCGCCTGAAACGTGTCGCTGCCGACATGAAGGGCGACATCGACGTGTTCATGCCGGACATTCCCGCGACCAAGAACGGCAAACGCGTCGCGTTGCTCGGCGCGGGTCCGGCGTCGCTGACCATCGCCCGCGATCTGCTGCCGCTCGGCTATGCGGTGACGCTCTACGAGAAGGACCCCAAGGGCGGCGGTCTGATGCGGACCAATATCCCGTCCTTCCGGCTTCCCGAGCAGGTGCTCGACGACGAAGTAATCCGGATCTTGAAATTCGGCGTCCAAACGCGCTTCGGCCATGAGGTCAAAAGCCTCAAAGCCATACTGTCGGAAGGCTATGACGCCGTTTTCGTCGGCACCGGCGCGCCGAAAGGCAAGGATCTCGACGTTCCCGGTCGCGCCGAGGCCGACAAGAACATTCACGTCGGCATCGACTTCCTGACTTCGGTCGCCTTTGGCCATGTCGAAAAGATCGGCCGCCGTGTCATCGTCATCGGCGGCGGCAACACGGCAATGGACTGCTGCCGCACCGCGCGACGGCTCGGTGCCGAAAACGTCACCGTGACGGTGCGCAGTCCGCGCAAGGTCATGAAGGCGTCGGACTGGGAAGTGCGCGACACCATGCACGAGGGCATTCCGATCCTCGACAACCACGCGCCGAAATCGTTCGTGGTCGAGGGTGGCAAACTCACCGCCATGATCTTCGAGAAAATGACCGAGCAAGGCGTCGACGCCAAAGGCCGGCCAAAGCTCGTCGCCTCGGGTGAAATGGTCACCATTCCCTGCGACGAAGTGCTGATGGCCGTCGGCCAAGACAATGCGTTTCCATGGATCGAGAAAGACAGTGGCGTCACGTTCGGCGAGTGGGGCATGCCCACAGTCGACAAGGTTACGTTCCAGTCGTCCAATCCGAAAGTGTTCTTCGGTGGCGATGCCGCTTGGGGTCCGGAAAATATCATCAAGGCGGTCTCGCACGGTCATCAGGCCGCCATTTCGATCGATGCGTTCTGCCATGGCCGGACGCTGACAGACCGCCCCGCCCCCGGCCACACGCTCGTCAGCCAGAAGATGGGGATCCATGAGTGGTCGTACAAAAACGATTATGACGCGGGCCGTCGCGTGCAGGTGCCGCATGCCGACCTGAAGAAGTCGCTGGCCAATCTGAAACTGGAAGTCGAACTCGGCTTCGACGAAATGCGGGCACTGGCGGAAGCTGCGCGTTGCCTCAATTGCGACGTGCAGACCGTGTTCAGCGAAAAGCTCTGCATCGAGTGCGATGCCTGCATGGATATCTGCCCGGTCGACTGTATCAACTTCACCGATAACGACGACGAGGCAGCGTTGCGGCTGGAGTTGCGCGTTCCCGCGCTCAATCCGGCGCAAGATGTCTATGTCTCGATGCCGCTCAAGACCGGACGCATCATGGCCAAGGACGAGGACATGTGCCTGCACTGTGGCCTCTGCGCCGAGCGGTGCCCGACCGGAGCCTGGGACATGCAGAAATACATGTACGTCGAAGCCCAAGCCTCGAAGGCCTGCCTGAGCAATCACACTGCGTATTTGAAGTGAAACGGTGATGAATGAAGTATGCCGGAGCGAGGTATCGCCCGACCCGACAAAGCACGAGGCGTTTTGGCGATGACTATTATTAAAAACATCGATCTGGCCGTCATCCTCGCGCTACCGGCGGAAGATCGGGTTGCTATTGCCGATGCGATCCTGACGTCCCTGGAGGAGGGTGCCGACGAGCGGTCGTTACCCACTTGGCAACTACGCCTGCTGCGGCAACGTATCGCCGAGGATGACGGCGATCAGATACTCGGGGAAACGTGGCAGCAGTTCAGGCAGCGCATTGATCGCCAATGACATATAGGCTTTCGATCCAACGATCTGCCGCCGATGATATCGTTACGGCTCGAGACTGGTACAACGAGCAATCCGACGGAGTGGGTGAAGCATTTTTGCGACGGGTTGAACAAATCCTGTGCCGGATCTAGGCAGGTCCATTACTGTTTCCCGTCAAAATCGAAGACGTAAGAAAAGCCAGCGTTAATGGTTATCCGTACAGTGTCTTCTTCCGTGTTCGTGAAGAAATGGTACGGGTAATCACCGTTTTACATCACAGTCGTGGCCCGGGGTTGGTCGCGCATCGATTAAACAAGTAGGCGAACAACGAATGTCCGGCATCAACGATTTTGTGATCAAAATAGGCACGGTCAACGGCTCCGGTTCGGCATCTGCCAACCAGATGTTCGTCAAAACCCTGTTCCGCATGGGCATTCCCGTCAGCCCCAAGAACATCTTCCCGTCCAACATTCAGGGCCTCGCCACCTGGTACGAAGTGCGCGTCTCGGGCAAAGGTTACCTCGGCCGCCGCGACGGCGTCGATCTGTTCGTGGCCATGAACCCACAGAGCTACAAGGAAGATCTGGCGGCTATCGTGCCGGGCGGTTGGCTGCTCTACGACTCGTCCTTGCCGCGCAAATGGGCTCGTGACGACGTTACGATCATCCCGGTGCCGATCGCCGAGATGTGCGCGAAAAAGTGGTCCGATCCGCGCCAGCGGCAACTGTTCAAGAACATGGTCTATGTGGGTGCGCTGACGGCGCTACTCGACATGGACATGGGCGTCGTCAAGGGTGCCATCGAGGATCAGTTGAAGGGGAAGGAAAAGCTGGTCGCAGCCAACATGGCCGCCGTCGAACTGGGGCGTACCTATGCGCTCGAGAACTTCGCCTGCCCGCTGCCGATCCGCGTGCAGAATATCGACGCCAGTAGCGCGCATTCCGCCAACGGCAAGATACTCGTGACCGGTAATGAAGCGGCAGGACTGGCTGCGGTCTATGCCGGCGCAACGGTCTGCGCTTGGTATCCGATCACGCCGTCGACGTCGGTTGCCGAGGGCTTCGAAAAACACGCCCGGAAATTCCGCAACACCAAGGACGGCCACAAGATGGTCGGCGTCGTGCAGGCGGAAGACGAGTTGGCTGCCATCGGCGTCGTCATCGGCGCGGGATGGAATGGCGCACGCTCGTTCACGGCCACGTCGGGTCCCGGCATCTCACTGATGAGTGAATTCCTCGGCCTTGCCTACTTCGCCGAAGTCCCGCTGGTGCTGTTCAACATCCAGCGCGGCGGCCCCTCCACCGGCATGCCCACCCGCACCGGTCAGCCTGACGTGTTGTCTTGCGCCTACGCCAGCCACGGCGACACCAAACACGTGCTGCTGTTCCCTGCCGATCCGACTGAATGTTTCTCTATGGGCACAGAGGCTTTCGACCTCGCCGAACGCCTGCAGACGCCGGTTATCGTCATGTCGGATCTCGACATCGGCATGAACGATTGGGTGTGCGATCCGTTCGTGTGGGATGATGCCAAGGTGCACGATCGCGGCAAGGTGCTGACCGCTGCGGAACTCGAGAGCTTCAAGGAGCGGCGCGGCCAACCTTGGGGCCGCTATCAGGATATCGACGGCGACGGCATTCCCTACCGTACGTTGCCCGGCACGCATCCAACCATGGGTGCCTTCTTCACGCGCGGCACCAGCCACGACGAAAACGCGCGTTATACCGAAGACGGCACGGTCCACGCGCGCATGATCGAACGCATTCGCCGCAAGTTCGACGTGACGGCCGCGAGCCTCGTCCCAAAGCCCGAGATCGTCACCCGCGATCCGAAATGCAAAATCGGCGTGATCTATTTCGGTGCCACGCGTCCGGGCATACTCGAAGGGCTCGACGAATTGACCACCGAAGGTTTCAAGCTCAATTCAATGCGGCTCAAGGCTTTTCCGTTCAACGCCGAGGTGAAGGCATTCTGTGCCGCGCACGATACCGTGTTCGTCATCGAGCAGAACCGCGACGGCCAGATGCGCTCACTGCTGATGGTCGAGGCGGACGTGCCGGGCCAGAAACTGGTTTCCGTGCTCAACTACGACGGAACGCCCATGACCGCGCATTTCGTGCGGAGTACCATTCTCAGTCACCTGCAGCCCGCAAAAAAGCAGGCGGCGGAATAATCGCAGCGCGTAGCCGTCCAGGAACCCGAGTCCCATGCAGGCCAAGCTGGCTGACAAAGATCAGATGACCGTCGAGGACTTCCTCGCGTTCGCGGAGCAGCGTCCGGACGGCGAACGCTGGGAATTGGTCGAGGGATTGGCCGTCATGAACGCAGCGCCGACACAATGGCATCAACGAATTGCAGCAACTTTCGTCAGTTTGCTCGATGAGATCAAACTCGCCAACAGCGCCACCTGGACCGCAAATCTCGGCGTCGGAACGCGCGTGCCGGCATCGACCAACAGTTTGCCGCAACCAGACCTCGTCGTGCAGGAACACGAGTTGCTGGGGCTGCCGGTCACAGAAGACTCCTTGATCATTTTCGAGGTGCTGTCGAAGTCGAATACGAAGGCCGACCGCGCTTGGCGCAAACAGGTCTATGCCAGCGTTCCGAACTGCCAGCATTACGTGACGGTCGCCACCGCGAAGGCCGAAATCGTTCGTTTCGACCGCGCCGATGGCTGGGGCGGCACGACATGCACCGGCCTTGATGCGACGCATGCGCTGCCCGCCATAAACGCCGAAATTTCACTCCGCGACATCTACCGTTGGACGCCGATT
>JANYHG010000247.1 GCA_025359165.1 Hyphomicrobiaceae bacterium
TTTTGACGGTGGAAGGTTTGATAAGCGATTTGATGAAGTTTTTAAGCCTTCTGTTTTAGCCGCCGGGCTAGAACCTTACAGAGTTGATCGCGACCCCGGTGCCTCAATCCCGATCGAAGAAATCGAGACTGGCATCCGCCAATCCGCCATTTGCTTTGCGGATGTAACATTGGACAATCCTAATGTCTGGTTTGAACTTGGCTACGCAATCGCGGTTGGGAAAGACATTTGCATTGTGAGTTCGGAAGAATGGCAGACGAAGTATCCGTTCGATATCCAGCACCGCAAAATTATCAGATACAAGGTTGAGTCCCCCAGCGACTACGTTAACCTGGCAACGCAGATCGAGGAACGCTGCAAAGCGCTTCAAACGAAGCGCCAGACCCGATCAAGCATACCGCCGGTAACTTCGGGCAAATTGACTGCATCCGAGTTCCAACCATATGAGCTAGCCTGTCTAGCCTCGATAGGAATGCAGGCGAGTAGCGCGACGATCGATTCATGGGTAAGTGTCTACATAATCAAGGGCGAAATGGAGACGCTTGGCTACAACAATCTCGCGGCAAATGTAGCATTGTTCAATCTGTCTTTCAGTGGCCACGTTGAATTGAAACAAGTAATCGATGAAACAGGCGATAGCTTCAGCGCTTGCCAACTGACTACTGTTGGTTGGAACTGGGTCATGAAAAACATCACCTCGCTCAACATCACTGCGAAAGTACCGTTCTAAAGGCTAAGCCGGATTGATCGGCAGTAGCTTGAGGATACCAATTCCCCATGTCCCTAGCAGCCACATGCGGAAAATGGCGCGTAACAATGCGTGGGCGAATGATCAGCTGCATCAAGCGTGCCTCGCGCTGAGTTCGCCGCTCCCCGCATCAGCTTTTTCCCGTCGATCAGGGCGACGCTGAACCATATTCTTGCGGTCGACGGCTACTACATCGACGCGCTGTCGTGCGGTGGCCTGGGTCCGCGCGCATTCCATGACTTCGCGCCGCATGCGACGATGGCATCACTCGCGGTAGCGCAGTCGGTAATGGATGTTCGCCTGACGGTTTTCTGCGACGGCCTGACCAACGCGCACCTCGACACCGAAATCACCACCAATCCCGGCAGCGCCGGCGTGATCGACGAGCGCTGCGACGATCTGCTGGTGCACCTCCTTCAGCATCAGATCCACCATCGCGGGCAAGTTCATGCTATGCTCGCGGGGACGCCGGTAAAACCGCCCCAACTCGACGAGTTTTTTCTGGCGTTCGATCGGACGGCGCGGGCGGGCGATCTCGAGTTGCTCGGCCTCCAAGACCCGCAGGACGTGGCCTGATCGGTCCGTCGCCACGTCCAAGTTCGCCGCCGCAGTCAACAGGTGTCCCATGGCGACTTCGATCATCTGCGTTGGCAACGCGACGCTCGACCGCATCTGGACGGTGCCGCACCTGCCGATGCCCGGACAAAAAATGCGCTCGCTCAACTATCTCGAAGTCGGCGGCGGGCAGGCGGCCAACGCCGCGGTCGCAGCCGCGCGCCTCGGCGGCGATGTGCGCCTCATCTGCGCCATCGGCTCGGATATGATCGGCACCGCCATTCTCGACCAACTGCGCGCCGAGCACATCGATCTGGCCAGTGTCCATTTCGTCGACGGGGCCCGCTCGATCAGCGCGGCGATCCTCGTGGACACGAGCGGCGAGCGCGCCATCATCGGCGACGTCGATCCGCGGCTGCACGCAAAGACGCCGGCGCTGGATGTTTCCGGCGTCGCGAATGCGCGGGCCGTGCTGACCGACGTCAAATGGCCGGCGGCGGCGGAGCAGGTGTTGGCGGAAGCGCGCAGGCGCGGCGTGCCGACGGTGCTCGATATCGAGCCGGCGGCTGCGGGAAATCACGAACGGCTTTGTCCGTTCGCCGATCACGCCATATTCGGCCAGGCCGGACTGTCTGCCTTTGCCGCCACCGACGATCCCGAACGCGGTCTGGCCATCGCTTACGATCGGCTGCGCGTGACCGTCGGCGTGACGTTGGGGGCGGCAGGCGTGCGCTTGCTGACCCGCGACGGCCGCGCCATCTCAATCCCGGCACCGAAAGTTTCGGTCGTCGACACCACAGGCGCAGGCGACGCCTTCCACGGCGCTTACGCGCTGGCCATCGGCGAGGGCCAGGATTGTGCCGCCGCTGCCACCTTCGCCAGCGCCGTGGCGGCGATCAAATGCACCAAGGCCGGTGGCCGCGCCGGTTTGCCGACACGCGCCGAGGTAGAGACGTTCATGCGCGGGGCGTGAGAGCGGTCGCAGCCCGGCACCGAAAGATTAGAAACACTCATTTTGCTTTGCGTGGATAGTTAGAAATTACTTGCGGAATACGTCTCTGTTTCGGCCGCATTTTATTCGGCCTGCAGTTGAAGCAGTGATCTCGTCTCTGCATCAATCAAATAATGTTTGCGCCTACTTTTATTTTTTCCGCTAGCTTTTATGGGATATTACGATGGATTTTTCCGTCGATAGCACCGGCCTTGAAATCTTGAGCGACCGGGCCAAGCCGCTCGTGCCCACTCCGAAAGCCACCCTCCCCCAGTCATTTGTCATGCTGATCAACCGAGGCCTGGGAACCAGCACCCGCCTCGGACGCACACTGGCATGGGTGATTTCGCAAATGTTTCGCAATCTCGCCGAGCAGCGCGAAAGGGAAGCGGCAAGCATCGTTTCCATGCAGCAGAACCGTCAGTGTGAAAACTCAATAACCGGCATGGTGAAGATAACGCGATCCAAACTGCAGTGACTCACGCGTGATGCATTGGGCAGCCATATCCGGCTTTGCGAAAATCTACGGACATTTCGTAGGACGCTTGGCGCGCACGGTTGACCGAGCCGAGCGGGCGATGCGCTTCCAGGCCTTGCCATGGATTGAACGCAACTTTTTCGTCGATCTCGCCCGAGAGCTGCTGCGACCAAGCGCTTTGTCGGGGTATCCGTACGCGTGCCACCGGCACATATGGGCATTCATCGGTCGGCCATACGACGGAAGCATCTTCGATCGGCATCGTCTCGCGGTCGGTGCACAGCTGCACGCAAAAATCCCACTCGCCTTCATGGGTAGCGAAATATTCGATCATGCCATCACGCAGGCCATTCGGTTTGCCTCGAACATCGAGCGGCGCCTGATGCAAGTTTATGAGTTCGGGCGAAACCGGCTGCAGGGAGAACTTGGCGATGAAATCGCCATAGCGGAAGGCCGTCTGACTGAAATAGGCGTCGCCGAGCGGATGCGTCATCGGATGGCCACCAAGCGCTTTGACGGTACCGCTTTCGCCGCCGAACGCCTCGATCACCTGTTCCAGGCCGCGCATCGCGGCTGAAAACACCTGTTTGGCCCCCGGGGCTTTGTCCGTCGTCTTGGCAACCGTCTTGACGGTTTTCAAAAATGCGGCGGCGTCGGCGGCACCGAACGCCGGTCCATCGACCATGAGGAAGTCCTGCGTCGTCTGGCCTTCAGACCCGGACAGTCGGTCGCCTTCTACGTCGGCGACTTTCAGCGCCATGCCGCGCGGCAGTGAAACATCATCGGGCAAGATGTCGCCGGGGTTGGTCGATATGCGCATCACCACCGCATGTCTGCCGGGTTTTGCAAACAAGCCTTGCGCCAGCGCCGGCGGAAGATTGGCCAATATTTCCATCTCCCCGCTCAGCAACGCATGGCTTTTGGCATGCACGCTGCGCAGCCGATGTCCGCCATCCCTCAGGGTGGTTTCGTTGATCGAATGCAGCGTATCGCGAAGACCAGTGATCGCGGCTGTTTCGTTTTCCAACGGCGTCTCGACGCTGGGGGAATACTTGACGGGTGCGGACGACATGAAACTCTCCTGACGGTTGCACTCCACCAACGCGGAGGCAATAGAGGAGTTCCGACCCAGCCGAACGCATAACGGCGTTTACCGCCCCGCCATATAATCAGGCAACCAGCCCTCGTGCGCCGCCCTGAGGTCCGCCAGTGACAGCGCCGCCTCGCCTTTCAGCGTCAGGCTGTCGCCACCGGCGCGGTCGACGATACGCGACGGCAATCCCAGCAGCTTGGCGCGCTCGGCGACTTCCTCGGCCAAGGCGGGCGTCGAGCTGCAACGCAAATTCATCGATTTTTCAGCTTAATTTTGTTTGGCAACGGACGATTATGCAAATGCGTGGCAGGCTGATTTTCAACTTGTTTTCGATCCAATGGCGATAATTCATGCGTCTCGCACTTTTGGCGGTTGCCCTTCTGTTTTCTTTTTGTACGCCGTCGAGTGTGCGAGCGGGAAAAGACACCAGCGTCTGGGCAACCCCTCACTCCGAGCAGGACATGGATCAAATACCCGAATGGCGACCAATTTCGCACAACGTATTTCAACCGTGGCACAAGCTCGACGTGGTCGGCTTGGAAGCGTTACTTTCAATTGATCCCACGCTCGCAGCCTCGGACGGTTCGTCGCTTCAGGATCTCGCTTTCCGCTCGATCGCCAACTTTGTTGCTGGGACGGAGGTGATCCATCCGAGCAAGTCGAAATACGATCCTGTTCTTGCCGAATGGCGGCGGAAGTTTCCACATTCGGCAGCACCGGACATAATAAATGCGATGCTGTTATTCAGGTATGCGAACCATTATTATGATACCGGCAACGGCGGTCGCAACATGTTTTCCGGATTCGATCCTGCCCAAAGCGGATTAACTGAGGCCAAGTCGGTCTTGGAGCGCTCGGAAGCTTACGCAAAGGCTTATCCGCACTGGTACACGCTCATGATCCAGATCGAGGCGGCGAGAAAGACGCGGTTCGACGATTTATTCATACTGGCAGATACAGCACGCACGATGGCGCCCAATTACATAGATCCGCAGACGGCGCTCATCGAGCATCTTTTGACGAACGTCGGATGGTCGCGCACCTACATCGAACGCACGGTGCGCTCTTTATCTTTCAGCCGCGACGGCCGCATTGATCCGGTGCGGTACGCGAGGATTTACCGTGCAGCGTTCGCGAGTGTTTACCACTACCGGCTGTTTGAGACCTCCGATGCTGATTGGACGATCATGCGTTAGGGTCTGCGAGCCCTCGCAGCGGTATCAGCCACCGACACAACGACCACCCAGCATACGGCGCTCGCCTGCCTTGCCGGTGATCGGGAGGAGACAGAGCGGCCGGACTGGCTCTGCTGGCAGGCAAAATCATCGAACCGGTTTGGCTGCTACCAAAATTCTACGAAGACTGCCTGCAATGGACGCACACGCCGAATCGCAAATGAGGGGAATTTCAGTGCTGAAGAAGATTTCGCAATATACATTGTTCGCTTGTGCGATAGCGGCAGCGATAACCGGCGGCATTGCAAGTGCTCATGCCCAATCTCGCGAGGAGTGGGCATCGATTGGCTCAGATAGTTTGATGCAGAGCCTACAACAGAGGACTCATTTTACATTCCAGCAGCGCAAATTCGACGAACTCGAAAAAACGTTGGCGATGGTTCGCGACGAGATCCCCCGTGCGGGCGATGGAAAAACGATATTGCCGAGCTTTTACGAAGGGATCACTCAGATTGCCTCGCTACAACCCGTCGAGCGGCTCGACGAGATTACCAAGCAGTGGGAAGCGCACTTCGAAGCCTGGCGGCAGGCCTATCCGCAATCTGCGGCCCCCGATCTCGCCTATGCCAAACTCCTGTACGCGCGTGCGTGGCGCGCACGCGGTGATGGCTATGCCAGCACGGTATTCGCACACAGATTTGCGGAGTATCGCAAATGGCTCGAGGCCAGCCGCAAACATCTCATCGACTTCGCCACGATCGCGAGCGGCGACCCCGAATATTACGTAACTCTGGCTAAAGTGGAGTATCAACTTAACGGTGATACCGCCGTCATGATCGACATCGCTGAACAGGGTTTTAAAAAATTTCCAAACTATGTCGTTGGCCTCACGACAGTTGGGCAATTTTTGGCACCGAAATGGGGCGGAACTGCCGAGGCTTATTACCAGTTCGCCGATAAGGCAGCAGTATTGGGCGAAAAAACGGATGGCACGGGGTTACTTGCCCGCCTGTATTGGGCGACGGGCGGTGGACCGCATCGCCACGCTGACATTCAGAACAATGGGCCGTATTGGCCGAAGTTGAAGAAAGCCCTAGCCGACGAATTGGCGCACTTTCCGCATTCGACGAGTCACTACCAATTTCTGTTCTTTGCATGCGTTGCTGGCGACGTCGAAGCGGCAACAGCTCAGCTTGCCGCGCTCAAGAAAATAGCAGACGGCGCGCAGCCTTACGACCAGCCGGTCGGTGTGTATTGCCCAAAGTTGGCTGAGCGCGTGGCGGCAACCAAGCAATAGTGCTCTTCCTCCCCCTCACCGCCCCGCCATATATCCGGGCAGCCAACCCTCGTGCGCCGCGCGTAAATCCGCCAGTGACAGCGCCGTTTCGCCTTTCAGCGTCAGGCTGTCGCCACCGGCGCGGCCGACGATACGCGACGGGAGCCCGAGTAGCTTGGCGCGTTCAGCGACTTCCTCGGCCAAGGCGGGCGTGACCGCGACGACATAACGGCCCTGATCCTCGCCGAACCAGGCGGCGTGAGCAGGGATGCGCCCTTCGTAGGGATGCAACGCAACCCCAAGGTCGCCCGCCAGCGCCATCTCGGCGATGGCCACCAGCAGTCCGCCGTCGGAGCAGTCGTGCACGCACGTCGTCTTGCCCTCACGGATCAGCGCGCGGACGAGATTGCCGGCTTTGATCTCCTCGGCGAGATCGACCGGCGGTGGCGCGCCTTCGAGCTTCGACGTTCGCGCCTGCTGATAAAGCGACTGGCCGAGATGGCCGTTCTCGCGTCCGATGACGACGAGCAGATCGCCCTCGCGCTGCAGGGCGATTTTCGCCGTCTTGCTCCAGTCGGGGATGAGCCCGACGCCGCCGATGGCGGGTGTGGGTGGAATGCCCACGCCGTTGGTCTCGTTGTAGAGCGACACGTTGCCCGACACGACCGGATACTTGAGCGCCTCACAGGCTTCCTTCATGCCCTGCACGGAGCCGACGAACTGCCCCATGATGTGCGGCCGCTCCGGATTGCCGAAGTTCATGTTGTCGGTGATGGCGATGCCTTCGCCGCCGACCGCCGTGATGTTGCGCCACGTCTCGACGACGGCTTGCAGGGTGCCCATGCGGGGGTCGGCCTGCACATAACGCGGCGTCACATCGCAACTGATGGCAACGGCTTTTTGCGTGCCGGGGATACGCACCACGGCTGCGTCGCCGCCGGGGCGCTGCAGCGTGTGGCCCATCACCATGGTATCGTACTGCTCCCAGATCCAGCGGCGCGACGCGAGATTGGGTGACGCCATCATGGTCTTCAGAAACGCGAGTTGGCCGTGCTCCGGCGGCGGCACCCACTCCGGCAGGATGTTTTTAGGCGCTGATGTCAACACATAGGGCCGCTCATAAAGCGGCGCTGAGTTGGCGAGCTTGTCGACCGGCAGATCCGCTTCGATGACGCCCTTGTGCTTGACGATCATGCGACCGGTATCCGTGGTGCGGCCGATCACGGCAAAGTCGAGGCCCCATTTTCTGAAGATGGCCTGCGCGTCCGGTTCGCGGCCCGGCTTCAGGATCACCAGCATGCGTTCCTGGCTCTCCGACAACATCATCTCGTAGGCGGTCATGCCAGCTTCGCGCTGCGGCACGTCATCGAGATCGAGTTCGATGCCGACGCCGCCCTTGTCGGCCATTTCCGAGGTCGACGATGTCAGGCCGGCAGCGCCCATGTCCTGAATGGCGATGATCATGTCGGTCGACATCAGTTCGAGGCAGGCCTCGATCAGCAGCTTCTCGGTGAAGGGGTCGCCGACCTGCACGGTCGGGCGCTTCTCGTCGGTTTTGTCGTCGAACTCGGCGGACGCCATGGTCGCGCCGTGGATGCCGTCGCGGCCGGTTTTCGAGCCGACATAGATCACCGGCAGCCCCACGCCCTTGGCGGCGGAGTAGAAGATCTTGTCCTGCTTCGCCAACCCGACGCACATCGCGTTGACGAGAATGTTGCCGTTGTAGCCGGCATCGAAGTTGGTCTCGCCGCCGACCGTCGGCACGCCGACGCTGTTGCCGTAGCCGCCGATGCCGGCGACCACGCCCGCCACCAGCCGCCGCGTTTTCTCGTGGGCGGGATCGCCGAAGCGTAGCGCGTTGAGGTTGGCGATCGGACGCGCGCCCATCGTGAACACGTCGCGCATGATGCCGCCGACGCCGGTGGCCGCACCCTGATAGGGCTCGATGTAGGAGGGGTGGTTGTGGCTCTCCATCTTAAAAATGATGGCGTCGCCGTCGCCGATGTCGATCACACCGGCATTCTCACCCGGCCCCTGGATCACTTTCGGCCCACTGGTCGGCAATTGCTTCAGCCAGAACCGCGACGACTTGTAAGAGCAGTGCTCCGACCACATGACGGAGAAGATACCGAGTTCCAAGAAGCTCGGCTCGCGCCCGAGGATTTCCAGCAGGCGCGCATACTCGTCGCCCTTGAAGCCGTGCTCGGCCACTTGCTGCGGCGTGATCTTGGATGTGGCGGCCGCGCTCATGGCAGGCTCCCTCATGCTGATTCCGGGGGGACGTTCGGGGCCTTATAGCGGGGCAGCGGTGCCAATGGCAAAAGATCGTGGTGGCAGGGGGGCGAGTGCGAGCACTCATGTAGCTCGCGTGCGCGGCCCTGCCGAGCTGGGTGACGGCGGTTTGGGTTAGAAGAGTGCATCGGCATGATGGCTGGGGCGGTGATGCGCCGGGTTTGGATTTGTCCAAATCAACGAAACCATGCACAAGGTCGGGCTCTAGCGCATCCCGGAGCCGCTCGGTCGGTTAGGATGGTCGAATCAGGACGAGGAGACAGCATGGCGCGTAGATATTGGTTGGTTTTGCTTGTTTGCGCGACCACGCTGACGAGTGGCACGATAGCGCTTGCGCAGGGACGCAGCGACCCCAAGCCCTTATGGGAGCTACTCGGGGAGACGCGCGTCGGGTTCGCCGTGGCGCGCGACGTTGTAACAGTTGGTCAGTCCTATTCGTTCTTCCGCAATCGCAGCTATGACCGCCTGAGACTTACGGCCGACCGTGGCGAAGTCAAACTGCAGAGCCTGCTCGTGCGCTACATCAACGGGTTCGAGGAAAAGCTGCCGTTGGACAAATCGGTGCGTCCCGGCGCCAGCGTTGTGGTCGAGTTGCCCGGCCGCCGCAGCTACATCGCGCAGATCGAGATGACTTACAGTGCGGTTGGCGGCGAGACGTTAGGTGGCATGTTCAATCAGTGGCTCCAGCCGCGCGCGCGCATTTTCGGTTTGAACAGTCGGATCGGCCTGTCGCAGGTTGACGCGGAGACGCCGCCGAACTGGACGATGCTAGGGCAGGACACCGTAAGCTATACCGGGATGGGTCACGTCATTCGGCTCGCCAACGACGAGCAGTGGTACAAAGCGCACTGGTTCAAGAGCCTGCATTTCATCGTGTCCGAGGGCAAACTCCAATTGGATGATCTGCGCATCGTTTACATCAACGGCTTCACCGAAACGGTTCTGGTCGGTCGTGATCTGCGGCAAGGAACCGATCTAGCGGTCGAACTGCCGGGCGAGCGGAGCTATCTGCGCGAGATCCATATGAATTATCGCAACTGGCCCGGGAGCCCCAAACGCGCAATCGTGAAGGTCTACGGAGAAGGCAAAAGTCAGTGAGGAGCCCAAGCGCACCAATTGTTTCAGCTCGTCTCTTATCGCGCCATTTGCGGACATTGCATACCGGCAGAATTGCCCCTCTCAGGTGAGCTCAGCGCGCCTTCGGGCGTCTGAACCGACCATCCCGCGTCCGCAGGCGATCGCTGCTGCGCGCGCCCCGCCACCGAATGCCCCTTGTCGCGCTCACCCTTTGCGGGCAAAAACAGCGCGCACCCGTAGTCCCTCCGTCCGCTCTCTCCGCCACCCCAAACCGCCATGTCCCTTCTCGACGTCATCGCTGCTTTGACGAGCGCGCTGCTACACGCGGCGTGGAACGGAGGCGTCAAAGCCAGTGCGCGGCCCGTCGAGGCGATGGCGGCGCAGATAATCCTGAGCGCGTTTCTGGTGCTGCCGTGCCTGATCTACACCGGCCTGCCGCCGCTCGCAGCGTGGCCGTGGCTCGCCGGCTCGTCGTTGCTCAGCATCATGACCGTCACTGCACTGCTGAGAGGGTATGAGCACGGCGGCTTCGGGCTGGTCTACCCGATGTCGCGGGCCATTTCGGTGATGCTGGTCGTGCCGCTGTCGACGTGGCTGGCAGGTGACATGATCCGCACGCCCGCGTTGGTGGGCGTGGCGTTGATCGTGACGTCGCTCGGAATGCTGGCGGTCAGCGCGCGTAACAGCAAGGACTTCCCGCCGCAAGCACAGCTGTGGATCGGGGTCGCCGGCGTGACGACGGCACTCTATGTGCTGTGCGATGCGCAGGGCGTGCGGACGGCAGGATCGCTCAGCTACGGATTTGCCGTCTCGATCGTCAATGCGGTCGTGATGGGCTGGCGTCACCGTAAGCTCGGCTCGCCATTGCGACTGATCAGAACAAATGCGGCCATCGCAGTCCCAGCGGCGTGCGCGTCGGTCGCCTCTTATCTGTTGATCTTGTGGGTTTGGGGCCATGCACCAGTCGCGCCCGCCTCTGCGCTGCGCGACACCAGCGCCGTATTTGCATTGTTGATCTCGATCGTCTTGCTCGGCGAGCGGTTCACGCCGATGCGCATTCTCGCCGTGCTGACCGCCGCCGCCGCCGTGCCGCTGCTGCGGCTGGCTTGATGTGGCCTCACGCGCGAAAGGGCGCTCCGGCCGGGGCGGCTTACCGCCGACGGCTTTGCCTACGTGCAGCCGAGCTGCAGATGGGGCTGCACTCAGAATTCACCTCGCCACCTGCGGCTTGGCTTGATGTGGCCTCGCGCGCGAAAGGGCGGCTTACCGCCGACGGCTTTGCCTACGTGCAGCCGAGCTGCAGCTGGGGCCGCACTCAGAATTCACCTCGCCACCTGCGGCTTGGCCGCACGTAGCCGACCGGCGTCGGGCGGTAGCCCGCCCCGGCCGGAGCGCCCTTTCGCGCGTGAGGCCGAAAACAGAAAAAGGGGACCTTACCGGGATCCCCTTGTTTCAAATCGAAGTCTAAAGCTTGGAGCCGTTGCCGGTTCAGGCCGCAACGGTGCTCTCGTCGCCGGGATCGCGCAGCACATAGCCACGGCCCCACACAGTTTCGATGTAGTGCTTGCCGCCGGTCGCCGCCTGCAGCTTCTTGCGCAGCTTGCAGATGAACACGTCGATGATCTTCAGTTCGGGTTCGTCCATGCCGCCATAGAGGTGGTTGAGGAACATTTCCTTGGTCAGCGTCGTGCCCTTGCGCAGCGAGAGCAACTCGAGCATCTGGTATTCCTTGCCGGTCAGGTGCACGCGATTGGCGTGGACTTCGACCGTCTTGGTGTCCAGATTGACCTTCAGATCGCCTGTCTCGATGACCGACTGGGCATGCCCCTTGGAGCGGCGCACGATGGCGTGAATACGGGCGACCAGTTCGTCCTTGTGGAACGG
Source organism: Hyphomicrobiaceae bacterium (assembly GCA_025359165.1). Lineage (GTDB taxonomy): Bacteria > Pseudomonadota > Alphaproteobacteria > Rhizobiales > Hyphomicrobiaceae > JABFRJ01. Next base: position 11,570 of record JANYHG010000247.1, read on the forward strand.
CTTGGTCATATAGTCGTCGGCACCGAAGCCCAGACCGCGGACCTTATCCTCGATACCAACCAGGCCGGACAGGATGAGAATAGGCGTCTGCACCTTCGACACGCGCAATGTCTTGAGCACTTCGTATCCGCTCATGTCGGGTAGGTTGATGTCGAGCAAAATGATGTCGTAGTCGTACAGTTTGCCCAGATCCACACCCTCTTCGCCGAGGTCGGTCGTGTAGATATTGAAGCCTTCGGACTGCAGCATCAATTCGATGCTCTGCGCGGTCGCGCTGTCGTCCTCAATTAGAAGAACCCGCATGTCTTTCCTCTCGTCCCCTGCCTGATGACAGGCCGCTTGCCTCGGTTCGCAAAGAGAACGCCACAACGAATACTGAGCTCTATTTCCAGGAGGTTAACCGTCAAAAGTTAACAAATCCTAATTAACGATTGTCGAACTTCTCGAAATCGCACACTTGCGATTAAAATTTCGGAAAGCCACGCTTGCGGAAACAGTCCAAAGATCAAAAGCCTACATCGTCGTGGACTATCATGACGGGTACAGCGCGTCGTCGCCGCATCGACGGTTGTCGACACGCAAAACCGACGTGCTGTCAGGATGGCGCCCCGCTGCCGAAGCACTAGAATCGTGGTTAACTGATTTGCATCGCGCTAGGAACGACCGAAACAAGGTCAAGGCCCCGAAACCGGCATCAACACATAATTCGGCAACGCAGCGTTGCTTTACCGCAACTTAAATGATTAATGGCAGATGATACACTGAAGTCGGCTGACTGTGCCGGTTCGATCAGTGGGCGTCGTTCATCCCGCGTGCATCGGCCATCGCATAGCCAGCAGGTCTAAATCGGCGTCTATATCAAGCGATGGTCGTGACTGACACCACAGCCATGAAGCTTGATGGATACGCTCAAGAGTCCGCGCATGCGTTTGGTGCCGTATCGTTCGAAACAACGATGCCGCCAAGTTGGCACGAAAGTTGAATTGTCAATGCATGCTAGTGTGAGTTGCAGGGGTATCGCGTTATGAAGTCGAGAGAATCTGCATTGCGTGCGAAACGCTTCGAAGTAGCGGAGAAGGCTCGCAAGGCCGAAGACCTGCAGTCGATGACGCGGGATTTCGGGAATATGGCGGCCGATCTCGAACGGCAGATCCATGCCGAAGAAGAGCGGACCGGCGTCCGTGATGCATCACACTTCGCCTATTCCACTTTCGCCAAGGCGGCGACGTTGCGCCGTGACAAGTTGCTGGTATCGGTGGCCGATCTGAAGGCACAGATGGACGAGGCGATGGCGGCTCACGACGCCGCGCGAGAGGCACTCTCCGCCCTCGAGGCCGATGAAGCCCGCGACTTGCGTCATCATGGCAAACTCGAACGCAATGGGCTCGCTTACGGCTGATACCGACGGTCGTAAGTACTGACTTATAACCGGCGGTATACGCGCGCTTGATTGGTGGGGCAGCTGCGCGCAAACGAAACAGAAATACCGGCGCCTTGATCTTCGCGACGGAGCCGAACCTGTGCATTTCCTGTGTTGATACCGCCGGCCGCATGGACATCATGCAGCGCTTCAGGCCAACACAGGACAATGCGTTCAAACCATCTCACCCCAACATCGACGGCGCTGGCTGGCCGGGACTTGCTGACTTGCGTTCGGCATTCGGTCCTGAGTGCATCTATCGTCGGCGTCGCGATCGCGTTGCTTGCGGGATGTGCGACCGGCAGTGGTGCCGATCCAAGCTCCGTGCTGACCGCTGGTGCGCTTCCCGCAGCCGATAGTCTGTCGATCGGCAATCCGCCGACGACGGTCTATGCCGCGATAGCGCAGAGGGCGCTGACGTGCTGGATGGGACCCAAAGGCCCGCTCAAGGCCAGCCACATATTCCATGCCGATGCGGCCTCGCCGACGACAGGCGGCAAGGCCGAAATCGCGTTGCACGAGCGCGACATGACACAACCACACCCTTGGGGCGGGCGCACATTTCGCATCGAGTTGACGCCGGAGGGCGGTGGCACCGACACGCGCGTGTCGATAGTGAACATCAAGATGCCCAAAGATCTGGCCGACGCCATGCGCATCGATGTCGGCGTCTGGGCTAGGGGCGGTGACGGTTGCCATGCGCAGATCGTCCGCCCACCGCCAGCGGAGCCGGTTGCTACCCCCGTGGTGACGAAGGGCAAGGCGAAGAAGGGCTAGGCAGTTCAAAGGTGGTCAAGTTGCCGGTGCGAGTCGCCGCAGCAGATGATATACCCATGCGACGGAGGTTGCCGACATGACGTGGTCGATCATCGCTACCGAGGCGGAGACGGGCCGCACCGGCATCATCGTGGCGAGCAAGTTCTTTGCCGTCGGCAGCCTCGTTCCGACAATGCGGCCGGGCATCGGGGCTATTGCGAGCCAGGCCTTTCTCAACCCCTACTATGGCCCACGTGGGCTCGCGTTGATGGCCGCCGGGGCGAGCGCTGCGGAAGCCGTCAATCTGCTGACCATCGCCGACGACGGCCGCGACAACAGGCAAGTTCACGCCGTGGACAAGCATGGGCGCTTCGACGCCTACACGGGTGCTGCATGCGTTCCCTGGTGCGGACATCTCCTTCGCGACGGATTTTCTGTGGCCGGCAATATGCTCGCAGGGCCGAAGGTTCTGGATGATACCGCGGCCGAATTCGAGGCGCGCGCAGACCTGCCGCTGGCCCGCCGCATGATCGCTGCGATGCTGGCCGGTGAGAAAGCCGGTGGCGACAAGCGCGGCCGGCAGGCGGCAGCCCTGCTCATTCACGATGCCGAAGATTATCCGCTCTATGATCTACGCGTCGACGATCATCCCGATCCGTTCTTAGAACTCGCACGATTGGAGACGGTGGCGCGCGAACGCTGGGTACATTTTCGCCGCGTCATGCCACGTGCCGCATCGCCCGACGGCCTGACCGATCGGAGCGAACTCGATGCGTTCATCACCGCTTCGATCGAGACCGGTTACGAGTAATACCGACGGCCATAAGTACTGACTTATGACCGTCGACATACGCGCGCGGGGTTGTTGATGCGTCGCGCGTCTCGATTTTCGCGTTGGAGCCTGAAAATTTTAACCGCCGGTATGGCTGCCCCCTGTGCCGGTGGTTGAGCCCGTTATTTCGCGCTGCCGCGCGATTGGGGGACAGCCCCAAACCCCACTGCAGGGACGCGTCCCTCCAGACCGCCCGCTCTTTCAAGGTGGCATGCCCGTTCACCGGCTTTGCCGCAATCGTCATGGCCGTGCAGATGAGCATCCACCAACGGCATGATTAATTTTTCGTCATCCCGGCGCAGGCCGGGATCCACGACAAGGTGCCGATTGGCTCGCCATACGCTGAAATTGACCAGCCCGATAACGCTGCGCCTTCTCAGCTTCGAATATTTTTTTTCAGCTGTCGTCCTCCCGGCCTGCGCCAGGATGACGAAGTCGGATGTATACGCGCGCGGGGTTGTTGAGGCGGCCACGCGCAACAAAAGAGAAATACCGGCTCCGATTTTTGCGTTGGAGCCGGTATTTCTCACCTACGCTATAAGCGAGTGCCTGATCCGAGAACCCTGAACTATTTCGGCAGCGCGCCTTCGATGCCCTCGACATAATAGTTCATGCCGGCGAGGTCCTTGTCGGCGATCTTCTCGCCGGCCTTGAGGAATTCCGTGCCGTCCTGCTTCTTGAGCGGGCCGGTGAACGGATGCAACTCACCCTTGGAGATCTTGTCCTTCGCAGCGTCGGCCAATGCTTTGGCATCCGCCGAAACGCCCGGACCATAAGCGCCCATCGCCAGCATGCCCGTGTTGAGACCGCCCCAGGTGTCGCCGGTCTTCCAGGTGCTGCCCAGCACCGCTTTGACGCGCGAGATGTAATAGCCATTCCAATCGTCGATGATCGACGTCAGGATCGCGTTGGGGCCGAACGATTTCATGTCCGACGCCTGTCCGACGGCGAAGATCTTGCGTTCCTCCGCGAATTTGACCGGCGCGGGGCTATCAGTGTGTTGCATGATGATGTCGACACCCTGATCGGCAAGCGCCTTGGCCGCATCCGATTCTTTGCCTGGATCGAACCACGTCGAGACCCAGATGATCTTCATCTTGATGTTCGGATTGACGCTCTTGGCCCCAAGATACGTGGCGTTGATCCCCATCACCACCTCGGGGATCGGGAACGAACCGATATAGCCGATCATGCCGGTTTTGGAGGCCTTGGCCGCAAGAATGCCGGCGATGTAGCGGCCCACGTAGAACCGGATGTTGGCCGTGGCCAGATTGTCGGCCTGCTTGAAGCCGGTCATGTGCTCGAACTTCACATCCGGATACTTGGCCGCGACTTTCACGGTCGGATTCATGAAACCGAACGAGGTAGTGATGATCAGCTTGTGACCCTGGCTCGCCAACTGGTCGATGACGCGCTCGGCGTCTGGCCCTTCCGGCACATTCTCGACGTACGTCGTCTCGACCTTGTCGCCGAACTCCTTTTTGACCGCCAGCAGGCCCTGATGATGCTGGTAGCTCCAACCGTGGTCGCCGATCGGGCCGACGTAGACGAAGCCGACTTTCAAAGGTGGCGTCTGGGCCGTGGCGGCGGTGACGCCAGCGGCGAGGGCCACGACGCCGGCAACGGCGCCTAGCAGGTTTCTGCGATCGATCATACGGCGACTCCCCGAGAGATGAACATTGCTCGGCAGCACCTATTGCAGAGATTTGGCCGCGACAAAACCGGCCAAAGCAGCGAGACTGTCAATTATGTGGACAGCCTGCCCAATTATAATGTCTGTTCAGGCTGTTCCTGTGAACACTTTACCGAGGCTCTGTGGCGCCCTGAGACGCCGGCTGGAACTGCCCACGCGACCCTGACGCGACATGACGATCAGTACCGCAATCGTCGCAAGGTATGGCAGCATCGAGAGGATCTGCGCGTCGATCTTCAACCCGAAGCCCTGCGAATGCAGCTGCAGAATCGTGATACCGCCGAACAACAGTGCGCCCGCCAGTACGCGGAACGGTTGCCAGGCCGCAAAGACGACCAGCGCCAGCGCGATCCACCCGCGTCCCGCCGTCATCCGCTCGACCCAGAACGGCGTCTGCACCAGCGACAGATAGGCACCACCCAAGCCTGCCATGCCACCACCGAACGCCAGCGCCGCCATCCGCACGGCCACCACCGGATAGCCGATCGCGTGCGCCGCATCATGGTTTTCGCCGACGGCGCGCAGCACCAGCCCGGCGCGCGTCCGTTCGAGAAAATAGGCAACGGCGAACACCAGAGCCAACGTGGCCAGCATGATCACATCTGTACCCGACGCAAACCGCCCGGGCAGGCCCAGCGCATCGAGCCGTGGAAATGCCCCGGCTGTCAGCCCTGTCGATTTTGCGCCAAACAACGCGGAAAGCCCCAGCCCGAACAACGTCAGCGCCAGTCCGGAGGCGACCTGGTTGGACAGCAGCTGTTGCGTCAGCACGCCGAACAGCAGGCCCATCGCCGCACCCGCGAGGATCGCTGTCGTAAACGCCAAACCATAGCTACCGGTGCCGACTTTGGCGGCGAAGCCTGCATAGGCACCGATCACCATCATGCCTTCGACGCCGAGATTGAGCACGCCGGACTTTTCGACGACCAACTCACCCAGCGCCGCCAAGATCAATGGCGTCGCCGCCACCAGCAACCCCGCGACAATGCCCGCGATCAAATCAGAGGGCATGGGCCAGGTCCTTTTCTCGTCATACGACCCCCTGCCCGGCACCACGAACGCGGCCGAGCCGCACCCGGTAATTCACCAGCACGTCGGTCGCCAGTAGAAAGAACAGCAGCAAACCCTGAAACACCGACGTCGTCGCCGACGGTAGACTCATCGCGATCTGTGCTGTCTCGCCGCCGATGTAGGTAAGCCCCAACAACAGCCCGGCGGCGAGAATACCAAGCGGTTGCAGGCGTCCGAGAAAGGCGACGATGATCGCCGAGAACCCATAACCCGACGGCAATTGCGGCACGAGTTGACCGACCGGGCCGGCTGCTTCGAACAAGCCCGCCAGTCCCGCCAACCCGCCCGAGATCGCAAAGGCGGTCCACACCAGGCGCTGTTCACTGAACCCTGCAAACGCCGCGGCGCGCGGCGCATCGCCCAGCACCCGGATCTTGAAACCGAGCATGTGCCGAGTGACAACCACGTGCGCGATCGCGACGACGACAAGCGCAACGACAAATCCGATGTGCGCGCGCGTCCTGGGGATCAGCAGCGGCAGCAGGGCATCGTTCTGAAACAGCCGACTTTCGGGAAAGTTGAAGCTCTGGGGATCGCGCAATGGGCCCTGCACCATCAGCCCGAGCAGGAGGCCTGCGACGTACACCAGCATCAAGCTCGTGAGGATTTCGTTGGCATTGAAGTGCGTGCGCAGCAGCGCCGGAATAGCGGCCCAGGCCATGCCGCCTAGCGCGCCCGCCAGCATCATCGCCGGCAGCAGCAGCGGTCCGCCGCCGGGAAAGAAATAAAGCCCGACACTGCCCCCGGTCAGTGCGCCGACCGTGAACTGCCCCTCAGCGCCGATGTTCCAGATGCCGGCACGAAATCCGAACGCCAGCCCCGTCGCGATCAGGATCAGCGGCGTCGATTTCACCAGCAGTTCCGCAATGCCGCGCACGCTGGTCAGTGGCGTGACGAAGATCAATCCCAGCGCCTTCATCGGATCTTTGCCCAACAGCCAGAACAGCGCGAGCCCCGCCAGCAGCGTCAGCGCGAACGCCAGAAACGGCGTCGCATAGAGCATCGCCTGCGACGGTGTGCGGCGCGGCTCGAGTTGCAGCCACCTGTCACGCATGCCGCACCTCCGCCAGCAACGCTTCGGGATGATGCCCGCCCATGGCTAGCCCGATGCCTTCGACGGTGAGTTCCGCGACCGGCCGCGCCGGACCCAGCCTGCCCCCTGCCATCACCGCGATGCGCGAGGCAATCTGGAACAACTCGTCGAGGTCCTGACTGATGACGACGACCGCCGCGCCGGTTTCTGCCAACGCCAACAGCGCCGACTGGATAGCCGACGCCGCACCCGCATCGACGCCCCAGGTCGGCTGCGCGACGATCAGTATGCCGGGTTCGTCGAGCAACGCGCGACCGACGACGAATTTCTGCAGGTTACCACCCGACAGGCTGCGCGCAGCCTGCCCGGTACCGGCCGTGCGCACGTCGAACGTATCGACGATGGCCGTGGCTCTGGCCCGCGTAGCCCCCCAGTCGATCAAACCGAACCGCCCGGATCGCGGGCGTGACAGCAGCACATTTTCCACCAGCGACAGCCCCGGCACCGCGCCATGGCCCAAGCGTTCCTCGGGCACGAACGCCATGCCGCACGTCCGTCGCGCTTCCGGTCCCCTGTCGCCGATGTCGACGCCGTCGACCGCGATGACGCCAGCCACCGCCATCAGCCGTTCGCCGATCAGCGCCTGCATCAACTCGTCCTGACCGTTGCCCGCCACACCAGCGATACCGAGGATCTCGCCGCCGCAGACCGACATGGCGATGTCGATAAGCGGCACGCCGAATTGTCCCGCCGCCGGCAACGTCAACCCTGTCACCTGCAATCGCACCGGCCCTGCGGTCGCCGTCTGCCGCTGCGGTGGCGCGAACGTCGTGCCGATCATCATTTCGGCGAGGCCGCGTGCCGTCTCACGACGCGGATCGCAGGCACCGACGACACGTCCGCCGCGCAGCACGGTCGCGCGCTGACACAGCGTCCTGATCTCCTCGAGCTTATGCGAGATATAGAGGATCGAGCGGCCCTCGGCAGCCAGCGCCCGTAGCGTCTTGAACAGATCGGCGGCTTCCTGCGGCGTCAGCACCGATGTCGGCTCGTCCATGATGATCACCAGCGGATCCTGCAGCAGGCAGCGCACGATCTCGATGCGCTGCCGCTCGCCGACACCGAGTTCGCCGACCCGTCGCGCCGGATCGACTTCGAGACCATAGGTCCGCGAGACCTGGACGATACGACCTGCGAGATCGCCCTGGGCTGCCGCCGCAGGCAGGCCGAGGGCGATGTTGTCCTCGACCGTCAGCGCCTCGAACAACGAAAAGTGCTGGAACACCATGCCGACGCCTCGCGCCCGCGCCTCGACGGGCCGTCGCGGCGCAAACGGCGTGCCGTCGAGCGTCATCGTGCCCGCATCCGGCGCGACGAGGCCGTAGACCATCTTCACGAGTGTCGATTTGCCAGCCCCGTTCTCGCCGAGCAGAGCGTGGATTTCTCCCGCCGCGATCGCGAACGACACGTCGTCGACGGCCTTGACCCCGGGGTAGGCCCTGGACAGGCCGTCGATCACCAGTCGTGGCACTTTAGACGGCACGCCGTTCCCACCGAAATTGCGCCACCGAGCGCGAAACACCCTATCCGACGTAGCGGCCCCGGCGCGTCAGTTCAAGCGGTCAATCTGCGTTCGCTGACGGCAAAACGAGCAATCGAGATGGGTCACCGCCCGCCCAAGGCCTGCACTGCGCTCGAAGATGCACCTTGACGGACTGGCCAGCCTTTCGATATCCCCACCCAGACGCCGGTTTAGCTCAGCGGTAGAGCAGCGGTTTTGTAAACCGAAGGTCGGGAGTTCAATCCTCTCAACCGGCACCAATTAAATCAATGATTTAGAAGGTCCCCGCGATGCGCTTCGAACC
>JANYHG010000039.1 GCA_025359165.1 Hyphomicrobiaceae bacterium
GCCGCGGTCAGGCCGATACCCGACGAGCAGCCGGAAATGAGAATGGTTCGGGAGTTCATGAGGACGGCGCTTTCTCGGTGTCACATCGATGCTCGAGTTGGCACTCGTGTACGGCATTACCGGGTGGCCTCAAAACGTTCATCGTGAGAGAACGACGCCGACCGACCCATCCATATCAGGTGCGACTGTGATGATAGATCTCGATGTCTACTGCGACCGCATCGGATACACTGGTGTACGGGAACCGACGCTGGACGTGCTCAATGCCCTGCACGCGCTGCATCCGGCGCATATTCCGTTCGAGACTCTCGATCCGGTGCTGGGACGTCCGGTCGCGCTGGATTTGGCATCCGTTCAAGACAAGTTGTTGCACGGCAAGCGAGGTGGCTATTGCTTCGAGCAGAATGCGCTGTTGCGCGCCGTGCTGGGGGCGCTGGGATTTTCGGTGACAGGGTTAGCGGCGCGCGTGACCTGGCAGGCACCTCCCGAGCGTCCGACGGGCCCGCGTACGCACATGCTGCTGGAGGTCGAAGTGGAGGGTGCGACTTATATCGCCGATGTCGGGTTCGGCGGGCTGCTGCAGGATGCGCCGTTGCGTCTGTCGGCCGACGTCGAGCAAGAGACGCCGGCGGGGCACTATCGCTATCTTCGCAAAGACGAAACGTACACACTGCAGGCGAAACTCGCGACCGGATGGCAGAGCGTGTATGTGTTCACGCGCGAGCCGCAGGTGGCGGCAGACTACATGGTCAGCAACTGGTTCACGTCGACGCATCCGCATGCTTTCACCCGCGCGAACCTGCTGATGGAGCGGCTGTTGCCGAGCGTACGGATATCGCTGTTCAATCGTAAGTTGACGCATCGCCATCGCGACGGGCGAATCGAGCAATGCATGATTGCCGATGCCGACGAGCTGGATGCTGTCGTCAGAGGTGAATTCAACGTCGATCCCCCCGCCAGCCTGCACGCGGTTTTCGACCGGCTGCCCCGATAAATCTCGGCTCGCCCGAGGGTGCGGCTTTTGTTACGACCCGAATGATCAAGAGTGCAGGGCTCCCTATGACCGATAAGCTTCCGCCTGTTCATGCCGAGACATTTGCCGCACAGGCGGGCGGTGACGTCGACGCTGAGACTGGTGCGATCGTGCCGCCGTTGCATATGGCGACGACGTATATCCGCGATGCCGACAACGCCTATTCCAAGGGTTATGTCTACGGCCGTCCCGACAATCTGACGGTGCGGCAGGCGGAGGCCGTGTTGACGCGTCTGGAAGGTGGGGCGGCGACGTTGCTGTCGGGGTCGGGGATGACGTCGGCCACGTGTGCGTTTCTCGCTCTGGAGCGTCCGGCACACGTGATCGCGCCCGAGGTCATGTATTGGGCATTGAAGTTGTGGTTGCGCGAAGATGCGAAAAGCCACGGCTTAGACGTGACGTTCGTCGATGCGTCCCGGATCGAAAACATTGCCGCTGCGATCAAACCCGGGATCACCAAGATGATCTGGCTGGAAACGCCGGCCAATCCGTTGTGGACGCTGTCCGACATCGCCGCAGCGGCGGGCTTGGCGCGTCAGCATGGCGCGCTGCTGGCGGTCGATTCGACTGTCGCCACACCTGTGCTGTCACAGCCGCTCGCACTGGGTGCCGATGTAGTGATGCATGCGGCGACAAAATATCTGAACGGTCACTCTGACGTCGTCGCGGGGTCGCTGACGTTCGCGCGTCGGGATGATTACTTCGGGCGCGCGGAACGTGTTCGCAGGATGCTCGGCGGTATTCTCGGGCCATTCGAAGCGATGCTGTTGATGCGGGGCATGCGCACCCTGCATGTGCGCGTCGCGCATCAGTCACGCGCGGCGATGGCGGTGGCCAAACATTTCGCCGCCGACCCGCGCATCGTCGAAGTGCTTTATCCAGGGCTCCAAACACATGCAGGACATGCGATCGCGGCGCGCCAAATGCGCGGCGGCTACTCCGGCATGTTGTCGGTGCGTGTCAAGGCGGGCACGGCAGCGGCGATCCGAACTGCGGCGCAGGTGAAGGTATGGAAGCGGGCTACGTCGCTCGGTGGCGTCGAAAGTCTGATCGAGCATCGCGCGTCGATCGAAGGTCTGGGCAGTCCGTGTCCGCCTGATTTGCTAAGATTGTCGGTAGGTCTCGAACATGTCGACGATCTCATCGCCGATCTCGATCAGGCGTTGGGTGCCAATGTTTGAACGCATGGTGACGCCGCGTGGCCGCGCGCTGGCGCTGGCGATGGCACCGGCTCTGTTCGTATTCCTGTGGTCGACGGGATGGATTTCGGCGCGTGCCGCCGTCATCGACAGCGATCCGCTGACGTTCCTCACGGTGCGGTTCGCAGGTGCGCTCGCGGTGTTCGCGCTGCTGGTCGTGGCGGTGCGTGCGCCGTGGCCGACCCGGTCGGTCGATGTCGCGCACGCCATGATGTCGGGCGTTCTGCTGCACGCCTTCTATCTCGGGGGCGTGTGGTGGGCGGTGGGGCAAGGGGTGCCGGCGGGGATATCAGCCGTCATCGCGGCGACGCAACCGATCATGACGGCGATGCTGGCCCCAGTGCTCATTCGCGAACGCATCAGCCAACGTCAGTGGCTCGGCATCGCGCTCGGATTTGCGGGCATCGCGCTGGTGCTGGCACCGCGCATCGCTGCTGCAACGGGCGCAGATTTCGCCAAGCTGCAACTGGCACTGGTTGTAAATCTCGGCGCGATGCTGTCGGTGACGCTCGGGACATTCTATCAAAAGCGCTTCATCCCGTCGGGCGATCTGCGGACCACGGCCATGCTGCAATATGTCGGCGCGGCACCGGTGGTTCTGATTGCCGCCTACCTGCTCGAACCGATGCGCTTCACGGTTTCTTGGAGCAGCATGGCGACGCTGCTGTGGTCGGTTGTCGCCATCTCGTTGGGTGCAATACTGCTGTACTTGTGGCTGATCCGTGAAGGTGCGGTTTCGCGGTCGGCGAGCTTGATCTATCTTGTGCCGGCGGCTGCTGCGCTCGAGGCGTGGTTGCTGTTCGGGGAGCGAATGACGATGCTGCAGCTTGCCGGCATCGGCATCACGGTTGCCGGGGTGGCGTTAGCGACACGAAAATAATCTGCGATTTGTTTCGGAGAACGACATGAACGGCGCACGTCCGACGGTGTATTCGATGCACGGCATAGTCGCTGCTGCGCACCCGCTGGCGGCGGCTGCCGGGGCAAAAATGCTGGCGCGCGGTGGCAATGCGTTCGATGCGGTGGTCGCCGTCGCATCGACGCTGACTGTGGTGGAACCGTTCATGTCGAGCCTCTCGGGAATGGGGCTCGCGACCTGCTGGATCGCCAGTGAAAAGCGCGTGCGTACGCTCAATTTCGTGCCGCCGATTCCGGCGAAATTTCCCTACCGTAATTTTTCAAAGCGCGAGGACATGCAGCGCGGATCACATGCGGTGGGCACGCCGGGTAATCTCGCGGGATGGGCGGAGTTGAACAAGCGATACGGCAAGCTGCCGTTGGGCGATTGCTTGCAGCCGGCCATCGAGATCGCGCGGGACGGCTATGGGATCACCGAGTTCAACGTCTACGAGACCAATACGACCGGGCCCGAGATCGCGAAGACTACGGCGCTCTACAAGCCATGGGTCGAAAACTACACGAATGGCTCCGGGCAGGTAACGCTCGGCTGGCTGTTCAAGCAACCGGATCTCGCGAAAACCTACGAGGCGATCGCGAAGAACGGCGCGGCGTATCTCTATGGCGGAGCGTTGGGTCAGGCGCTGGTTGCGCATCTGGCGGCGACGGGCGGTTCGGTGACGATGGTGGACCTGGAGGCGGCGGCGGCGGCTATTCCGAATGCATGGAGTTCGCCACTCACGGCGCGTTATCGTGATCTTGTCGTCAACTTGCCGCCGCCGCCGTGCGAAGGCTTCCAGATGTTGTTGGCATTACGCATTCTGGATGGCTTCGCACTCGGCGCGATGGACAACAATGGTGCTGCCCATCTCGATACGGTGTTGCGCGCGATCCGGCTCGCTGCCGGTGAACGCATCACGCACAACAACCCGAGCCCGGCCAAACTCGCCGAATTGCTGTCCGATGACAACGTCGCAAAGCTGCGAGCACGGGTCGCCGACGGCGCGGTGATCGAGGGGCCGACGGAACAATGGATCGGCATGCCGCAGGGCGAGCACCACACCACCTCGATGTCGATCGGGGACGCCGACGGAAACTTGGTATGCCTCACCAACAGTCTGGGCTCGCCCTATGGATCGGGCGTCATCGTGCCGGAAACGGGCGTGACGCTGAATAATTTTCTCTACTGGGCGGACGTGCAGCCGCATTCGCCGCATCGGTCGAAGCCGGGTGATGCGTTGCCGATGTGCATGGCACCGACCATCTCGACGCGTGACGGTGTCCCTGTTCTGGCTTTGGGGACACCCGGCAGTTACGGCATTCTGCAAACGCAAGTGCAGGCGTTGGTGCAGCACGTCGATTTCGGCCACCCGGTGCAGCAGGCGATCGAGCAGCCCCGCGTGCGCCTCACCGACGGGCGGCAAATCGAACCGGAGACGCGCATCGCTGCGTCCGTCATCGCGGAGTTGGCCAAGCGCGGTCACGATATCGTGGCGAGCGAGCCCTGGACCATGCGCGTCGGCGGCATGCACGCGGTCAGCCGTGATCCAGAAACGGGGCTGATGTCGGGGGGCTGCGATCCGCGTCGCGATGGGTACGTGGTACCGGCTTAGCCTGGGTTCGTCGTCCAGCCTCAGCCGCTGGTGCCTTTGGCGATCGGTTCGGAGTATTTAAGTTCGAGGTCCCACGGGAAATAGATCCAGGTGTCCTGGCTGACTTCGGTGACGAACGTATCGATCAACGACACGCCCGCAGGCTTCGCGTACACCGTCGCAAAATGGGCGTTGGGCAGCATTTCGCGCACGACTTTGGCAGTCGCTCCGGTGTCGGTGAGGTCGTCGATGACGAGGACACCCTTACCTTTGCCGTCGCCTATGGCGCGGATGGCGGGCGAGATGTCCTTCAAGACCTGCAGGCGACCTTGCGACTTGTAGTCATGATAGCTGGCGACGCAGACGGTTTCGATCAGGCGCAGGCCGAGTTCGCGAGCGACGATGGCCGCCGGCACCAAGCCGCCGCGCGTGATGCAGACGATGGCGTCGAATTTGCCTTTGTCGGCGAGCCGCCACGCCATAGCCCGACAATCTCGATGGAATTGATCCCACGAGACGGGAAAGGCTTTAGGGGCCGAGGGGTGGGACATGCTGCAATTCCGGGCTTGTTTGCGCGCTATTCAGATCGATGCGCTATACCATCTGGACGCAGGTGTTGCACAAGCGTTAACCTGACGCGCTCACAAATCCGTAGCGCCCGCGAGACGTGACATGACCAGCGTCGCTTCGATACCTTCCGATCTTGCGTCGCAGCGCACCGCACCGCGGATCGCGGCCCGTTCGTTGATCACGCCGCAGCAACTGGCGGAAGTCCGGCAACGGTCGCAATGGCGAGGGTTGGCGATGGTCGCGCATGCCTGGGTGACCATCGTCGCCGCCATCGTCATGGTGGCCGTGTGGCCCAATCCGCTGACGTTCGTGGCGGCGGTTATGGTCATCGGGTCGCGCCAACTGGGTCTTGCCATCCTGATGCACGATGGCGCGCACGGGGCGCTGCATCCGAACGAGCAGACCAATCTGCGCGTGGCACAATGGCTTTGTGCGTACCCGGTGTTCGCGGAGACGCGGGCCTACCGTCGCTACCACCTCAAACATCACGCGCATACACAGACCGAACTCGACCCCGATCTGGTGCTGTCGCGGCCCTTTCCGATCACCAGGGCCAGTTACAAGCGCAAGTTCTGGCGCGATATCAGCGGGCGGACCGGCTACGAGCAGCGCAAGGCGCAGGTGCTGAATGCGCTTGGACCAGCGAACCGGTCGCCGATGCTGCGCCTCCGGTCATTGGGTGAGCAGTTGGGGCCGCAAATCGCCGCCAATGCCGCGCTTTTCGCAGCTCTCTCGGCGGCGGGAGTATGGTGGGCGTATCCGCTGCTGTGGGTGTTGCCGCTGCTGACCTGGATGATGGTGGTGACGCGGGTGCGCAACATCGCCGAACACGCGGTCGTGGCCGACAATATGGATCCGCTCCGCAACACACGGACGACGCTCGCCAATCGGTTGGAACGGCTGCTGTTTGCGCCCTACTACGTCAACTATCACTTGGAGCATCATCTGTTTTTCTATGTTCCTGCCTACTCTTTACCCAAAATTCATCGTTGGCTGATGGCAGGTGTGCATCGCGACAGGCTTGAGGTCGAGTACGGCTATCGGCGCGTCCTCCAAAAAGCTACGGCGCGGGCTGCCGCCGACGACGCTCCGGGACCGATCGTGAATGCGGCGCGCAGCGTCAGAACCGCGGGCGCAGCGAATCCTGACCGGGTAAAGTCGGGCTTTTGATCTCACTTTGATAGTATTTGGTTGATATAGGGTTGTTCGGGCAGTGCGCTTCGGGCGCGCTGTGGCAATTGTAAAAACTCTCACTCAACGTTAGAGCAAAGGTCTAAAATGGCACGTCGCCTTTTCGGTACGGACGGAATTCGTGGGCAGGCCAACGTCTTCCCGATGACGAGCGAGATCGCGATGAAGGCGGGCATGGCCGCCGGAACGCTGTTTGCGACCAAAGGTCAGCATCGCCACCGGGTGGTGATCGGCAAGGATACGCGGCTTTCGGGCTACATGATCGAGACGGCGCTGACGTCGGGTTTCACTGCTGTCGGTATGGACGTGTTCCTGCTCGGTCCGGTGCCGACGCCGGGCGTCGCCATGCTGACGCGCTCGATGCGGGCCGATCTGGGCGTCATGATCTCGGCGTCGCACAACGAGAGCAGCGACAATGGTATCAAATTCTTCGATCCGGACGGCTATAAACTGTCGGATACCGCCGAAGCCAAAATGGAAGAGTTGATCCTCGGCCCGTCCGACAAGATGCTGGTATCGGCGGACAAGATCGGTCGCGCAAAGCGCGTGGAGAGCGCGCAGGAGCGGTATATCGAATTCGCCAAGCGGACGCTGCCGCGAGACGTGCGGCTGGACGGTCTGCGCATCGTCATCGATTGCGCCAACGGTGCCGGTTATCAGGTCGCGCCAAATGCGCTTTGGGAATTGGGCGCGGAGGTGATCCGCATCGGGGTCGACCCCAACGGCACCAACATCAATCTCAAATGCGGCTCGACGTCGCCAGAAGCCCTATGCGAGAAAGTCAAAGAGGTTCGCGCAGACATCGGTATCGGGCTCGATGGTGACGCAGACCGGGTCGTGATCGTCGACGAAAAAGGCCACATCGTCGACGGCGATCAGATCATGGCCGTCATAGCGGAGAGCTGGCACAAGCGCGGAACGTTGGCGGCCGGTGGCATCGTGGCGACTGTGATGTCAAACCTCGGGCTTGAGCTTTATCTGAAAGATCAGGGGCTCACCCTGGCGCGCACGGCGGTCGGGGATCGTTATGTCGTCGAGCATATGCGAAAGCACGGCTTCAACGTCGGCGGCGAACAGTCGGGGCACATCGTGCTGTCGGACTTCACGACAACGGGCGACGGGTTGGTATCGGCGCTGCAGGTTCTGGCGGTTTGCGTCGGTACGGGGCGGCCGGTCAGCGAGGTGTGCAAACGCTTCGAGCGCTTGCCGCAGGTTCTCAAGAATGTGCGCTATGCCAACGGGAAGCCGCTGGAGAAAGAGGCCGTCATCAAGGCGATCGACGGTGGCAAGGCGCGGTTGGGAGCTAAGGGTCGCGTCGTGATCCGTGCGTCGGGGACCGAACCCGTCATTCGCGTGATGGCGGAGGGCGACGATGAACGCGTCGTCAATGGCGTGGTCGACGATATCGCAGCCGCCGTCCAGAAAGCGGCAGCGGGAGGGTAGTCGGGCCCCTCACTTCTTCAGTCGCTTCTCCTGCATGATCTCCAGCTGCATGCGCTGAATCTCGGCCAGGCGTTGCCACTGCTTTGAAATCAGGTGGTCGAGCTTTTCGTGAAGATGGCGGATTTCGAGTTCGGCCTTGAGGTTGACGCGGTAGTCGTTGAGCGCCCGCAGGCGGTCTTTCGCCTCGGTGCGCTTCTGGCTCATCATGATGATCGGGGCCTGAATCGCGGCGATGCACGACAGCACCAGATTCAGCAATATGAACGGGTAGGCGTCGAAGGCGCGCTGTTCGCCCAGGGCGACGTTGATCGCCATCCAGATCACCAGCACCGCGCCGAAAGCTATCAGGAATGCCCAACTGCCGCCGAACGAGGCCAGATGGTCGGATAGGCGTTGGCCGAAGGTGCGTTCTTCCTCGAAGTCGTCTTCGACGTTCTCGGCAATGGTATCGTGATTGGCGATACTGCTCGCGACC
>JANYHG010000193.1 GCA_025359165.1 Hyphomicrobiaceae bacterium
CGCACATGTTCGTCGGCGCCGGCATGCGCAAATCGCGCCGTATCTCGATCCAGTGCTTGCCAACTGTCCCGATGTCGGGCTCAAGTAGGGCATCAGCAACTAGCGATAATTGGGAATTATGACTACTTCAGCAGCCCTCACCGGCCAGGATGCGGTGCTGGCGGCGATAAAGGCGTGGGCCGAGACCAAGGGCGGACCGGCTTCGATGTCGCTCGTGGGAGCCTCGGGGACCGGCAAATCGTGGGTGATCAGGGAAATTGCCGCCGCGCTTGGTGCCGATCGCTTGGTCCTTATTGCGGAAGGCGATCCTTTCAACGGCAATCGTCAACTTCTACCGCTCGCGATCGCGCTGTCGCAAGCGCCACGCTTCAAGCGTATGGCCAAGACCGCCGCGTCCGAGGCTGGTCGTGGCGTTCCGTACGCGGGAGGGCTGCTGCAGTTCACGCTCAACATGCTGCTGAACTACCGCGAAATTGCCCAGGCCTCGCAAACGCCGTTCTTGCCTCAAGCTGAGCGCGAACTTTTGATCGAGATCCAGCAACGTGCGGAAGCAAGAGAAGTTTTGATTGTCCTGGAGAACCTCCACTGGTGGGACGAACAATCCTTCGATCTCCTCGCGCTGATCCTCACAAAGAAGCTCGATAGCGTCTTTCCTTTTCTGACCCGCACCAAATTCCTCGCCGTGCTGACGCCGGAGCAGAATCCGACCCATCCCGAGAAGTTGGCGCGCATCAGGCAATTGCTCGGTGGCCAGACGATCGAGCTGCGGCATTGCCAAGAAGCCGTTTTCGCTGAACTGCTGAAGTCGTTGGGGGCGAAGCAGCTGCCTGATGCGGAAACAGTCGCAGCACTTTATCGCGCATCGCGCGGTCACTTGGCCATGGCCCAGAGGCTCGCCCAGCGGCTCAACGCGCCACATCCCACTGCACCAAACCAGCCGAGCACAAGCGACATCGACGCGCTTTGCCGCGAGTTGCTCGAAGAACGCATCACCGCGCTTGGCGAGCGCGGGGTAAAGATGGCGACCCTTCTGCGGCAGGCGGCGGCGATCGGCCTCTCGTTCACCGACAATGAGGTGCGTTGCCTCGCCAAGGATCTGACGCCTGATATCTCGACCTGTATCGCCGATGCCCGTGCACTCGAGTTACTTGCAGCGGACAGCGATCGTCTCGTCTTTTCGCATGAGATCATTCAACGCTACTTTTCGCACATCGCCAGTGAGCGGGATCCCGACGTTCATCGCCGCTTCGCAGAATGCTTGAAACTAATACGGCCGGGTGACTATCGCGCGCGCGCTCATCATCACGCCCTCGCCGGGCAGGACGAGTTGGCCGCCGTTGCCAGGGCTCATCATGCTTTGGCTGAGCGTAGAAGCGGGGCGGTGAACGCGACGACAAGTGCATCTGATGTCGAGCTGCCGGCTGTCTATGGGCGTTTTATCCAAACCATGTTCGAGGCGTGGAAGCACTACGATGCGGGGCGCTACGGGGCTGCCCTCGAGGCTGGCCGTCGCATCGACGACACGCTGCCATCTTCGCTCTTGGCCGAACGCGACAGCTTGATGGCGCGCTGCCACATCAACGGCCTTACCAAGGACCACTGGCAATCCGCGCGTCGTGTCCTGCAGCGTTGGAACAAGCTGGTCGATACCGAACTCGACGTCTGGGGCAGGATTATGCTGATCCAGATCGTTGTCCTGCTCTATGATGGTGATGTCGAGGGTGCGAAAGCCGCCGCGCACGAGCTGTCAGCCAAACTTAGCCCGCGCCAGTCTTTCGATCGAGAGGCGGTGCGAACGCTAGCACGCCTCAAGCTGAAGTCCGACATGCTCTACGTTCCGGAAGTCGCCGGAGCAATGATCGCCGAAGCCCTCGACATCTTCGGGCCGTGTATTAGACAGCCCGAGGTCAACGATCCGATCAACTATTTCATCGGTTTGACGAACCTTGCGGCCAACCAGATCCTGAACGGAAAGTTCGCAGATGCCTTCGAGACTGCACAGGATGGCGAGCGCTTCCTTGCCGAATTGCATGCAAGGGAACAGCGTCTCCTGTTTCCACGTGTCGACATGCTTGCCAACAACCTCGTCATCGCAGGTTATCGCGCCGGAATATTGACCACGTCGGCGGCGGCGACCACACTTGGCCAAGCTGTCGCCTCAGCGGAGCTGACGACCGACACGCCGCTACTGAAGGGCAATCACGCGGCACTCGTCGCAATGGAGGGCCGGCCCGAGGAAGCCCTGGCAACCCTGCTCGAGCTGACGAAGATCGTCTCCTCGGCGGTCGATTACGACGCGTACTACGCCTATTTCGTGTTCAACAATCTCGCCGGGGTTCACTACGCTCTCGGCAACTCAGAAGCTGCCCGACATACGTGGGATCAGGCCGGCGCCGCGCTCAGTCGCATTGAGATGCCGATTAGATCTTATCTCGATCGGCGGCATGCCTTGCAGTCAAGCTGCTTCGACGCACCTGCACCCATATCTGTTGCGAGATGGGACGACCACATCCGCTCAGCTGGTCAAACCGCCGAAGTTGGTCCCGGCTGGCCGCACTTTGGGCGCGGCTTCTTACTATCCGATCTTCAATACTGGGCGGAAGATTGATCAGCCGCGAGCCCCGCGCCGATCAGCGTCGCCATCACGTCCGTGTACTCCAGGCCGAGGCCGGAGAATAGGTGGCCATAAGAGCTGTGACGCGTCAGATGAGGCGTCGTCGAAATATCGATCACGTAGGCATTGCCGTCATCGTCGACCCTGAAGTCGACCCGGCTCAGGTATCGGAAGTTCAATAGCTGGCAAACTTGCGTAGCATATCGAGGCAAGCGCTCCCGCACGGTCGCAGGCAGCGAGTGAACTGCAGTAAAGCGGTATCGGTCGTCCCAAACGACGTCATAGCTCAAGAAATCGTCGGCCGAACTCGCTCCAGTCTGATCGAGGAGCAGAAGAGGCGCTGCAATCCGTGTCGCGCCAAGCTCGATCACGGGGACCTCGACCTCTGAACCCGCGATAAACTGCTGGACCATGATGGGCTGTGCGAAGTCGCCTGCCATATCTTCCACATGCCCCGCCAACGTCGCGGACCAAGGTCCCACGCCCGCGGTGGAGACGCCGATACTGCTGTCCTCGTGCAGCGTCTTTGCAATCACGCGCAAACCGTCAGGCGGCGATTGATCGCTTAACCAGCCCTTACCACCTTCGTACAGCCAGCTTTGCGGGACGCCGATGCCGAACGAACCAAGTAACCTGGTCCAGTGGAATTTGTGACGGTTAATTGCGGAGCTGTAGGCGTCAGAATTGAGCGTGCGGATGCCTTCTAGGCTGCAGAAAGATGGCACCAGGCATCGTCGCCCGGGACCGGTGCCGTTAACTGAGCCAATATAGACGAACGTGTTGGGGTAGCCGATCGCGGCAATTCCGCCGGCTGTGGCCCAGGCCATAAAATCCACTTCGTCAGCGAAATGCTGGACGTAGCAACCGAGTGCCCGGAAGGCACCGATCATATCGTCAAGCTCCTGCGCGCTGTAGAAACTGGTTGAAATCGAGTGCCGCCCGTGGTCGCGGCGTATGCGCGTGATGCCCTTGACGCAGATGACGAGGATGATCGCCGTGTCGGCGGCCGTTTGCCGTCCTCTCGCCGCCGTCTCTCGCAGAAGACGCTCGGCCCCAACCTCGAGAAACATCCATAATTCCCAATTATCGCTACAAGCCCCTCAATGTGTCCGCGCGGAGCAGCGCGTTGCGGAGGCTTTCGTCGACCACTTGAGTGTAAATTTCGGTCGTCGAAATACTGGCATGGCCCAATAGTCTCTGGACAAAACGGATGTCGACCCCAGCCTCGATCAATAGCGTTGCAGCGGTATGCCGCAATCGATGCGGCGTGATGCGCGACGTCAACGCGCTGCTGACTTGCAAACGATGAAGTCGCAAACGAAATGTCTGCGGTGTTAGTCGATGCCGCCGACGATTGATAAACAACGCCGGAATCGGACTGGATCTTTGGCTGCGCTGAAGGCACACCTGTGCAAGACTTACCTGTAAGTCGTGGTTGGAAACGAAAACAGTTCGCTCCCGGTTGCCTTTGCCCCTGATGCATATCGCAGTTCCATCAGGGGCGACATCTTCGATATTGATGGCGCAAAGTTCGCCAATACGCACGCCCGTGGCAACAAGAAGTTGGAGTGCCAACGCCATCTGATCGCCCATGGTCCCAACCTCATCTCCGCTACATCCTTGCAGTAGTCGCCTCACTTCAGAGCGTGGCACGGCCCGTGGCAATCGCTTCGGGAGCTTTATGTAAATTCCTTTCGGCTCAAGCGGAGATCGTTCGAGGCGACCAAGTCGTACCAACCATAAAAAATAGGCATGCAATGATGCCATTTTTCGTTTGGACGTCGCCGCGCCGTTCCTCCGATCGTTGCGCAGCCACGTCAAATACGATGGCGCGAAATCCTGACGAGCGGTTGCGGAGTTCGCGGAATCATCTGAAGCTTGCCGTAAGAAGGCAGCGAATCCCCGCATGTCCGATACATAGGCTTTTGTGGTATGCTGTGAGCGTCCAAGCGCGGCGCCTACGTAGGTTTCGAATTCAGCGAGTGACGCAATTACAGTTTCTGGTGACATCGGTTCTGGTCCTCGGCGTTGACGACGCCGCAATTGGACCTTGGGCTCCGAACCAAGCTTCTCTTGATCATCATCAGCGTTAATTTGACGCTCGCACCTGCGCGAGACTCCAAAATCTCCTATGTGAAGCGGCGCGGCATTCAGTACAGTCGCCGATCGGCGACCAAACGTTGATATTCCTTGATCGGAATGGGTCAGCGCTCGATGTCAATCCGCGGTCTGGCTGTGTTGCCCACTGGGGTCCCATCACCTACCAGACAACGGTTGTTGACCAGCTGTCGGGGAAAATTAGTTAGTCTTGTACATTTGAGTAACTTTGATTTCGAGAAGCTATGTCGCACCGAAGCTCGCGAATATGGTGTAATACCGTCCAATGAAATATGCGACTCCTGTTGCCGATTAGCGATTCCGCAATGGGGCGGTTTCGTGATTCCCTTTCGCTGTCGATTCGACGGAGGGCATCATGGCCGTGCTTACAATCAGGAAAGACCGGACTCCGACAGCGTTGCGCAAACTCGCCAAGAGCATCGAGGATGCGCGCGTGGCTCGACGCGTTCTGGCGATCGCCAACGCGCTTGACGGCATGAGCCGCGAGGACGCCGCGAAGTCGGCGGGGATGGACCGACAGACGTTGCGCGATTGGGTGCTGCGCTACAACGCGCACGGTATCGACGGCCTGCTTGACCGCTGGAACGGCGGCCGCCCGCCGACCTTTACGGTGGAGGAGCAGGCCAAGATCGTCGAAATTGTCCTGGCTGGCTCTGATCCGGAGACGACAGGAATTTCGGCCTACACGCTCGAAGACCTCGCACATATCTGCGAGAGCCGCTTCGGCAAGCGCATGCACCCCTGGTCGCTCGGGCGTCTTTTGAAGCGGCTCGGGCTGTCGCGCCAGAAAGCACGGCCCATCCACCCTGAAACAAACCCTGTCGCCGCGGCGGCTTTTAAAAAACGTTCCGCGCATCCTACAATCAATTCGTAAGCGGACGAAAAAGCGACTGCGCGTGTTCTTCCAGGACGAGGCACGCATCGGCCAGAAAGGCCGCACGGCTCATGTCTGGTGGACGCGAGGCAAACGCCCGCGCGGAATGTGCGACAAACGCTTCACCTTCGCTTACATCTTTGCGGCCGTGGAGCCGGGCACCGACAATGCTTTCGCTCTCGTCCTGCCGTACGTGAACACCGACGCGATGCAGATCTTCCTCGACCGCTTCGCGGCGACGATCG
Source organism: Hyphomicrobiaceae bacterium (assembly GCA_025359165.1). GTDB lineage: Bacteria > Pseudomonadota > Alphaproteobacteria > Rhizobiales > Hyphomicrobiaceae > JABFRJ01. The sequence goes on from JANYHG010000193.1 coordinate 5,852, forward strand.
GCAAGGACGAGCACGTCGTGATGGTGCTCGACCAGGCTGGCTGGCATGGTGCCAAGGCCCTCGTCATGCCGGACAACATCACGCTCGTGTCGCTGCCGCCCTATTCGCCCGAACTCAATCCCGTCGAGCGCGTATGGCTCTACCTCAAGGAGCGCTTTCTCTCGCATCGGCTGCACGCCGACTACGAGGCCATCGCCGACGCCGCGTCCGTCGCCTGGAACAGGCTCACTGCCGAAGCCGGGCGCCTGACCTCGCTATGCTCGTACCCCTGGATTCCAAAGGTCAAATGAATCGCGGGCTGGTATAAGCTGTTGCAATCTGCGATTTAGGCCAAACTGACGGAGAAACATGACCAGCATCGTTGGACACGGGGTCGATATAGTCGAGCTGGCAGACTTTGAAGCGTTGATTGCGCGTTCCGGCGATCACTTCGTTGGCCGCTGTTTTACCGAGCACGAACGCGACTATGCAGGTGATGGACCCAACCGGATTTCGCGCCTTGCCGCGCGGTTTGCCGCCAAAGAGGCGAT
>JANYHG010000068.1 GCA_025359165.1 Hyphomicrobiaceae bacterium
GCCGGTAAATTTCATGGTGACGGTCGGTCCCTCGCCCTGAGCCTCGCGCGAATGGCCGCGCGGTTGTAAATCCGGCAACGGTTACAGCATCTTTTGTGCGACCTGGCTACCGGCGCGACCGGTGGGGTAGTAGCTCGGTTCGAAATTCGGCAGTGAGCGTAGTGGTCGGCGGGGGACACATTTCCCGAGCACAATGGCCATAGTGTCCGCACGCCGGGCACCAATGGTCGCATTGGCTGGAAATCGCCAACCGCAGATTCGATCCTATAAATCAAGCAGGCACGGTTTTAGATACAGCGAACCAGGGTGTAGAGCAGAACATTTACGCGTTGCTGGGTGCACTTCCCTGACGAATACCTTGACGGGCAAAATTTTGCACTGAAAACCGACCGACAGAGGACAACTGGCGGACCCAGACGATTCGTGCGTGGGATCAAGTGCGCGGCGAACGCAATTGTTAGTCGATCAATCGCGCAATGGTTCTTCGAAATGACCAGATCGTCAGGCATCAGAGCATCAAGTGCGCGTTGCCAGCTACCAGCTTGGAGACATCCCATGAAATCCGCTTTCGCCGCCGTAATTTTGCTTGCGTTCGCAACGCCAGCCCTTGCCCAGACCGCCGCACCGGCGGCCGCTCCCACGACCGCGCAGAAAGCCGTTGCCGGCGCTGGCGTCATCGCCGACAAGGTGCTCGGCAAGGCACCTGCAGCAGCGCCAGCACCTGCCGCCAAGACCGCACTGGTCAATATCAACGCGGCAACGCCGGCGCAGCTCGACGCGCTGCCGCAGATCGGCGTCGCCCGCACCAAGGCGATCATCGCCGGTCGTCCGTATAAGACGGTTGCAGAACTGCTGGATCGCAAGATCATCCCGCAGGGTGCCTATGACGCCATCAAAGACAAGGTCGCGATCAAGTAAGGTTGCAAGCCTGAGTTCAGTGTCTCGGCGGCGTCCTATGGGCGTCGCCGTTTGCGTTTCGCGCGGTGCTGTCGACGGCATCGGCAATTGCCTGCTATCGCTTGCGCGGCAAAGGATGGGAGAGGTTCTGCGCATGTACGTGCCACCGGTTTTCAAAGTGGAGCAGGACACCGCGCTGGCGTTCGTGGCGGAGCGCGGCTTCGGCACCGTGGTGGCCGTCGATGGGGCGATGCCGGTGGCGGTGCAGGTGCCGTTCGTGTGCGAGCGGAAGGCGGACGGGGCGTTGCGTCTGGAGTGCCACGTCGCGCGGGCAAATCCGTTCCACGCGGTCATCGCGCGCGCCCCTGATGTGCTCGTCACCGTGAGCGGGCCGGACGCCTACATCTCACCTGATTGGTATGTCGCGCACGACCAGGTGCCAACCTGGAATTATATCGCCGCGCATCTGCGCGGAACGGCCAAGGTGATGCCCGCCGAGGCGACGCTTGCTCATGTCGACCGCCTGAGCGCGATATTCGAAGAGCGATTGCTGCCCAAGCCGCCGTGGCGTTCGGAAAAAATGACGGCGGCCAGACGCTCGGCCATGCTCGCGGCGATCGTCGTGTTCGAAATCACGGTCGACGGTTTCGATGCGAGCTGGAAGCTCGGCCAGCATAAAGCTCGCGCCGATCGGCTTGAGGTTGCGCGCGTTCTGGAGCGGCAGGAGGGTTCGGATGGCCCAGCGCTGGCGGCGCTGATGCAGGATCTGCTGCGGCGGTGAGCATGGCCAATCGTTGCTAGATCCCCAAGACGTCCATCATTGAATAGAGTCCCGGTTTTTTGCCGTGACCCCAGAGGGCGGCTTTGACGGCCCCACGGGCGAACAGGGCGCGGTCGTCGGCCTTGTGGGTGATCTCGATACGCTCCCCTTCGGCGGCGAAAATGACCGTGTGATCGCCGACCACACTGCCGCCGCGCAAAGCGGCAAAGCCGATATCGCCTGATTTGCGCGCCCCGGTGTGACCATCGCGACCACGCGCGGACACCTCGTTCAGTACGACGCCGCGACCCTCGGCGGCCGCCGCGCCGAGCATGAGCGCCGTGCCCGAGGGGGCGTCGACCTTCATGCGATGATGCATCTCGACGATCTCGATGTCGAAGTCGGGCAACGCTGCGGCGATCTTCTTTGTCAGAGCGGTCAACAGGTTGACGCCCAGGCTCATGTTGCCGGCCTGAATGATGGTGGCATGACGCGCCGCAGCTTTCATGGCGGCCTGATCGGCTGGCGACATGCCCGTCGTGCCGCAGACGTGCACGATGCGGGCGTTGGCCGCCAGGCCCGCGAACTCGACAGACGCTGCCGGCACAGTAAAATCGAGGACCGCGTCGACCTTGGCGAACGTCTCGAGCGCTTGATCTGTGATGATGACACCGAGTTTGCCGAGGCCCGACAGCAGGCCGACGTCCTGCCCGACGGCGATCGACCCCTTCTGCTCGACGGCGCCTGCGAGGGTCGCACCCTCGGTGGCGTGAATGGCTTTGACGAGCTCGCGGCCCATGCGCCCCGCGGCACCCACAACAGCGATCTTCATGGCGTCGTTCTCCTCGTGTCGGTCGTGTACATCCTGTTAGTCGGCGCGCTGGCTGAAGCGGCGTGTGGCTGCGACCAGTTCATGCCTGATGCCAGGTTCAGTCATCGCATGGCCGGCATTCGCCACGATGCGTAATTCCGCTTCGGGCCAGACCGCCTTCAGATCGAATGCGTTTTTGAGCGGCGTCACCACGTCGTATCGGCCATGCACGATGACTGCGGGAATGCGTCGAAGCTTGCCGGCGTTCGCCAGCAACTGATCGGGTTGGTCCAGAAAGCCACCGTTGACGAAGTAATGGCACTCGATGCGCGCAAAAGCGATGGCATAGGTATCGGCGGCGAAGAGCTTGAGACGTTCGGGATCCTGGATCAACGACAACGTCGAACCCTCGAACACCGACCACGCACGCGCTGCCTCGATCTGCACTTTGCGGTCGGGATGGGTGAGCCGCCGATGATACGCCGCGATCATATCGCCCCGCTCGGAGCGCGGGATCAGACTCTGAAATTCGGCGAAGGCATCTGGGAACAGCCAGTTGACGCCTTCCTGATAGAACCAGCGGATTTCCGCGGGTCGCAGCAGGAAAATACCGCGCAGGACCATCTCGGTGACGCGCTCGGGATGCGTCTCGGCGTAGGCGATCGACAGGGTCGAGCCCCACGAGCCCCCGAACAGCTGCCAACGGGCGACGCCGACATGCTCGCGCAGCCGCTCCATGTCGGCCACGAGATGCCAGGTCGTGTTGTCGTCGAGGCTGGCGTGCGGGATCGAACGGCCGCAGCCGCGCTGATCGAACAAAATGATGTGGTAGCGCGACGGATCGTGGAAGCGGCGCATGGTGCCGTTGGAGCCGCCGCCCGGACCGCCGTGCACGACGACCACCGGACGCCCCCTGGGATTGCCAGATTGCTCGTAGTAGATCTCGTGTCCGCCCGGCACGGCAAGCCGGCCCGATCGAAACGGTTCGATCGGCGGATACAGACCCAGCTCTTCGCGTCCGGCCATCAAGCGTCCTCATCAGCGCCGCGTTCACAACCCTATCGTTAGCGGGCGAGCGAGGCCGAGCGCAAGCGACCACATCGCCGCTTGGGCGGGAGGCATAGCAGCACGCCTTCGACCGCGCTTGAAGTCCGAGACAGATGCACCGCTGTTCAGCCTCTTGAGATATGCGCGGCAAGCAATTCGCCAACGGTTGCAACCCGGCAATCGTCGATCGCGATTGGTCAATTCATCCCCTCGGCCAGGTTGTCGGTCATTTCGTCCCGTTATAGCGGCGACGTCGCCCGCTTGCGCCGCAGCAGGCGGACTTCGCGGTCGTAGATCGCCTCGCCACCGGGAACGCGCAGGTCGTTCACGACTTCGAGCGAGCGCCGACTGGTGAGCGGCGCGGCCTGCGACAGCAACACCATGACGAGGAGGTTCGCCGGACCGCCGAGCGCTGCCGCCATCAGCGGCGCGCTGCCAGCCAGGCCGGTCGCAGCGACGAACATCAGACCGAGCGTCACGCCACCGCCGGTGAGCATGCCAGCGACTGCACCGAGCCGCGATACTTTGCGCCACAGGATCGACAGCACCAGCACCGGAAAGATCGTGCTCGCGGACAGCGCGAGGGCGATCAAGGCGACCGCCAACGGATCCCGCACCATCAGCGCACCGACCATCGCGACGCCGCCCGCGATACCGACCGCGATCCGCGCGGTCCAGAGTTGTGCGCGCTCCTCCGGCGCTTCGCGGCGGCCACCATGCAGCAGATCCTCCGACAACATGCCCGCCAGCGCAGTGATCTGCGCGGACGCGCCGGCGAGTGCAGCAGCCAGCGCACCGGCCGCAGCCAATGCAATCAGCGGCATCGGCAGGCCCGCAGCCATCGGCAGTGCCACAAACGCCACATCGCGCTTGATCTGGATGCCAGCCAACGCGATCGCGGCGCGCGTCTTGCCGACGCTGGCGAAACCCAGTTGCTGCAGCGTCTGGAACCACAGCGGCAAGCGGTCGCCGGGCGCGTCGACGATCTGCTCGACGATGTAACCGCGCATGAAGCCGGCGACCGACGCCAGCGTCAGCAGCATGAACGCCGCGTTGAGGACCGCCCAACTCATCGTCGTGCGCGCCGCATAAACCGACGGAGACGTGCCCGCGCGATTGAGCACCGCTGGCAATCCAGCGATGCCGGTCGCGATGATAAGGATCGCGAACGGCAGGCTGAGGCCGCCGACATGCCCGAACGACTGCAGATAGGGACCGGTGAATGCTTCGAGGCCAGCACCGGGCATTTGAAACGTCAAGAAGCCCGCTCGGACCGGCGGAAACGCCTGCGCGAGTTCGGACCGGCTGAACGCGCGCAGCAGGTTGCCATGCATCATCTGCGGAAACGGCAAATTCGAAATCAGGAGTGACACGATCGTCGCCGGCACCACCATCGCCAGCAAGGCGGCGATCGCCTGCGTCGTCGAGGTCCAGGTCAGCGCCCGCATGCCGCCGAACACGACCGTGACCGTCGCCACGACTGCAACGACGCCGACCATCAAGGCTTCGGACTGCCCGGTAAGCCAGGCGGCGATGAACGCGCCGACCCGCACTTCGGCCGCCAGCAACAGCACCGTCGGAACGATCATGACGAGCGCTGCGACCATGCGCACGATGCGGCTGTCAAGGCGGAGCCCGAGGAAACTCGGCACCGTGTAGGCACCGCACTTGCGCAAGAACGGGAACAGCAACACGCCGACGAACACGAGGCCGGTCACGTAGCCGATCGGCAGCTCCAGCGCGTCGATGCCGATGTGGAACAGCGCGCCCGTGATGCAGACGACGCCCGTACCACCCAACGTCGCCATCGCCAGCGCCAGCCCGGAATAGTAAGGCGAGACCCGGCGGCCAGCGGCAAAGAAATCGCGTCCGTCGTCGGCGGGTACGAGCAGAGCCACCGACACATACAAGGCCAGCGGCACCGCGAACAGCACCTTGCCCAGAAGTGACAGCGATACGCCAAGCTGCTCGGCGATCAACGCACCGAGAAACAGGCTGAGGTACGCACTGGCGAAGATCGCGATATACGTACCGGTCGAACGCCGGCTCATCATGATTGCGGAGTGTTGGACGATGCTCATGGTTTACGGGTCCTCATTGGCCCCGTGCCAGTGATCGATCGCGTCCTGCCGATTGACGAAACTCGCCATCACGATCGCCGCGATCACCAGCACGCCATGGCACACCACGAAATATCCGAGCGGCATGCCGACGACCCGCCGCGCGTTCAAGGCGTCGGCATAGAGCGGCAAGGCCAGCACGGCGATCAGCAATGGCGCCAGAGTGGCGAGCATCTGCCACTTCGTATCGCGCCAATAGCGCTTGCGCTCAGCCCACTCGATCATGTGTCCCCATCTGGCGTAACGCAAGTACGCACCGGCCTATAGCACATCCTGCCGGTTTCGTTCAGGATGGACACCGATCATAGGCAAAAGTCGGAATTGCGGCTAGTTTGACCGTCGAAAGCGCCGGCATAGGCGTACCGCGTGGAGCAAGGAGCCTTCATCATATGGCAGCGACGAACGCTCATAACGTGGGTCCGACTGTAACGCACGCGCTGCAGAATTGCCGGTTCGTGATCGTCGACGACCACCCATTGTTTCGAGGCGCGTTGGCGCAGGTGCTTACGGCTGCTTTCAAGGGTGCGCACATCGAGGAAGCAGGGTCGTACGAGGCACTGGTGCCGCTGCTGGCGAACGGCAGCGAACCCGACGTGGTGTGCCTGGATCTGGCCATGCCGGGGGTGCAGGGCCTCGCCGGTCTGATGTCGCTCAAGGCGGAGTATCCGGCGTTGCCGGTCATCATCGTTTCCGCTACCGACGATGCGCTCACCGTCCGTCGCTGCCTCGATTGCGGGGCTTCCGGCTACGTGTCGAAATCACAACCGGTGGAGAAGATCAGGCAAGCGGTCGCCACCGTTCTGGCGGGCGGCGTTTCGGTGCCTGAGAGCCTCGATCCGGCTGTGGCCGGCGACGACACGGTCCGGCAAGTGCTGGCGAGATTGTCGACGCTGACGCCGCAGCAGTTGCGGGTGCTCGGCATGCTCGGCGAGGGCCTGCTGAACAAGCAGATCGCCTTCAAACTGGGCGTATCGGAAGCGACGATCAAGGCGCACGTGTCGGCGATTTTGCAGAAACTCGGCGTCGATAGCCGGACGCAGGCGGTGATCGCGATCAACAAGTGCGGGCTGGGTGCATGGGCGGGGACCGGCGTCAGCCCCGTTGCAGATGGCGGCGAGGGTTGACATCGCCTCGACCCGTCGACGCCAAAAACAAAGAACGCCGCCAGATCGTCCCTTTCCCCTCTCGCGGGGAAGGAACGGGGTGGGGGGCTATTCGGCGCAGCGGTATCGGCATGTGGGCCTGTGCCACACCGAGAACTCGCGTTCTGGGTACCCCCACCCTAATCCTCCCCCGCAGGGATGAGGGAACCCGTTCGGAGCTGGTGGAACCCCGGCCGAATATTCGCTGTTTTCGTCGTTCTTACCGAACTTCGGGTCGGACGGCAAAGCGGATAGTTCGCGCGGTCAGCTCGCCTTCGACACCATAAGAGCCATACCACGACACCCTGTATCGTTCCTCCGCGCGTTCGATTTTCATTTCGAAGATGATTCCCGGCAAATCAAAATCTGACAGCCTGACTGCGGTCACGCCCTCCAAAGTCAACGTCACGATCGCGTGTTTTTCCAGAACGAAATAGCCTTGTGCATCGACTTGGTCGGTCATGTTCCAAGCGAAAATCTGCATCGTGGCGATCCCGCCGCTGAACAGCGACAGCGAGCGCAGATGAGCATCGTGAAACGACGGCATTCTGCCGAACCAAGCGATGACATCTTGCGCTCCGACGACGTCGGCGAGGGGATCGAGATCGTGCACAATGCTACTCCACGGCACGGCCGGTTAAATCGCAGGACGCGCACCTGCGGTCATGACGCCTCCACAAGGAGGAACAAAATCAGCTACGCTGACTTGGGGGCTTTGGGTTGCTTCGGCTGCTTGGCGGGTTTGGCTTGCGGCTCGGGGGTAGCGGCATCGGGATCGACGAAGCGCGGAAAGACGCCTGACGGTGTCGGCAAGGTGATGCCGGGTGTCAGCCGATGCGTTGGCCCCAGCGCCTTGAATGTCCGTGCGTCCTGCCCTTGCGCGAGCAGGTCGAGCAGCTTCGCGGTGGCGTCGGGCATGGCGGGTTGGGCGAGGATAGCCAATTGGCGCACGACTTCGGCCGTGACGTAGAGGATGGTACCCTTACGTTCGAGCGTGTGCGATTTGTCGAACGGCTTCTCCGACGCGAAGTAGCGGTCGGCATCGCCAATGGCAGACCACACGGCATCGAGCCAGACTTTGATAGCCTGGTTGTCCATAGCGCTGCGGGCCTTGGCGTAGAGCGCGTCGACGGTCGCGAGCATGGTGGTATCGGCGTCGGTCAGCGGTCCCGGTGCGGGAACCACACCTTCGAAGTTCCTGGCGATCATCGACAGCGAGCGTTGCGCGAGATTGCCGAGCCCGTTGGCCAGATCCGAGTTCATCCGCGTGACGATGGCGTCGTGGCTGTAGCTGCCGTCGTTGCCGAAGCTGGCTTCGCGGAGGAAAAAGTACCGCACGGCGTCGCGGCCATAGGCTTTCACCAGATCGAACGGATCGACGACGTTGCCGACCGACTTCGACATTTTCTCACCCCGGTTGAACAGGAACCCGTGCGCGAACACGCGCTCGGGCAAGGCCAACCCGGCGCTCATCAAGAAGGCTGGCCAGTAGACGGCGTGAAAGCGCACGATATCCTTGCCGATGATGTGGACTTGCGCTGGCCAGTACTTCTTGCGCGGGTTTTCGCCGGCATTGAGAATGCCCGTCGCGGTGACGTAGTTGGTCAGCGCGTCCGTCCAGACGTACATGACGTGCTTGGGGTTGGATGGCACGGGGACGCCCCAATCGAGCGTGCCACGGCTGATCGACAGGTCCTGTAGGCCGCCGGTGACGAAGCTCACGACTTCATTGCGCCGCTCGGGCGGCAGGATGAAATCGGGGTGTGCCGCGTAGTGGGCGAGCAGTTTGTCCTGGTACTTGGAGAGGCGGAAAAAGTAGCTTTCCTCCTCGGTCCACTCGACGGGGGAGCCTAACGGCTCGCGACGCACGCCATCTTCGCCGACGGTGGTCTCGTCCTCGGCGAAATAGGCCTCCTGGCGCACGGAGTACCAACCACCGTAGGTGTTGAGATAAATGTCGCCGTTGGCCTCCATGCGCCGCCAGAGTTCCTGACAGGCCTCGTAGTGGCGCGGTTCCGTGGTGCGGATGAAGTCGTCGTGGGCGGTCCCGAGAGCAGCCATCAGATCGCGAAACTGGGCGGAATTCTTGTCGGCGAGTTGCAGCGGCGTGATGCCGTCCTTGAGCGCCGTCTGCTTCATCTTGAGGCCGTGCTCATCGGTGCCGGTGAGGTGGAACACGTCTTTGCCGTCGAGGCGCTCGAAGCGGGCGATCGCATCCGTGGCGATGGCGGTATAACCATGGCCAATATGCGGGGCACCGTTGGGGTAGAAGATCGGCGTCGTGATGTAGAACTGGTCGGTATGCTTCTGGCCGGTCATGGCGTGGGATCCGTAGAAAAAAGACGCTCGACCGGCGATGCGGTCGCAGCACGACAAAAGGGCGAAGGGCTTGGCCGGCAAGCTGCCGCATGCACGAACACGATCTGGGGCCGGTCTAGATCATCCGGCGGCCTGCATCAATGCGGATGCGGGGTGGCACAGATAGGTAGCCGCAGAGGTGCACGAAGGCGCAGACCGCCGTCACCGCATTCGGGCGGGGGCGCGGGGCGACCGGGGAGTGGAGCGCGTGGTGTGCATGATAAAAAGCATACCTCATTTCGAGCGTATCCGACAGGAAGATTTCATCGCTTTTCGACGCGCATTTACTGTTAGCCGCATTTTTGTTCAGTTCCCTCGGAAGTTGAGTGAGTTTTGCGCTCATGTCGACCGGTAAGCGCTCCCCCGCCTGATGTCGTGTCAACTCGGCAAGCGTCGGGCGGAAACTGGACATCAAAGCTGACAGCCGTACGTCCCGGCTCTAGGATGTCGACGAGGTGGCACTCTCGCAGGCTCGCGTTCGGAGGTTGGACTTGGACACACCACTCGACACACCAGCGGCGCGAATCTTGACGGTTACGCTCGGCGTAGTCGTGGCGCGTGAGGCGATCGACAACCCGTGGCAGTCGCACATCTGGCGGCCATTGTCGGTTTTCACAGGTGCTGCTGCCATCGACAGCTGGCGTCAGTTGCAGAGCGGAGACGGCTACGAACACTATCATGCAGCGACGTTGCCACTCGAATTGCATCGCAAGGAAACCGAGGGCTACGCCATCAACCTGACCTCCGATGCGCCGTCGGTTTATGTGGTGCTGCGCGAGAGGGTGGCGAGCGATGGGCCCCCGATAGAAGTCCACCTCGTCACGGCGTCTCCGTTCGATGTCCAGGCCTATGGCGCGACCTCGGCGGAAATTGTCGGTCGCGTCGCCATGCCGGACGAACTGATCGAACTGGTGGCGGCGTTCGTCGATGCCCATCACGTCGAAGAGCCGTTCCGCAAGCGCAAGCGGCAGCAGCACCACGTCGAAGAGGCACACCAATTCGGCCACGAGCCGGTTCAGATATTGCGCGAACGCATGCGTCGTGCCGGCCGTGATCCGGGTCAACTTTAGTCGGCGATGCCTGCCTCGCCCTTTACCGCGAGGCCACCCTTCCTCATGCACGAGATGCCCATGACCACGTCAGATACCGTCGTTGCAGACCGCCGCGAAATTCGCGAGCTCCTCGAAAACTGGGTGGTATGGCGCGATGCCGGAGACTGGGAGCGCTTTCGCACCGTCTGGCACAGCGACGGACGCATGATGGCCACCTGGTTTCAAGGCAGCGCCGACGACTTCATCACCGTGAGCAAGGAGGGCTGGGACAAAGGCGTATCGATCCTGCACTTCCTCGGCGGCATCTCGATCGACGTCAACGGACATCGCGCCGTCTCGCAAACCAAGATGACCATTTCGCAGCGCGGCGACGTCGACGGCGTCAGGGCCGATGTGATTTGCACGGGCAGGTTCTACGATTTCCTGGAAAAGCGCGAGGGTCGGTGGGGTATTGTTCTGCGGCAGCCGATTTATGAGAAGGACATTGTCATCCCGCTCGATCCCTCGGCACAACTGTCTCTCGACACGGCGTTGCTAGGTCGCTTCCCCGAGGGGTATCGCCATCTCGCCTACATACAAACGCGCATCGGCTACAATGTGAAACCCGACATGCCCGGCTTGAAGGGTCCGGAAGTCGAACGCCTGTATGGCCATGGCGCTTGCTGGCTTGGTGGCGGGCCGCTGTTGAGCTGACGCACTCATACCAGCGGTCAGAGTTTTCTCACTCCAACGCAAAAATCGAGGCGCTGATAATTCTCTTTTGTTTGCGCGCGGCCGCCCCACCAACCCCGCGCGCGGATACCGACGGTGATAAGTCAGTTCTTATGACCGTCGGTATTACTTGTTGTGCATCGCACCGCGAAGGCCACTGGCTTGCGTCAGCCTATCGAGCAAACCGCTGCGCTGGACATCTTGCACGAATGTCTGGAGATAATCGCGTGCGGGGCCTCTCCCCATCGGCAGCGCCACGGCGATGTGCTCGACGCCCCAACGCCCGTCCAGAACCCGCGCGCCGGGCATCGCATCCGCCATCTGAAACAGGATCGGCTTGTTGGTCGCGAAAGCATCGAGCTGGCCCTGGCTCATCATTTCGACTGCGGCATCGAGACTGGGCGCGGGGAAGATCACAGCCTTGGTGAACAGGTTTCCCAACGTCTGCTCCGACGTACTGCCCTGGGTGACGCCGACGCGCATGTCGGGCCGATCGATGTCGGACAAGGCCGTCACGGTCGAGCTGGCGGGCACGAGATAACCGAGTTCGATCGAGATCAACGTGCTGGTGAAGTCGACGATGTCGCGACGCGTCGGCGAGGCATTGGTGACCGTGAAGTCGACTGCACCGGCGCGCATTCCGACGATGACCTCGGCAATGCGGCTGTACGACACGTAATCGACGGGTATGCCGAGACGGCGCGCAAGTTCGCGACCGAGATCGAAACTCAAGCCGTGCGTCGCGCCGGATTTGGTCTCCACCATCGACAGCGGACTGCCGGGGTAGACACCGACACGTAAGCGGCCGGTGGGAGCCAATGCGGCGACGACATCTGGCGATTGGGCGTGAGCGATGCCTGCAACAGAACAGATGCCGATGACGAATGCCGCAACGGCCTGTCTGATAAGCGATCTGCCATTTTTTATCATGCGACTACTCACTCCAAAGTCGCGCGCCTGCCGTCACTCGGCGCGCCACAGGCGTCCACCAGTCATAGGCCGGGGAACACCGGTCGTGCTGGGGAGGCTGAGCGGCAAGCCGAGCATCGTGCGCACCGCGAGATAGCCGAATAGCTCGGCTTCCAACAGATCACCATTCCACCCGACGATTTCAACCGCGTCGACAGGCACGCCCAGCGCCCGGCGCAGGCCGGACATCAGCGCCGCGTTGTGGCGGCCGCCGCCACCGACCAGCCAGCGCAGCGGCGGCTTGGGGACATGCGCCAGCGCGCCGACGGTCGCCGCGATTGTGAACGCCGTCAAGGTGGCGACCGCATCATGATCGCTTAGCGTCTCGACGATCCTGGCGCGGGCGTGGAAATCGTTGCGATCGAGCGATTTGGGTGCTGGCGCGGCAAAGAACGGGTTGGCCATCAGTTGCGCGAGGATCGCAGGATCGACGCGGCCCTGTGCGGCGAGACGTCCGCCATCGTCGAACGGCACCGAGAAGCAGCGGTGAACGAGGTCGTCGATGAGAGCGGAGGCAGGTCCTGTGTCGAAGGCGATGATGGTGTCGCCGTCGATGTAGGTGACGTTGCCGACGCCGCC
>JANYHG010000087.1 GCA_025359165.1 Hyphomicrobiaceae bacterium
CGCGGCGTCATCTCCGTCACCGAACGACAGAGCTACATCCTGCGCGTGCGCGAGTTGGCCAAGGCATGCTGCGCCGCGTGGCTGAAAACGGATGGCGGCGGATTGGCGTGACGACGGCAGGTCATCCTGCCGCAAATCGCGCGAAGGTCACCTGCGTGTCGCCCCAAGTGCGGGTGTCGAGGTGCAAGAACCCAGCGGGCAATGCGATTATCGCTCCAGCCCGCTCTTCGAGCACGGCTATGGCACCGGGGATAAGCCAGCCGCCCGTGGCCGCCGATACGAGTGCTTTCACCCCCAAGCCTTTGTCGTAAGGCGGATCGGCAAACAGCAACCCGAAGCCCGCATATTTTCCGGCTGGCCCCAAGTCCGTCGCGTCGCGGCGGAAGATCTTGGTGACCCCCGTCAATCCCATGGTTTCCACATTCTCGCGGATCGTGCCGCGCGCCGAGGCATCCTCCTCGACGAACATGCAGAAGCTCGCGCCCCGCGACAGCGCCTCGCACCCGAGCGCGCCGGTGCCAGCGAACAGGTCGAGCACCTTGACGCCGTCGATGTCGAAACCCGCCACCCCATGCGCGAGAATGTTGAACACGGCTTCGCGCACCCGATCCGATGTCGGGCGCGTGATGTCGCTCTCCGGCGTGGCAAGCGCGCGCCCCCGAAACTGCCCCCCGACGATGCGCATCGAACTCGAAGCCTCTAATGTGGTCACTCGTCTCGTCATGAGCGACCGTCGCGTAGATTGCAAGCGATCCTCTCGGCTTCACAAACGCACCGCGCGTGTTGACCGCAACCCCTGCGCCACGGCACTGTTGCAATAGTCATCGCTGGAGCCACTGCCATGAAAGATTTTGCCGCGCGTATCGCTGTCGTCACAGGTGGCGGCTCGGGGATGGGTCGTGAACTCGTGCGCCAGTTGCTCGCCGAGGGCTGTCACGTCGCGACCTGCGATGTCACCGCTTCGGCACTCGACGAGACGCGGGCGCTGTGCGACGCCGCCGTCCGTCCGCAGGGCACGCGGCTGACCACTCATAGCGTCGACGTCTCCGACGCAGAGGCCGTCGAGCGCTTTCGCGGTGAAGTCGCGACACAGCACGCGACCGACAAGATCCACCTGCTGTTCAACAACGCAGGCATCGGCGGCGGTGGCAGCTTCGTTACCGATGATCGGCGAGGCTGGGAGAAAACCTTCAATGTCTGCTGGGGCGGCGTCTACAATTGCAGTCGCGCCTTCATGCCCATGCTGGTAGCGGCCGACGCCAGTCATCTCGTCAACACCTCGAGCGTCAACGGCTTCTGGGCGTCGATCGGCCCGGGCCTGCCGCATTCGGCTTACAGTGCGGCAAAATTCGCCGTCAAAGGTTTTACCGAAGCCCTCGTCACGGATCTCAGGCTGACGGCACCGCATGTAAAATGCTCGGTGGTCATGCCCGGCCACATCGGCACCGGCATCACCTCCAACTCGCGCAAGCTCCACACCGGCAACCCGACGGATGTGCTGTCACCGCTCGAGATCGCCAAAGTGCGTGCCCGCATCGCTCACGTCAATCCGGCGGCAGCGCAACTGCCCGACGCGGAGATACAACGCCTCTTGATCGAACGCGAACGCAGCTTCGAGGCCGACGCGCCGATGACGGCTGCGGAGGCTGCAACGGTCATTCTCGCAGGCGTGAAAGCCGAGCGCTGGCGCATTCTTGTCGGACGCGATGCCGAACGGCTCGATGCCATGGTGCGCGAGACGCCCGAAAGCGCCTACGAGGCGGATTTCTACGAGAAGCTCACGTCGGATGTCGGCTGGCGTCTCGGCATGCCCCCGCGTAAAGCCTGAGCGGTCTGGTCAATTGAGGAGACGCCTCGCATGCATCGCCGCACCTTTGTTTCGCTGGGATTGGGCGCGCTTGGGGCATTGTTCGGATCTCGTGCGGTGTCGGCGCAAGCGCAGGGCGGGACGCTCAAGATCGTGTTTCCGTTCTCGCCGGGCAGTCCCGGAGATGTCACGAGCCGGCTGATCGCCGACAGCATCTCGACGGCACTCGGGCGCACCGCGATCGTGGACAATCGGACCGGGGCCGACGGTCGGCTCGGGATCAATTTCGTCAAAAACGCAGCGCCCGACGGCAATACGTTGCTGATCACCACCGGGCCGACGATGTGGCTGATGCATCTTGTGCACAAGGCACCGGGCTTCGACCCCTATGTCGATTTCGCGCCCATTTCGCTGTTGGCCAAATTCGACTTCGCCATTGCGGTGGCGAACAACACCGGGCTCCGGTCGATCGCCGAAATGACAGCGTGGATCAGGGCGAACCCTGCGAAAGCGAGTTACGGTATTCCGGGGGCGGGCACCATTCCGCATTTCACCGGGGTGCGATTGTCCAAGTTGATCGGCGTCGATATGGCCCGCGTGGTGTATCGTGGCAGCGCGCCTGCCGTGAACGATGTTATCAGCGGGCAGATCCCCATGGCGATCGTGACGCTGGGCGATTGCCTGCAACAGCATCGTGCGGGAACGCTGCGCATGATCGCGGTCACGGGGGCCGAGCGCTCTGTATTCGCGCCCGACGTCCCGACGCTGCGTGAGGCTGGGATCGATCTTTCCGGTGACGCTTGGTACGCGCTGTGGGCACCGGCCAGCACGCCGCAAGACATGATAGCGCGGTACAATGCGGCGACGCTGGATCTACTGCAGAAGCCGGACATCCAGCAGCGCTTGAGCAATCTTGGTCTGGTCGCTGCCGGAAGTACGCCTGATGTGCTTGCAGCGGCGATGCGCGATGCCGCAGCAGCGTGGGGGCCGGTGATCAAGGAAACCGGCTACACGATCGATCAGTAAGCTACGGTGTCAGCCGCCCGTCAGGCCCCTGACCGCCAGTCGATTGATGCGCACGACGAAGGCTGCCGGATCGTCCGGCACGTCGCCATCGAGGATGCGCGCCTGATCCAACAGTAATTCCGAGAGATCGTTCACGTCGCCATCGCGCCCGCCGAGTTTGGCCTCGGAGATCGACTTGACCAAAGCGTGCCTGGTGTTGATTTCCAGTATGGGCTTCGTGCCCGTGCCGCGATCCTGTCGCGCCAGCAAGCGCTCTAGTTCGCGATCCGGTCCTTTGCTTTCAGCGACCAGACAGCACGCGCTTTCGGTCAATCGGTGCGAAGTTTGAACGTTCGCAACCCTGTCGCCGAGCACGTTTTTGATTGCGGCTACGGTCAACGCATCGTCCGCCGGGCTTGCTTTGTCAGCCTCTTCCTTCGTGTCGTCCAACAGTGCCACATCGCCGAACTCGACGTCGCCCTGACTGAGCGACTTGAGTGCCTTGCCGTCGAAGGTGTGCGGCATCGATGTCCAGAACGCATCGACATGGTCGGCCAATAGCAGCACTTCGACGCCGCGAGCACGCGCAGCCTCCAGCTTCGGGCTCGATTTTATCCGATCGAAATGATCTCCGGTCAGATAATAAATCGCCGCCTGGTTTGGCCGCATGTCCGCCACATAGTCTTTCAAGGTACGGGTACCGCTTTCGACGGTGGCGTCACGCGTCGTACGGAACCGGGCAAGGCCCAGCAGTTGCGCGCGCCGTTCGTGATCTTCGTAGATCCCCTCCTTGATGACGCTGCCGAAGGCCGCCCAGACGTGCGCGAACTTCTCCGGCTCCTTCTCAGCCAGCGCCGCGATTTCGGATACGACGCGCCCAGTCACAGCCTTGCGGATCTGTGCCACCTGCGCGTTGTTCTGCAACATCTCGCGGCTGATGTTGAGCGGCAGATCCTCGCTGTCGACCACGCCGCGAATGAACCGCAGGTAGGGTGGCAACAAGTCCGCGCTGTCGCTGATGAAAACGCGCCGAACATACAGCTTCACGCGGCCCTTGCGGCCTGGGTCATAAAGATCGAAGGGCGGCGACGACGGCGCAAAGAGCAATACCGCATACGACTGGCGCCCCTCTGCCCGGTAGTGCAGCGTCATTGCAGGGTCGTCGAACGCGCCGGCGATGCTACGATAGGCCTGGGCGTAATCCTCGGGTTTCAACTCGGATTTGGAGCGCTGCCAGATCGCGCTCGCGGTGTTGATTTGCCGAAGCTCTCCACCGTCTTCGGTCGTCATGATCGGGAACAGAATGTGATCGGAATAGGTATGGACCAGCCGCTCGATTTCGTAGGCTTCGACGTACTGTTTCGCCTCTTCTTTGAGATGCAACACCACTTCCGTGCCGCGCGTTACGCGCGCCGATGCGTCGTCCTCGGCACGCACGAGCTCGAAGCCCGCGCCCCCCGTCGACTGCCATGACCAGATCTCGTCGCTGCCAGCCTTGCGGCTGGTCACCACGATGCGGTCCGCAACCATGAAGGCCGAATAAAAGCCGACGCCGAACTGACCGATCAGGCCGGCGCCATCCTTGGCTTCGGCGAGCTTGGTCATGAACGCGCGCGTGCCGGAGCGCGCGATGGTGCCGAGGTTGTCGATCAGCTCCTGTCGGTCCATGCCGATGCCGTTGTCGGCGACCGTCAGTGTGCTGGCGGTCTTGTCACCTCTGATCCGGATCGAGAGATTGGGATCGGCGGCGCTCAGGTCGGGCTTGGAAATCGACTCGTAACGGAGTTTGTCGCAAGCGTCGGACGCATTCGAGATCAACTCGCGCAGAAAAATATCGCGCTCCGAGTAGACCGAGTGGACCATCATGTGCAGCAGTTCGGCGACTTCCGCCTGGAAGCTGTGCGTCTCGCCCGATTGTGTATTCTCGGTCATCGTCGCTCTCATGAATATGGTCTGGAACAGGCTGCATATAACGCAGACGCGCGCAGCGGCAAGGGCTCCCGTTTAATCAGCCGACTATTCGGCTGCGGTCGCTTCGGCGCGCACGCTGACTTGCGTCAATGCAGCGCGCAGGGCGGCAACCTTGACCGGCTTGCGCAACAGTCCGTGGCCGGCGTCTCGCACCTGTCGTTGGATTTCGACCGAGTTGTCTGCGGTAATCACCAGTGCCGGAACTGCCGAACCGACGATCGCGCACACGATCGCAATGGCCTCGATGCCGGTCTCGTCGTCGAGATGATAGTCCGCCAACACCATATCTGGCTTGTTGGCAGCATCCTCTATCATGAGCCGCGCCTCGGCGCTGCCGTCTGCCGTCAGCACACGGCATTTCCAGCCCGACAACAGCGTCCGCATGCCCTCACGTATCGCCGCGTCGTTGTCGATGCACAGCACCGTCAATCCCGACAGCCGTGCCATATGCAGTTCTGCCGCCGTGGACGGGAGAGGCACCAGTCTGCCCTTGGCTGCAGCCGGAACCGTGACCGCAAATACCGAGCCCCTGCCCACCGTAGATCCGACGTCGATGCGATGATCCAGCACCTTGCTGATGCGCTCGACGATGGACAGTCCGAGCCCAAGCCCGTGCACCGATGCAGCGGTCGCTTTGACGCGCTGGAACTCCTTGAAGATCAAGGCCTGCTGATCGAGCGGTATCCCGGGGCCGGTGTCGAGCACTTGCAATCGCAAACCGCCGCGACTGCGCCGCACGCCGATCAGGACGCGGCCCGCCGTCGTATATTTAATGGCGTTCGACACGAAGTTTTGCATCAGGCGTGGCAACAGGCGTCGATCCGACCTTATCCACGCGCTCGAGCGCACGATGCGCAACTCGAGCCCTCGCTCGCGCGCTTGCGGCTCGAATTCGACGCGCAACCGCTCCAGCACTTCGGACACCGGCATCGCCACCATCTCCGCTTCCATCCGGCTCGTATCGAGCCGGGCGATTTCGATCAACGCGCCGAGAATCTCTTCGACCGCGTTGAGCGACTGATCGATCTTGCCGGCGATGATCTGGTCCGACTGTATGCCCTGTCGTTCGACAAGGCTCGACGCATAAAGGCGCGCAGCATTCAGCGGCTGCAGAATGTCGTGGCTCGCTGCCGCCAGGAACCGCGTCTTATCGAGGTTTGCAGCATCCGCCTGCGCCTTGGCGTCAGCGAGCGCACCGTTGGCCGTGCGCAGTTCAGCAGTCCGATCCGCGACGCGCCGTTCGAGTGTTTCGTTGGCGCGTGCGAGTGCGTCAGCGGCCTCGGTCCGGTCGGTGATATCGGCATACGTCGTCACGATCCCGCCTTGCGGCATGCTCGACGTCCGGATCTCGAGAATGCGGCGGCCCTGCTGAAAATACTCGACGAACGTTTCTTGTCGGACGCCCATTTTAGCGAGGCGATCCGCCACCAGTTCGTCGATCGGGCCGGCCCCGAGATCGCCGCGCTCGGCGCAGGTCCGCCAGATACGATCGAGGGGAATACCCACGCGGCCGAGATCCGACGGCAGGTCCAGAAGTTCGCGAAACTGCCGGTTCCAACACACCAGCTGCATATCCTTGTCGAACACCGACAGTCCGTGCCGGACCTGATCGAGCGCCGATTGCAGCAGATCGCGATTGTACTGCAGCGCCTCCGACGCATCATCGAGCAGGCGCATGGCGGACTGTGGTGCCATGCTGCCACGTCGCAACAGCAGTGACATGACCAATCGCGCCGACGCAGCACCGATCGCGCTGTTCAGCAGGTGCTCGCTGAAACGCACGATCTGAACATCTGCTTCGGCGTGTGGCAGCAGCGGCGCGTTGCGGCTGGCGCGATACTCGTTGAAGGAGCGTGCAGCACGTTCGGCACCGAGGTAGCGGGCGACCGTCGCTTCGAGATCGGAGACGGTGATCGAGGTCCGCCACAACCGAAACGATGGTGCCACCGACGGTCGGGGCGTCTGCTCGACAACGAACAGGTGCGCCTGCATGCGTTCGACGGGCTCCGGCTGCCGCGTCAGCGACACCACGGCATACGCGAAGCAATTGGCCACCAGGCTCCACAGCACGCCGTGCGTGAGCGGATCGAGCGACAGGTGAAACAGGGCTTGTGGGGCAAGAAATTTCAGCCCGAACGGACCTGCCTGCATCAGTTGTGCGTCGAGCAAATCAGCCTGAATGAACCATGGCAGAACCAGCGTATAGCCCCATACCAGGATCCCGGCGATCATGCCGGCGATAGCACCGCGCGCAGTTGCCTTGCGCCAGACCAACCCTAGAAAAAATGCCGGAGCCAGTTGGGCGATGCCGGCGAAAGACACCAGGCCGATGGAGGCCAGTCCGTTGTTCGCGCCAAGCAAGCGATAAAAGCCGTAACCGAGGAAAACGATGGCTGAGATCGCGATGCGTCGGATCAGCAGCAGACGACCGACCATGTTGGACTGATCGCCTGCGGTGCCGAAGCGGCTGCGCAACAGCACAGGTGCCACCAGCCCGTTACAAACCATCAGCGCCAGCGCCACCGAATCGACGATGACCATCGCGGTCGCCGCCGATAGTCCGCCGACGAAGGCGACCATCGTCATCAACCCCGCACCGGCTTTGAGCGGCAACGCCAACACGAATGTATCGGGCAAGAACGCATCGCGCGGGAGCGTCGCCAATCCCGCCACCGCAATCGGAACGACGAACAGGTTGATCGCCACGAGGTAGAGCGGAAACAACCGGGACGCTCGCTTGATTTCAGCTTCCGAGTTGTTCTCAACGACGATGACGTGGAATTGGCGTGGCAGCAGCAGCACCGCAAAGAAACTCAAAACCGTCACTGTCACCCAGAACGACCCATTGAACGGGTGGTTGAACAGGGTACCAATTCCAGAGCCGCCTCCCAAACGCGCATAAACGCTGGCCGGATCTGCGGCGAGATCACCGAACGCCGTAAATAGGATGAATGTGCCGACGGCAAGAAATGCGGCCAGTTTCACAACCGATTCGGCCGCGATGGCCAGCATCAGCCCATGTTGATGTTCGGTAGCATCGGCGTGCCGGGTGCCAAAGAGAATGGCGAACAATGCCATCGCCGCCGCTACGATCAGAGCCGTGTCGACCGGGAGCGCGAACCGCGCGTCTGCGGACGCGCCGAGTATCGTATCCACCGACAGCGCCACGGCCTTCAACTGCAACGCGATGTAGGGCAGTGAACTCAGGACCGCGATGACGGTGACGACGGCCGCGACCGACTGGCTCTTGCCGTAGCGGGCGGCGAGAAAATCGGCCACGGAGGTGATATTCTGGTTCTTCGCCAGGCGGACGATGCGCTGGATCAGCGGCACGCAGAACAAAAAGCAGATGATCGCGCCGAGATACACCGGTATGAAATCGAAGCCGGTCGAGGCCGCCAGCCCGACGCTTCCGTAAAAAGTCCAAGATGTACAGTAGACCGCAATCGACAGCGAGTAGATGATCGGCCGGCTCTGTCCGATCGGTCTTTTCGCCGGCAAACGATCGCCGATCCAGGCGACCAGAAACAGCGCGCCCACATAAGCGAAGGCCAATCCGACGAGTGTAGGTCCTGAGATCATGGTGCCGGCTGCATCCGGAGTTCGGTATAAGTCCAAGTGTCGATGGTACCCGAAACAGGCCCCAGGGTCGCCCACGACGTTCGGCCATGGCAAACAGCTTATGGCAAATACCGGCGCGTCCACGCCACGCCCGATGTCGGACAGGCTTGCCAAGCTGTCATGCTCATGTCCAATACCGGCCATTAAGGACATCAAGAGAGAGTGCCATGGCCGACGCAGACCGATTTACGCTCGTAGGACAGACAGCGTTGGTAACGGGCGCGTCTTCAGGCCTCGGACATCACTTTGCAACAGTCCTCGCGGCGGCTGGCGCCAAGGTGGCCGTCGCAGCACGCCGGACCGACCGTCTCGATGCGCTCGCGCGGGGCATCCAAGCACACGGCGGTGCGGCTACCGCCGTCGCACTCGACGTCACCGACCGGGCTTCGATTACGGCAGCTTTCAACGCCGCCGAGAGCGCGCTCGGACCCATCTCGATCCTCGTCAACAATGCGGGCATCCCGTCACAGTCGACGTTCCTCGACGTGTCGGCGAAGGAGTGGCGCGACACCCTGGCCGTCAACCTCGACGGCGTGTTTGCGGTCGGCCAGGAGGCGGCGGTGCGGATGGCCAAGGTCGGCAACGGCGGTTCGATCGTCAATATCGCGTCCATCCTTGGATTTGCCAACGCCAAGACGTTGTCGCCCTACTGCGCATCGAAAGCGGCGGTGGTGAGCCTCACGAAATCGATGGCGCTGGAGTTGGCGCGTGATCGCATTCGCGTCAACGCCATCGCCCCCGGCTACTTCTCGACCGAGATCAACGCGGGCTTTACGGAAACTGAACCCGGCAAGAAAATGGTCGCGAGAATTCCCATGCGCCGCTTCGGCAATCTGCCCGATCTCGACGGGCCGCTTCTGCTGCTGGCCTCCGGCGCCGGACGCTTCATGACCGGCACAGTTATTACGGTCGACGGCGGACAACTCCTCGTCGGCGTGTGAGTGCCCAAAGCAATATACGAATGATTTCTCCATTGCGCTCTGTCGCAGCAGGAAGGACCCCAGCCATGGCCAATTCGATCGATCTCGCCAGCCGCATAGCCGTCGTGACCGGAGGCGCACAGGGCATCGGGCGTGCCGTAACCGAACGCTTCCTGGCGTCCGGTGCGAAGGTCGCAATTTGGGATCATGATATCGCTCTGGCCGAACAGACGGCAGCGGCGCTGGGTAAAAACGTGCGCGCCGTCATCTGCGACGTGACCTCGACCCCGTCGGTGGAAAGTGCACGTGATGCGACTTTGCGAGCCTTCGGTCGCGTCGATATTCTGGTCAACAACGCCGGCATCACCGGACCCAACGGCCCGGTGTGGGAGCTGAAACTGTCGGATTGGCAGCGTGTGTTCGCCGTCAATGTCGAAGGCCCGTTCAACTGTTGTCATGCGCTCGTGCCGGGTATGATCGCACAGAATTATGGGCGTATCGTCACTATTGCATCGGTCGCAGGCAAGGAAGGCAACCCGAATGCGTCGGCCTATTCCGCCTCGAAAGCTGCCGTGATCGGCCTCACCAAGTCGCTCGGCAAGGAGCTCGCCGGCTATGATATTTCCGTCAATGCGATCGCGCCGGCGGCTGCAAAAACCGCCATCTTCGACCAGATGACGCAGCAGCACATCGACTACATGCTGTCGAAAATCCCACGCGCCCGTTTCGTGACGGTCGACGAGATCGCCGCCCTCGTGGCATTTGCGGCGTCCTCCGACTGCTCCTTCACGACAGGCCAAGTGTTGGATATTTCCGGCGGCCGCGCCACCTATTGAGCCTCACGCGCTGATATACGTTCCAAATTGCTGGGACGCGGGCTCACGCGGCCGGCAGCGCTGCGAATTATCGATCGGTCGGTTTGACCGCGGATCGTGCGCGCGGCACGTAACCGCCGCGTTGCGGGCCACTGCCCTGGGTGGTTCCGACCGGCGATGGTTTCGCGACGGGACGCTGGCGCTTTTCGACGTCCTCTTTCTGAGCATGTCGACCGCTGTCCAGCAGCTCCAGCATGTAGTCGTGGTAGGACAGTCCGGCGGCTTCGGCGCGCGCCATGCGAAATTTCAGAACTGCCATCGACGGCGGTTTCCACGCCTCGTTGTAAGCTTTGGTCCAGCAATACTTGCGCCAGAGATAGCCGGGTTCTTCGTCCAGGGGCGGTCCGCCATTGTGACCAACCTGGATGTGACCAACATGCGCGACGTCGCCAATGCCCCAGGTCAAGATCGGTTCCGGCGGCATGATCTGGCCGTTGCGCTTGCGCCGCGCTTCGCGCTCGCGATCGTATCGATCACCCATGTCCGTCAGAATTCCTCAGTTAGACTGCAATGCAACATAACCCACGGCAGACGTTTGGCGAAGCCTGCTTTTCATTGTCTGCTGTCGTTTACCGACTGGATGCCCCATGTTTTCTTGGCAAAACCTGGATAGGTAGCGGCAACCAATTGCGCGATGTCACCCCGCAGCAACGCAAGGGTGCCGGCATCAGGTGGCGGCGTCTCGGGAAGATGCATGGGCGTGTCGTAGTCGAAGCCGGTACTTTGTTTGACTTCCGCAGCCGTCACCCCGGGGTGCAGGCTCTGCAGCGCAAAGCGTTTCGTATCCCTGTCGAACATGAATACGCACCTGCTGGTGACCAAGGCATAGGGCCCACCGGGCCGGTAGACTTCGGGCGCACTGGTGCCCGGTGCGGAAATGAAGTCGACCGCATCCACCAGCGTGCGCGGCGTGTGCTCCTCACGGAACAGGATGACGCGCGGTACAACATAGTAAAGATAGGCCGAGCCGAACGAGCCGGGAAACCGCTGCGACTGTCGCGGATACTGCTCGATGTCGCCGGTCCCGACGAGATTGATATTGGCGGCACCATCGATCTGTCCGCCGGAGAGAAAGAAGGCGTCGATGCGACCTTGGCCTGCGCAATCGAACAGTTCGCGGCCACCGTCGGTGAATGGGTTCTGGTCGCGGCTCCCGAGAATGGACACGCGCATCTCGCCGCCGGAACGGGCTTGCGCCAGCAACGCCGCCGATCCCGGGATCGGCGACTGCGAACCGACCGCGACATGGCCGAGCCCATGCAGCATCGGCGCAATGGCCGAGATCATGACTTCCGCAGGAGAAAGCGAAGCGTGATCGCTTGAGGTCTGCATGCTCATGCCGAAACCGCCTCGCGGTCGAGATGACGCATCGCCCAGTCGTCGAAGCCCACGCGCGTCCGGGCAGCTGCCGCGTACGAAGAAAGCGCCTGCGTGTCGGCGTCGTAACAATCGGCAAGGCCGATCGGCGCTGCGCCACCCGGGGCAACGGCGATGGCAGATATATATAGTGACGGGATCGTACCGGCCGCCAGCGCAGGATCATGCAGCAGATTGCCCTCCACGATCTCTTCGACGGACACCAGTGTGCCTTTCGATGCGTGCGCCATCAGCATCAGTTCGCGACGGATGCCGATCCAGACGTTGCCGTGGCGGTCGGCTTTAGCGGCGTGGAACAGAGCGACGTCGGGGCGAAGTGCGGGAATGATGGCGATCGGGTCACGCACACCATCGCCCGCCAGCGGGTTGTCGATGACTTTCCAATCGGGGCGGACGCGCATCAGATCAGACCCGATCAACCCGCGCATAGGCATGAAC
>JANYHG010000204.1 GCA_025359165.1 Hyphomicrobiaceae bacterium
GGCAATTTTAGACTTGCGCAAGCGGTAGGTTCCGCATAACAACCGCGTCATCTGACTGCTTCGGCGGCGGATCACCCACTACAGGGGCCATAGCTCAGCTGGGAGAGCGCTTGCATGGCATGCAAGAGGTCAGCGGTTCGATCCCGCTTGGCTCCACCAAATCATCAAACACTGAAGTGCATTTCCCTCACCGCCTGACGATTTTTAGCTCCGGGACGTACTTCCGGCGGGAGGCTGGCGTAGGTTGTCGTTTGGCGACTTTGTCGCGTGATCGATAATTTTCATGCAGAGTTTGAAGCGAAATATCTAGACTGCGTCAAAAGAACAATATAAGAACATTAACAGAGGTAACGCAATGGTTGCGATCTGATCCCGGCCGAATGTTCAGTGCAAAAAGAGCAGTCGGTCGAGTTCTCTGGCTCGCAAGTAAGGTATCGTTGCCCACAGCGGTCGACGTGTGGGGCTGGGGATGGGATTCGTATATTACGATTTTTTTGCCGGCGGTGGAATGGCCGGTGTCGGGCTCGGGAACGACTGGACAAGCGTCTTTGCCAACGACATCGACGAAATGAAGGCAGCGGCATATCGCGCTCACCATGGCGACCACGCACTGCTTGTGAAAGATATCCGGCAAGTCAAAAGCAGCGATCTACCTGGCATCGCGGACTTGGCCTGGGCGTCATTCCCCTGCCAGGACTTATCGCTTGCCGGAAACGGCGCTGGTTTGAGCGGCGAACGAAGCGGAATGTTCTGGCCGTTCTGGCATTTGATGCGCGCACTCGACAAAGACGCCCGCGCACCTCGCGTTATCGTCCTTGAAAACGTTTTTGGAGTATTGACTTCTAACGATGGGAATGACTTTGCGACTATTGCAAGCGCCTTTTCCGGGCGCGGCTATCGTTTCGGTGCCGTTGTTATTGATGCTGAGCATTTCGTCCCGCAATCGCGTCCTCGCGTCTTCATCGTTGGCATAAGAAAAGACGTTAAATTGCCAGCGACCGCACTTGGTCACGGCCCATCTGAGCTTTGGCATCCGAGAGCGCTGCTGGCCGCGCACGCCAAGCTTTCGAAGGCCGCTGCAACAAAGTGGATTTGGTGGCATTTACCGAAGCCTGCCAAGCGCAATGTTGGACTTGCTGATCTCATTGAAGATAACCCCTCCGGCGTGAAGTGGCACACGACGGATGAGACGAAGTATTTGTTGAGTCTCATGTCGCCCGTTCACCGCAGCAAAGTGGAAGCGGTGAAGCTGCTCAAACGTAAAACGGTCGGTACGATATACAGACGCACACGGCCAGACGGCACGGGCGGTAAGGCCCAGCGCGCTGAGATCCGCTTCGATGATATCGCGGGTTGCCTGAGAACCCCGCGCGGCGGATCGAGCCGACAGACCATCATGGTCGTTGACGGCAACTCGGTACGATCCCGCTTGCTATCGCCGCGTGAAGCTACGCGGCTGATGGGATTGCCGGACGAGTACCCACTGCCGAAAAGATACAACGATGCCTATCACGTGGCAGGCGATGGCGTCGCTGCGCCGGTAGTCCGGTACCTGGCACAGCACATCGTCGAACCTGCTCTGACTCAGTCGGCTGTCACGGGTTCAAAGCGCAGAATAAGTCGCTACCGCAGAGTTTGAACTTTGCCTGGCTGTTAGGCGCTAGCTAAATTTATCTGCACACTTAGCTCATCATTCGCGCTACGCCGGGGCGCGCCTGAGGTTGACATGAAACATGCCCAATAAAGTCGATAGGATAAACATCAAGGTTCCCCCGTTCGAAACACAGGAACTTCGCGAGCAACTTGTTGCGTTTCTTGACCAAGATTTCCAAACTGAGACGGGACGCATCTCACAAAAAATCGGAAACTATACCTGGGGTGTTTACGCCTTTTTTGATTACGATGGCGAACCAATTTACGTCGGACAAACCAAAGAGCAGATAAAAACACGCATACGCAGACACCTGACGAACCAACGAACAGACGCAGTAGCGATGTCGGTGCTCGATCCGTTCGAGGTTGCCGAAATCGAAGTCTGGCCGTTACCGGAGTTTGAAAAAACCGAAAAGAGCAATCTCGACGCTATAGCCAAGCTCAATGCGCTTGAAAAGGCGGTCTACGAACTCGCAATTTCTCGAAGTCAATTCAATGCGGTGCTGAATGAAAAAGATCCAATCGCTTCTAGCCTGAAGATAACGATCCCGCCATCACTTCGGGGATCCGTTGTTTCTGAGCAAGTAAGAAAACTGCGTGGACATCCGGACCTGCGAATTGCACGTCGTGCTCTTATAATTTCAAAACTTGCTCAGGTTATTTCTGAGCGCGATGTTCAGGGCGGTTTACGGCGCGTGCTTTACGTTCAAGCACGGCGCTTAGCTTGGCTTGCAGATCAACGTTATGCTTCGCTGGGCGGGCCGGCCATAGTGCCAACTGAAAACGATCGCGAGAGTTGAACCGTCCCCACTCGCCGTTGACATCGGGGCGGGTGCGGGTCATCACGCCGAAACGATCAATCGAGGACGTGACCGATGCGCTCGCTGCTGTTTATTCCTGCCGATAGTGAAAAGAAAATCGGTAAAGCGCTGTCGTTCGGCGCGGACTGCCTGATCCTCGATCTCGAGGACAGCGTGGCGGCGTCGAACAAGGCGCACGCGCGTCCGCTGGCGGCGGCGTTCATCGCCGAGACGCGTGACAAGCCACAGCGGCCGAAGCTCTACGTACGCATCAACGCGCTCGACACGCCGGAGTGGGAGCGCGACATCGCCGGCGTGCTGGCGGCCGGACCGGATGGCATTCTCCTGCCGAAAGCACGCAGCGCCGAAGACCTCGCGCACCTCGCCATGGCGCTCGATCACGCGGAAGCCAAAGCGGGCATCGCCAACGGCAAAACGCGCATCGTCGTGCTGACCACAGAAGTGCCGGTGGGCCTGTTGACGATGTCCAGTTACCTCGACAGCAGCACGCGTCTCGATGGCCTGACGTGGGGTGCCGAAGACCTGTCGGCGCAGATGGGATCGTCGGCGACGCGGGAACCGGAGGGACGCTGGACATCGCCGTATCAGCTCGCCCGCGACCTCTGCCTGTTCACGGCGGTGGCGGCAGGCTGCCAACCGATCGACACGGTATATGTCGACTTCCGCAACGACGCCGGTCTCGCCGAAGAATGCCGCGTCGCCGCCCGCGACGGTTTCACCGGCAAGCTGGCGATCCATCCCGATCAGGTCGCGACCATCAACGCGGCCTTCACCCCGTCGGCGAGCGAGACCGCGTGGGCCAACGATATCGTCGCGCTGTTTCGTGACAACCCCAATTCGGGTGCGCTGTCACTGCGTGGCCAGATGATCGACAGGCCACACCTCGTGCGCGCGGAACGCATTCTGCTGCGCGCGAAGCTGGCGGGTGTCTGAGGCAAAGACGCCGTCACATCTTCGGCTTGCCCATGATCGGCTTACCCTCGATCGGCCGACCCATGGCGTCCAGATTGCCCCAGGCGGGCAAGTCACTGGCGCCCGGCTCTGTCGGCTGGAAATCGATGTGGATGTGATTGCCGTCGGGGTCCCAGATGTTGAACTGTACCAACCCAATCTTTGGCACGACGCGCACGTCGTATTTCTCGCCCAACTGTTCGAGCTTGGCTTTGAACTCCTGCAACCCGCTGGCAGCGAAGGCGAAGTGCTCGAGCTTGGGATCGGCGTTGGCCGGCTCGGCGTCGACGCCCACCAGATGCACGACCGGATAGTCATTGGTGTAGAGCCACGCACCGGGAAACGGAAACGGCGGGCGATCGCCATCGACCATGCCGAGGACGCGCACATACCATTCCCGCATGGCCTGCACCTTCGCGGTGCGTACATTTACATGATCGAGGGCTCCGAGCTTCATGGCAGTCTCCATGGGACGTTGGAATGACGTCACTCTAGGATGATCGCAGGCGGCTGCCTACTGGCATCACGATCACCACCAGGCCGGCGAAAATCAGCGCCATGCCGAACGTGCGAACCGGACTGAAAACTTCGCCGAACACGACCGCCGAAGCGATCACGCCGGCACACGGCGACAGCAGCGCGAACGGTGCCACCGCCCCCGCCGGATAAAGGTGCAGCAGCCGGCCCCAGAAGGCAAAGACCATCGTCGCGATGGCCCCAAGATAGAGCGCGCCGCCGATGCCGGTCCACGACGCCTGGGCGATCGCCTCGGGCAACGATGGACCGCCGTGCCATTGCGACACGAGCAGCGCGGGCAGCGGCGGCACCAAGCTCGCCCACACGATGATCGGGAAGACAGGCACATCGCCAACGCGCTTCAGAATGACGTTCCCGATCGCCCAACTCAAAGCCCCCGTGAGCGCCAGCCCAAGTGCCGCCGGCTTCAAGTCGTAGCCCATCGTCGCGCCGATCAAGGCGAGTCCGCCGAACGCGATCGTCATGCCCGCGATCTGCCGCGCGGTCGGCACATCGCGCAGAAAGAGGGCGGATAGCAGCACCGTGAAAAACACCTGCATCTGTTGCGTTATCGAGGCAAGCCCGGGCGGCAAGCCAGCCTCGAACGCAAAAAACAGAAACAGGAACTGGCCGGCGAACAATGTCGCGCCGATCGACACCAGCGTCGTCAACGGGATCTGCGGCCGCGCGATCACCAGGACCGGCAGACTGGCGATGATGAACCGCAACGCGGTCAGTTGCGGTGCCGAAAAACTCTCGATGCCGAATTTGGTCGCGACGAATGCCAGTCCCCACACCACCGATGTCGCCGCTGCCAACAGCATGTGATGCGGCTTCATGGGGTATGCGGCTCCGACATCGACGAATGACACTCGCAGAACCAGTCCACGGTCCGGTTCCTATGACGGCTGGTATATCTGCATTTTGAAATGTTCGCGAAAAATCCGCGTGCCTTTCGGGGTTACGAGCACGGCGCGGGTGCCGGCGGATCGGATGGTCCATCCCTGCTCCAGGCTGTGCCGACAGATCGCAGCGCCGACGCTGCCAGCCAAGTGATGACGGCGCTCGCTCCAGTCGAGACATGGTCGGCAGAGTACGCGACCGGAGCGCTTGGTCCGGCGCGCGACGAGGCCGGTGGTATCGATGCCGATCGCGCCAAGAAAATTCAGGCCGGGGTCGGTGAGGATGCCGGCGTCGCTGGTCAATTCGACATGGCCTTCGGCGATCATTGCGTCGGCCAAGGCGACACCCAGACGGCCAGCGAAATGATCGTAGCAGGTGCGAGCCTCGCGCAAGGCGGCGTCGCGCGGGCCCACGGTGAAATGTTTACGGGGCGGCGCCAATTCGGCGGCGACCTGCATGATGCTCTCCATCATGCGCGCGATGGCCGGCGTCGCCAGACGATGATAGCGGTGCCGCCCCTGCTGCTCGACGTGCACGAGACCGGCGGTCGACAGCCGCGCCAGATGTCCGCTGGCGGTCTGCGGCGTCACACCGGCGACGCGCGCCAACTCGGTTGCGGTCAGCGCGCGACCGTCCATCAGCGCATGCAGCATGCTGGCGCGCGCCGGATCTCCCGCCAGCGCGGCGATTTCGGCGAACTGGGCTTCGCTCGGCATGGGGCGGACTCCGTGGACGGCAGCGCAGCCGATACTAGCCCACGCCAGCACGGAATGCTTCGGGCGTCGCCGAAGCATTCTATACGCATTCGCACGCACCTTCCCGGTCATGACCCACATCCCGAATCTTACCCAATCGCGAACCGTGCTCGCAGGGCGGTTTACGGCAACAGCGCGTCGATTGCTCGACAGGGTCGATACCCTCGGGCAGCGGGCGCGCACACGGCAGGCACTTGCCGACCTCGACGACCGCCTGCTGGCCGACATCGGCCGCTCCGAGACAGACCGCCGAACCGAATGCGCCAAGCGATGTTGGCAAGCGTGAGGACGGCTTGAGAGTGCTTTGAGACACGTTGGAGAGCCGTTGCGGTGAGGTTGCCTGAGAGCCTTGGCCCCATCACCATTTTCGTTCGACGGGTGCGCGTGTCTGCCTTACAGTTCCGGTCACAAAACAAGTCCGGGGCAGCCGGCGCGACACGACCTCGGGGGAATGCGATGCAGGTGGGACAGGCGACAGACGGTAACGCCGGGAGCAATGCCGGAGGCTTAGCGGCGCGCGTCGAGTTCGGCATCGGACGTGTCACCGAATGGGTGGCGGGCTGGCTGGTGGTGGTCGAGATGGCCATCCTGTTCGCCGGTGTCGTGTCGCGGTACTACTACAAGAAGCCCTTCACCTGGACCGACGAACTGGCCTCGATCCTGTTTCTGTGGCTGGCCATGCTTGGTGCCGTGCTCGCCTATCGCCGCACCGAACACATGCGAATGTCGGCGATCGTCAACGGCGCAACAGCACGGACACGCACGGTGCTGGAAGCACTGGCGCTGGCGGCGGGGCTCGCCTTTCTCGGCCTCGTGCTGTTTCCGGCGCTGGAATATGCCCACGACGAGATCATGATTGAGACGCCTGCTCTCGGATTGAAGAATGTCTGGCGGGCGGCGGCCCTGCCGGTCGGCATCGGCCTGATGCTGGCGATCGGGCTGACGCGCATCGGGCGGGTACATGCCATACGTGATGTCGCCATCGCGTTCGGCATCGTGATCGCCATCGGCGTGCTGCTGTATCTGGCCAAGCCGCTGCTCAACGCGATCGGCAATTACAAGCTCATCGTGTTCTTCGTGCTGCTGGTCGGCGGTGCGGTTCTGGCGGGCGTGCCGATCGTGTTCGCCTTCGGCATCGGCACCTTCGCGTTTCTGGCGCTGACGACACGCACGCCGCTGTCCGTCGTCGTCAGCCGCATGGACGAGGGCATGAGCCACATCATCCTGCTGTCGGTGCCACTGTTCGTATTCCTCGGCCTGCTGATCGAAATCACCGGCATGGCCAGGGCGATGGTGGATTTTCTGGCGAGCCTGATCGGCCACTTCCGCGGCGGGCTGAAATACGTGCTGCTGGGTGCGATGTACTTGGTGTCGGGCATTTCGGGATCGAAAGCCGCCGACATGGCGGCCGTCGCGCCGGT
Organism: Hyphomicrobiaceae bacterium; assembly: GCA_025359165.1. GTDB lineage: Bacteria > Pseudomonadota > Alphaproteobacteria > Rhizobiales > Hyphomicrobiaceae > JABFRJ01. The sequence goes on from JANYHG010000204.1 coordinate 7,021, forward strand.
GCTGTTTCCGGAGATGAAAAAACGCGGTGCGGCCGGCGGTGACCTCGTCGCCTTGCTGTCGTCGTCGGGCGCGATGAGCGAGACGATCCCGCCCAGCCTCGTGCTGATCACCATCGGCTCGGTCGTCAACGTGTCGATCGCGGCACTGTTCACGGGGGGATTGCTGCCCGGTCTGGTGCTGGCGCTGGCCCTCTGCGGCGTCGTCTGGTGGCGCTCGCGCGACGAAGACATGTCGAACGTGAAACGCGCCACCGGCAAGCAGATCGCACTGGCGCTGCTGATCGCGGTGCCCGGCCTCGCGTTGCCGTTCCTGATCCGGGCGGCGGTCGTGGAAGGCATCGCCACCGCCACCGAAGTGTCGACCATCGGCGTCGTCTACACGCTTTTGTATGGTGCGATTTCCGGGCTGGTATTCGGCGCGCGCGTCGAGTGGAACCGGCTGTGGAAATGCCTGCTTGAGACGGCGGCGTTGTCGGGCGCGATCCTGATCATCATCGGCACCGCGACGGGCATGGCCTGGGCGCTGACGCAGTCCGGCTTCAGTCGGCAGCTTGCGGCATCGATGAGCAGCCTGCCGGGAGGTGCGGCTGGATTTATGGCGGTGTCGATCGTCGCGTTCGTGATCCTCGGCAGCGTACTGGAGGGCATTCCCGCCATCGTGCTGTTCGGGCCGCTGCTGTTCCCCATCGCGCGGCAACTCGGCATTCACGAGGTGCATTACGCGATGGTGGTGATCCTGGCGATGGGCATCGGACTGTTCGCGCCGCCGTTCGGTGTCGGCTACTACGCGGCGTGCGCGATCGGCCGCGTCGATCCAGCCGAGGGCGTGCAGCCGATATGGCCCTATCTCGGAGCCCTGCTCATCGGACTGATCGTCGTCGCCTGCGTGCCGTGGATCTCGATCGGGTTCTTGTGATGGCAGGCGGCCAGGCGGGGGACGAGGGGACGAGGCGCGTTTTCCCTTCTCTCCGCCTTTCGCGGGAGAAGGTGAGCACGGGGGGCGGCCACAGCCCAGTGCCCTTCTCGGCCGTGTCCGCAATTGAAGGTAGATCTGCCGCTCACCACGATTTGGCGGCATCGCCGCAAAGCGACGGTTGTGAGCCTGAGCTGAACATGGTCACCACGGATCTTGTGCCGAAGCGGATAGTCCCCTTGTTGTGAGAGCGACCGTGAGCCGCAGGGCGTAATAGCCTCCTTCGGGCGTATTGCGCCGAGCCACACACTCCGGCCAGGCGACTTCGAGAGGAAGTGCGCCGAGTACGCGCTGGCTAACGCAGGCGCCCGTTTCGGTGAACGGCCGTAGGCCGCAGCCGTATTGAGCCGCGGAGATCCACCAATCCGGCACCTGTGTCGCCCGGCGCCGGCGCAATACGCCGCGAAGGGCGGCTATTACGCCCTACGGGTCCGCACCATGATCAATCGCGGTTCACCGTCGTCGAACAAATTCTATTGACGTTTTAATACTTTGAAACAGAGCGATGCGTAAAGTGAACAAGCGGCATCGTTGTCTGGGTGGACGGCCAGATCGACCGCAGTGGCATTGCCGCAACAATCCAGAAGGTGCAATATAAAGATGCGTGCCAACCCTTGGCGGCGCAGTTCAGCGCGGACAGCAATATTGCTCAGGTATGCTGTCTCATCTTCGCGTCGACGCCATGCACCGGTTGCCGCGATGCGCTCGTTTTTGAACGTGCGAGAAATACAGATTGGCTCCGAAGTGTGCTCCGCACCCCGAACCCCTACGCCTCGTTCCCGCCCAGACGCGCAAGGGCGCGGTCGCGGCCGATGAGGGGCAGCAGGGTTTTGAGTTCGGGGCCGTTTTCTTGTCCGGTCAGCGCGAGGCGCAGCGGATGGAAGAGCGCGCGGCCTTTGGCGTTGGTGGCGGCCTTGACCGCGTTGGTCCAGGCGCTCCACGTCTCTGTGGTCCACGGCTCCACAGGCAATACCCGCGCTGCGGCGGCGCAGAACTCGGCATTCTCGATCACCGGCACGATCGTTCCGTGCACGACACGCTGCCAGGTCGCCGCATCGGCCAATGTCGCGAGATTGCCGCGGACGGCCTGCCAGAACGCTTCGCCGTCGTCGACGCCCATCGCTTTCAACCGTGCCGCCACATCGACATGCGGCAGCATGTGAAGCAATTTGGCGTTCAACGCTTCCAACTCGGCGGTATCGAAGCGCGAGGGTGAGCGCGACAGCTTGCCGAGGTCGAAGCTCGCGGCCAACGCCTGCAAAGTCGCCACCGGATGCACTGCGTCGGAGGTGCCGAGCAGCGCGCCGAGCGAATTGACCGCCATCGGCTCGATGCCGGCGGCGCGGAAGCCCTCGACCGACAGCGACCCGAGCCGCTTCGACAGCGCCTCGCCGTCGCGCCCGACATAGAGCGAATAGTGCCCCATGGCCGGCAATTTTCCGCCCATCGCCTCGAAGATCTGCGCCTGCACGCCGGCGTTGGTGACGTGATCCTCGCCCCTGATGATGTGGGTAATTTTGGTGTCGATATCGTCGACGACGCTGGTGAAGGTGTAGAGAAACGAGCCGTCGGCGCGTACCAGCACCGGATCCGACAGCGAGGACATGTCGATGGTCTGCTCGCCGCGCACCAGATCGGTCCAGCGCACCGGCGTCGGCACGAACTTGGCGGGGTCGTTCGGATCGGTGTTGGCGAGCAGGAACCGCCAGTGTGGCTTGATCCCGCCAGCCTCCAGTTTGGCACGTTCCTCGAGGGTCAGGCGCAAGCCCGCACGGTCGTAGAGCGGCGGTAAGCCACGCGCCATCTGGCGCTTGCGTTTGCGGTCGAGCTCGTCGGCGGTCTCGTAGCAGGGATACAGTCGCCCGGCCGCGATCAACTGCTGCATGATTTCTTGGTAGCGGGCGCTGCGATCGGACTGCCGGAAGGTGTCGTCCCAGGTCAACCCCAGCCAGGTAAGATCGCTGCGAATGGCTTCGGCGTTTTCTTCGGTCGAGCGTTCGCGGTCGGTGTCGTCGAGCCGCAGAATGAACGTGCCGCCGTTGCGCCGCGCGAACAGCCAGTTGAGCAGCGCCGCGCGCACGTTGCCGATGTGCAGTTTGCCCGTCGGGCTGGGCGCAAAGCGAACGATGACAGACATTGGGGGAACCTCGGGACTCGCTGCGGGCAGTGCGTTGCGGCAGGCATAAGCCAAAGTGGCGGCCGGTGGAACCAGATTGATCGAAACCGACTGAGCGATTGACGACTGGCCATGGGCGCGCCAGAGCCACAGCGAAGCACCGTACAGCGATTAACCGACGACTTGGCTAGGCCACCCTATGCCCGATTGGTAAATGCCGTTTCTGGCCCGCTTTTGACCGTGGAAACCGCATGCGGCAGATTACCGGGCCAGCGAGCCCCTCAGATGATCTCGTCTTCGTCCATGACGGGTTCGGCGTCGTCGCGGGGGGGCGGGGCAGGGGGCTCACGCGGCACCTTGGCGGCGCTGAATTCTTCGGCCCAGGCGACATGAAACAGCGCATCGCCCATGTTGACGATCGGCAGCGTGGTGCGACCGACGATGATGCCGCGATGGTTGGCACGCACCGGGCTCTCCTGGTCTTCGTAGGGGTTGGATACCATGCCGATCACTTCGCCTGCCGACACGGCGTTGCCGATCTGCTTGGTGGTGCGAAAAATGCCGCCGTCGGGGGCGCGGACCCACTTCGACGCATTCGCGAACACCGGCGCGCGGCCCTCCGGCAGGGGCACCGGATCGATGCCGTCGGGCAGTTCCAGCATGCCGGTCTTGAGCATCACGTTGGCGATGCCGTCGACGCCGGCGCGAATGGCAAAATCGTCAAACCGCAAACCTTCGCCGCCTTCGTAGACGAGCACGTCTATGCCCTGCTCGCGCGCGGCGCGGCGCAGCGAGCCTGGCCGTTCCGGACTTTCCAGCACCACCTGCGCACCGAAGGCTTCCGACAGTTCGCGGCAGCGCGGGCTCAACGCGAAGTTGGAGCGGATTTGCGGCAGGTTCACGCGATGCACCGCCGCCGTATGCAGATCGATGCCGAACTGGCAGCGCTGCACCACCTCGTGCAGGAACAGATGCGCCAGCCGTGCCGCCAGCGAACCGTTCGCCGATCCGGGAAACGATCGGTTGAGATCGCGTCGGTCGGGCAGATAGCGCGAGCGGCCGATGAACCCGTAAGCATTGACGATCGGTACGCACAACAGGGTCCCGGCGATGTTGCCCGGCTGCAACGTACGCAGTACGCGTCGGATGATCTCGACACCGTTGAGTTCGTCGCCGTGGATCGCCGCCGAAACGAACATCGTCGGCCCCGGACGATGACCGTGCAGCACATGCACCGGCAGGGTCACAGGCGTGTGGTTGGACAGCTTCGACACCGGCAAATCGACGAGCTTGCGCTCGCCGGCCATGATCACCGTGCCGCCGATGGTAAACGCCTGCCGCAATTCTTTGGTCCGTCGATCGCTTGAAGCACTTGGCTTACGTTTACTTCGCTGTGCAGCGCACGCAAGCCCCCGTTCTCGGCCAGTGCGGGAAAAAGCAGCAGATGATTGACCCCTCCAAAAAGGGCTGCTACCGCGTGCTTGACCCGAAAATGACCGTCCCGGAGCCGCGCCACCATGAACAAGTTGTATCCGTCTGCAGGCAAAGCGCTCGAAGGTGTCATCAAGGACGGCTGTGTGCTGGCTGTCGGCGGCTTCGGTCTTTGCGGTATTCCGGAAGCGCTGATTTCAGCTGTGCGCGACAGCGGCGCAAAAAATCTGACCGCGATTTCCAACAACGCCGGCGTCGACGGCTTCGGCCTCGGCGTGTTGCTCGAAACGCGCCAGATCAAAAAGATGATCTCGTCGTATGTCGGTGAGAACAAGGAATTCGAACGTCAGTTTCTCGCCAAGGAACTGGAGCTGGAATTCACACCGCAGGGCACACTGGCTGAAAAACTGCGCGCGGGCGGCGCGGGCATCCCGGCCTTCTACACCAAGACCGGTTACGGCACGCTGGTGGCCGAGGGCAAACCCGTCGCCGAATTCGATGGTCAGAAATATATCCTCGAGCGGTCGCTGACCGCCGACATCGCGCTGGTGAAAGCCTGGAAGGCCGACAAGAGCGGTAACCTGATCTACCGGAAAACGGCACGAAACTTCAATCCAATGGTCGCCACCGCCGGCAAGATCACCATCGCCGAGGTCGAAGAGATCGTCGAAATGGGCGCGCTCGATCCCGACAATATCCACACGCCCGGCATCTACGTGCAGCGCATCGTCGTCAATGCGCACCCTGAGAAACGCATCGAACAGCGGACGATCCGCAAGGCGTGAGTTGGTGAGGCAGTCGGCGGTAGGCAGTAGCAATGGTGACGCCAGTGGTGAGCGGTGAACGGTTGTTCCAGACGCAGGTGTTTGGCGACCGTAGTTTGGGTCAAGCGCTCCGCGCGACCCAACAGTCACATGCACCGGCGCCGCGTTGGGTCGCGCTGGCGCTTGACCCAACCTACAGGTCGCAGCGCGTCACGCGACCGAGCGCGTTCCGCCCCGACGGCAAATTGCCGGAGGAAGACGACGATGTGATCTCCGCAGCGGGCGGCCGAATCCGCTGCCCCGCCTGCCAGTGGCAACCCGCTCGCAACAGCCGCTGGTTCTGCATGTCGATGGGTCCGCCGGAGAATTTCAATGCCGGCTGCGGCCACGGCTGGAACACCTTCGACACGCGCGGCATCTGTCCCGGCTGCCTCTATAACTGGAAGCACACCACCTGCCTGAGCTGCAGTGTTACGTCGCCGCACGACGATTGGTACGTAAGGGCGGGCCAACCGTGACTGAAATGCAGAGGCCGTTTGAAACGCACATCGAACGCGCTGAGCGGCTACCGTATGACTGCCGACCCGAACGCTCCTATCTCGTCATTCACCTCCTTCGGAGACACACCCAATGGCCTGGACACGTGAACAGATGGCGCAGCGCGCCGCCAAGGAACTGCAAGACGGGTTCTACGTGAACCTCGGCATCGGACTGCCGACGCTGGTATCGAATTACATCCCCGACGGCATGACGGTCATGTTGCAGTCCGAGAACGGCCTGCTCGGCATCGGCCCGTTCCCGATGGAAAACGAGGTCGATCCCGATCTCATCAACGCCGGCAAGCAGACCATTACGACGCTGCCGGGCTCGGCGATCTTTTCGTCGGCCGACAGCTTCGCGATGATCCGTGGCGGGCACATCAATCTGGCCATTCTTGGCGCGATGCAGGTGTCGGAGCAAGGCGACCTCGCCAACTGGATGATCCCCGGCAAGATGGTCAAGGGCATGGGCGGCGCGATGGATCTGGTGGCCGGCGTTGAGCGCGTGATCGTGGTCATGGAGCACACTGCGAAGAAGAAAGACGGCGGGGTCGATCTCAAAATCCTGTCGAAATGCAATCTGCCGCTGACCGGCGTCGGCGTGGTCAACATGATCATCACCGATCTCGGCGTGCTCGACGTGACCAAGGACGGACTGAAGCTTGTCGAGTTGGCACCGGGCGTCACGAAAGAAGAGATGGCCGAAAAAACCGGCGCGAAGGTGCATTGAAAGATAGGGTGCCGACACGGCGAAGCGGTAGGTTTGGGTGAGGGTGCGCAGTTGCGCGAGCCTACGCGGCAGGTCCGCACGTAGCTCGACTACTTCAGCGCCCATATCCTGGTACGCGATCTCGTCGAGTGGGTTGCCAAGGAACCTCGTCGATACCTCGATGTGCTGGACGCTTGGCGCACCTCGTGTCCGAGGCTGACTGTCTGGGAAGACGCATCTGACCGAGGCTACGTTGAACGTAAGCAAATTGTCGGCGAGGGCGCTTACGTCGTGGCGACAAAGGTCGGTCATGACTTTCTACGATCTGACGCCAACTCAGCCGGCAGGACCTTACCGAGCTGAGGCGTCATCCCAAAATGACGACGCCGACAACGGCGGCGATC
>JANYHG010000114.1 GCA_025359165.1 Hyphomicrobiaceae bacterium
GATGACGGCGAGTGTCGGTGTCGCTACGCTCGATGTCGCCGGGGATACGCCGGCCACACTGTACAAACGTGCCGACACCGCGCTCTATGCTGCCAAGCACGGCGGTCGCAATCGCGTCATTGCGGATGCAGCATAATCGACAACATGAGGTGTGGTTGTCGCGGCGCTTGAATACAACGTGGACAAACGATGCCGACGCCCGTCACGCCGCTGCTCACCGTCGATGCCGTCGTCTTCGACCGGCAAGGGCGGCTGCTGCTGATCCGTCGCAAGCACGCGCCGTTCGCCGGGGCCTATGCGTTCCCGGGCGGCTTCGTCGATGTGGGCGAGACCGTCGAGGATGCATGTCGGCGTGAACTGCAAGAAGAGACCGGGTTGATTGCCTCCAAGATCACGCTGATTGGTGCCTATTCCGATCCGAAGCGTGATCCGCGCATGCATACCTGCTCGCTCGCCTATCTGGTCAAGGCGCGCAAATATAATGCGGTGGCCGGTGACGATGCCGCGGAGGTCGAATGGGTGGAGGACTGGAAACGTGTCGCCGTCGCATTTGATCATCGAAAAATCATCGCGGATGCCGCGCGATTGCTGAAGTGGATGTAGGCTCGGGTCGCGCAAAGCTTGCGTGCTGTGGCAAAACCGTGTGCAGTGCCCTTCGACGACGGCAGAAGCGGTGATGCGCGCATGTTCAAGTCCAATTTGTCCGGATGGGTTCTGATCGCCTGCGTGGCGTTTCTCCAGTGTCCGGGCCGTGCGTCAGCGCAGGTGGACGTGGATCTCAAGCTGGTGCTGGCGGTCGATATCTCGATGTCGATGGACCCCGAGGAACAAAAGCTGCAGCGCGACGGCTACGTAGGAGCGTTCCGCGATCCGAACGTCATCCGCGCCATTCGCAGCGGTCAGCGCGGGCGCATCGCCGTCACCTATTTCGAATGGGCCGGACCGCAAACGCAGACCGTGCTGATGCCGTGGCAGATTATCGACACCGATGGGAGCGCGATCGCTTTTGCGGAAAAGCTGTCGGCACAGCCCTTTACGCGTCGGTCTCGCACGTCGATTTCGGGCGCGCTGATGTTCGCGCGCAATCTGTTCTCGGAGACGGAATATCGCAGTGCACGGAACGTGATCGACGTGTCGGGCGACGGCGTCAACAATTCCGGGCCACTGATGGCGAAGACGCGCGAGCTGATTTTGGCCGATGGTTTCGTGATCAACGGGCTGCCGATCCTGGTGCGACCGACGCTGCAATGGAGCATGTGGGACGCGCCGGATCTCGATCTCTATTATGCCAAGTGTGTCGTCGGCGGCCCGGGTTCGTTCATGATCCCGATCACGACACCGGACAAATTCGCCACTGCCACTCGCCAGAAATTACTGCAGGAGATAGCGGCGGTGCCGACGACCGGGTTCATTCGCGTGCAAGCGAACGAAGCGCCACCCGAACGCGGCGTGCAGTCTTATGATTGCGGCCTCGTCGAGCGCAACATCGAGCGTCGGCAGTGGGATAATTGAAGCTGATGTCGTGGATCGAGTTCGTGTGGAGGTGGCTGCAGTGTCCCCCACCGCCGTACATGGCATGTCCGTGCATGGCATTGCCAAAACGGGTCGCAGCGTCATAGCTTCAATAAGGCGATCCGGGCACAAGCACGGCTACGCGCTCGACGTTTCCAATTCCAGGACCTCGCCCGACGATGACGCACCCGACCCATCATGCGATGTTCACGCCGGACAAGCCGGCAGTCGTCATGGGACGCACCAACGACGTCATCACGTATCGGCAACTCGAGACGCAATCGAACCAGGGCGCGCAGTTGTTCCGCAAGCTCGGCCTCGTGCGGGGCGATGCGATCGCGCTGCTGCTCGAAAATGGCCCGCGCTTTCATGCAATCTGCTTTGCGGCGCAACGCGCAGGCTTATTTTACACACCGATGAGTACGCGGCTGTCGCTGTCGGAGGCCGAGTATATCGTCAAGGACTGCGGTGCGAAGGTGCTGATCGTGTCGGCCGGCATGGCGCCTCTCGCCGAACAACTGCGGGCGCGCGCGCCCGGCGTCACGCAGTTCTTCGTCACGGGTGGCGAGGTCGCCGACTATAACTCGTGGGAAGCGGCGACGGATGGCTTGCCGGCAAGCCCGATTGCCGACCAGAGTGCCGGCCGCGACATGCTCTATTCGTCCGGGACCACGGGGCGTCCAAAAGGCGTCAAGACCGAACTGACCACCGATGCGTTCGACGCGGTGTCGCCGTTCATGCAGAACAACATGGCGCTGTATGGTTTCGGGCCCGAGACGCGGTATCTTTCGCCCGCGCCGCTCTATCATGCCGCGCCGCTGCGTTTCACGATGTCGGTGCTGCGTTTCGGCGGCACTGTCGTGGTGATGGAGAAGTTCGATGCCGAACATGCTCTGGAATTGATCGAGCAGCATCGCGTCACGCACAGCCAATGGGTGCCGTCGATGTTCGTCCGGTTCCTCAAGCTGCCGCAAGCGACGCAGGCGCGCTATGATCTGTCATCGCTGAAAGTGGCAATCCACGCCGCCGCACCCTGCCCGGTCGCGGTCAAAGAGCGGATGATCGGCTGGTGGGGGCCGGTGCTGTTCGAATACTACGCCGGTACCGAAGGCAACGGCTTCGTCGCGTGCAACTCCGAGCAATGGCTGGCGCACAAGGGCACCGTCGGGCGAGCCATCACCGGTGAGATCCGCATCGTCGATCCGAACGGCAATGTGCTGCCGCCCGGGCCAGACAACACCGGCGGCATCTATTTCGCCAACGCGCCCGTGTTCGAATATCACAACGATCCCGAAAAGACGGCCGCGTCGCGTACCAAGGAGGGGTGGTCGACGCTCGGCGATGTCGGCTACGTCGATGCCGACGGCTACCTTTATCTGACCGATCGCAAGTCGCACATGATCATCTCGGGCGGCGTCAACATCTATCCGCAGGAGGTCGAGGATCTGCTGATCACACATCCCAAGATCGCCGACGCCGCCGTCATCGGTGTGCCGAACGACGAGTATGGCGAGGAGGTCAAGGCCGTGGTGCAACCGCTCGACTGGAAAGACGCGACGCCGGCTTTCGCCGCCGAACTGATCGCGTTCTGTCGCGACCACATCAGCCATGTCAAATGTCCGCGCTCGGTCGATTTCGATCGGGAATTGCCGCGCCACCCCACCGGCAAACTCTACAAGCGTCTGATCCGCGACCGCTACTGGGAAGGCCGCAGCAATAAGCTGGTTTGAGATCGTAGCGGTGCCAATAGCGGTGATTTTGCCACCAGATTAGTCAATCAAGTTTCGAGCGCTGAGGGAGCCAGCAATGAAAGCCGCCGTACTGACCGAGATCAACAAGCCGTTGCAGATTCTCGACGTAGAGCAGGAGGGGCCGAAGACGGGTGAAGTGCGCGTCAAGGTCAAGGCGACAGGCGTGTGCATGAGCGACTGGCACATGATGATCGGCGACTGGCCGGCGCGTCTGCCGTTGGTGCCCGGACACGAGGCTGCAGGTATCGTCGACGAGGTCGGGCCTGGGGTGACAAGTGTGAAAGCCGGCGATCACGTCATCTTTTCGTTCGTGCCCCATTGCGGACATTGCGCCTATTGTTCGCGGGGCCGCTCGGTGCTCTGCAATGGCTACAAGGCCTCGCCCCCCGGCGGCATGTACGACGGTACGACGCGCCTGAAATTCAATGGCGAAGCGTTGTTCCAGATGGCGCGCATCGGCACATTTGCCGAATACGTCGTGTGTTCGCATGAAAACGTCGTGCCCATCCGCAAAGACATGCCGTGGGCGCAGGCTGCCCTTGTCGGCTGCTCGGTGGCGACCGGCGTCGGGGCCGTGACGCGGCATGCGAAAGTTCGTGCCGGTTCGGACGTGGTCGTCATCGGATGCGGCGGCGTTGGGCTCAACATCGTGCAGGGCGCGAAGCTTGCAGGGGCTCGGCGGATCATTGCGGTGGATCTGCTCGACAACAAGTTGGCCTACGCCAAGACTTTCGGTGCGACGGACACGATCAACGCCAAGACCGAGAAGGTCGCCAAGCGCGTGAAGGATCTTACTGCGGGCATGGGCGCTGATTATGCGTTCGACGCCATCGGCAGCCAGATCACGGCGGCGCAGATCGTCGACTGTGTCGCGCCCGGCGGTCATGCCGTGCTGGTCGGGATTCCGGCGATGACGGTAACGGCGGCAATCTCGCCAGCGATGATGGTCTTTCAGGAGAAGTCCCTGACCGGCAGCATGTACGGTTCGGTGCAGCCAAATCTCGATTTTCCCATCCTCTGCGACCTCTATATGGAAAAGAAGATCAACCTCGATGCCCTCATCAGCCGAACCTACAAGCTTGCCGAGATCAACGAGGGCTTCGCGCAACTCGCCGCAGGCTCGCACGCGCGTGGCGTCGTGATGTTCGATTGAGCGCTTGCGTGCCGCCGTTTTCCCGCCCAATTAGGATATCGCGTATGAGCCCCGACGAGAAACTCGCAGCCCTCGGACTGACCTTACCGCCGGTGCCGAAGCCGCTGGCGAATTATGTGCCGTACAAGCGCGCCGGGGAACTGCTATATCTCTCGGGCCAAGGACCACGGCGCGCCGACGGGTCGATGGTGACCGGCAAGGTCGGTGCCGACGTGTCGACGAAAGAGGCCTATGCGCACGCAAAGCTGGTGGGCCTCGGGTTGTTGGCTGCGATGAAAGATGCGGTCGGCGATCTCGGCAAGATCGAGGTGATCAAGGTGCTGGGTATGGTCAACGGCACACCGGAGTTCGCCGAGCAACCTGCCGTCATCAACGGCTGCTCCGATCTGTTCGTCGAAGTGCTCGGCGACAAGGGGCGGCATGCGCGTTCTGCGGTTGGCATGGGCTCGTTACCGGGCAATATTACCGTCGAGATCGAGGTGATCTGTCGAATTCTACAATGATTGTGCTGCATCACGTCTGAAAATACGCCAGAATTCATCGACGAACGCTGGCGTCTGAACTGATCGGGTGGACAAAGACGCGGGCTTTCGGCAGGACACGGCTGAGCCGCAGCGGGCCGGTGTCGCTTCAGTGGCTGCGATAGGCGTCGGGGGCAGGGTGAGAGTACGTATGGATCGACGACGACCGATGCGGTGCGGCTTGGCGTGGTGCGCGGTAATGCTCACAGGACTGGTCGGCACTGAGGCCGCAGAGGCGCGCATGTGTGCCGTGTCGAGTGTCGCTGCAACTGGACCGACTGCGTATTTCCAGTATTTCGCGTCCAGTCAAGCGCGCAGCGCGTGGTCGCGGAAAGTCACCCGCACCGCCAAACTCGGGCAAGACTACAGCCGCTGGCGGTTGGCGAAGAATGGTCAGGTAACGTGCCGCAGCATTACAGGCCGTGTTCGCTGCGTCGCCGTGGCTGAACCGTGCCGGGTCAAAGCTGATGCCGAGCGGCCAAAGACACGTCGGGACAGCGCATGACCAACGAACTGCCGTTGCCGTTATGGCGGCGGATATGGGACATGTGCAATGCGATGCCCGCAGATCATATGCCTGCTCCCGTGCCGTCGCCACCCGTGTTTTCTACCGCAGTGCTGCCGATCGGCGCGCTTGACGATACAGTTCATCGTGAAAGTTCACCTGCCATGAGTACGCTGAAGCCAGAAGATTTCGCCGCACGCAAAGCTGCACTCGACTATCACGAGAGCGACCCGCCCGGCAAAATTGCCATTCGGCCGACCAAGCCGGTAGTCAACCAGAACGATCTGGCCTTGGCCTATTCGCCCGGCGTCGCGTACGCCTGCACGGCCATCGCCGACGATCCCGCCATGGCGGTGCGGCTGACGGCGCGCGGTAACCTGGTCGCCGTGATCACCAACGGGACCGCGGTGTTGGGGCTCGGCAACATCGGGCCGCTGGCGTCCAAGCCGGTCATGGAAGGCAAGGCGGTGCTGTTCAAGAAGTTCGCCGGCATCGACTGCTTCGACATCGAAGTGGCGGAAAACGAGGTCGATCCGTTCGTCGAGTGCGTGGCGCGGCTCGAGCCGACGTTCGGAGGCATCAACCTCGAAGACATCAAGGCACCCGAATGCTTCGAGATCGAGAAGCGCCTGCAGGCGCGCATGAAGATTCCGGTGTTCCATGATGACCAGCACGGGACCGCCATCGTCGTCACCGCAGGCATCCTCAACGGCCTGAAGGTCGTCGGTAAACGCATCGAAGACGTGCGGCTGGTGACGTCGGGAGCCGGCGCTGCGGCGCTCGCCTGTCTCAATCTGCTCGTCGCGTTGGGCATGAAGCGCGAAAACATCACCGTCACCGATATCAAGGGTGTCGTCTACAAGGGCCGCATCGAACTGATGGACCCCTATAAGGCACCGTTTGCGCAGGAGACGAATGCGCGCACTCTGGCCGAGGTGATGCCTGGGGCCGACATATTTCTGGGATTGTCTGCGGGACGCATCGTGTCGAAGGAGATGGTTGCCAGCATGGGGCCGAAGCCGCTCGTGTTCGCGCTCGCCAATCCGACACCGGAGATCATGCCCGAGGACGTCAAGGCAGTGCGCAAGGATGCGATCATCGCGTCCGGACGAACCGACTATCCCAACCAGATCAACAACGTGTTGTGCTTCCCCTTCATTTTTCGCGGTGCGCTCGATGTTGGCGCGACGACGATCAACGAGGAAATGAAGAAAGCCGCAGTGAAGGCGCTCGCCGGCATCGCGGATCAGGAAGCCTCGGACATCGTCACCTCTGCTTATGGAGCAGACACTTTTGTATTCGGTCCCGAGTACATTCTCCCCAAGCCGTTCGATCCGCGCCTGATCACGGAGATCGCGCCCGCCGTCGCCGAAGCCGCCATGAAGTCCGGGGTCGCGACGCGAAACATCGAAGATCTCGAAGCCTACCGGCAGAAACTGTCGACGTTCGTCTATCGCTCGGGCTTCGTCATGAAGCCGGTGTTCGAGGCCGCGCAACGGGCACCGAAGCGTTTGATTTTCGCCGAGGGCGCTCACCCCTATGTGTTGCAAGCGGCCGCGCAGGCGATCCAGGCCAACATCGCGCGACCGACGCTGATCGGTTTCCGCGAAGACATCACGCGCGGTCTTTCCCATCTCGGGCTGCGCATCAAGCCGGAGGTCGATTTCGATCTCGTCGATCCGAGTACCGACGACCGCGTCGGCGCGCTGGGCGACGAATATCTGCGACTGGTCGAGCGGCGTGGCGTTTCACCCGCACAGGCGCATCGCATCGCACGGACCTCGAACACGCCACTTGGTGCGTTGCTGCTCAAGCGCGGTGACGGCGACGCGCTCATCTGCGGTCCGATCGGGCGTTTCCATCGCCACCTCCAGCATATCGATCAGATCATCGGCAGGGCACCGGGCGTCAAGGAATTCGGTACTCTGTCGGCGCTGATCCTGCAGCAAGGCCCGCTGTTTCTGGCGGACACGTACGTCTCGTACGATCCGACCGCCGAGCAGTTGGCGGAAATGACGATGATGGCCGCCGACGAGGTCCGCCGCTTCGGCATCGAGCCGAAAGTCGCGTTCGTGTCGCATTCGAGTTTCGGCTCGGCCGACACCGCGTCCTCCGTCAAGATGCGGCAGGCGCTGGCGTTGCTGAAGGGCTGGGCGCACGACCTCGAAGCCGAGGGTGAGATGCATGCCGACGCGGCGCTGTCTCCCTTCATCCGCGAAGAGATCTTCCCGAATTCGCGTCTGCAGGGTGCGGCCAACCTGTTGGTGATGCCGAACCTGGACGCCGCGAATATCGCGTTCAATCTCTTGAAGGCGGTATCGGGTGGCGTGGCCGTCAGTCCAATCCTGCTGGGGGCCGCCAAGCCGGTGCACATCGTGACGCCATCGATCACCGTACGCGGGCTGCTGAACATGGCGGCGCTAGCGGTGGTCGATTGCCAAAAGAACGTCGCCGCCGGCCAACGGTGACGTGCACCAAGATTTCGCCGAGAAACGCGCCCACAGCTGTTAGCCGTCCCCGCTTGTGGATGGGGATGATCATGAAAAATAGCGCGCGCTATAGCCCATCGCTGCTGTGGTTGACACTGTTGTTCGTTACGGCGAATGAAAGTTTGATTCGATTGCGCACGCACGTCTGGAACCCACATTATGCCCTCGACTGTTTTCGACAGCGCTATCTATCGTGACGCCTTTGGCTCGCCTGCCATGCGGGCGATTTTTTCCGATGCGGCGCTGGTGACGCGCTACGTCGAGGTCGAGGTGGCGCTTGCCAAGGTGCAGGGCGCGCTGGGTCTCATCCCTTCGGACGCCGCCGCTGCGATCGGCGCGAAGGCCGATGCCTCGCAGATCGATATGGCCAAGCTCAAGACCGAGACGGATCTGGTCGGCTATCCCATCGTCGGCGTCGTGCACCAGTTGCAAAAACAAGTGGGCGACGCCGGGCGCTATCTGCACTGGGGGGCGACGACACAAGACATCATGGACATGGCGACGGTGTTGCAGGTGCGGGCCGCGCTCGATCTGGTCGATGCGGATCTGGCCGCGATCGGCGCGGATTTCGCCAAGCTCGCCGACAAACACCGGGCCACCGTGATGGCCGGGCGCACGCATCTGCAACACGCGTTGCCGACCACTTTCGGGCTCAAAGTCGCCGTGTGGCTTTCGATGATCGACCGCCATCGCCAGCGCCTGCAGCAGATGCGGCCGCGCGTACTGATGGGGCAATTCGGCGGTGCCGCCGGCACGCTGGCGTCGCTCCAGGACAAAGGCCTCGACGTGCACGACGCGCTGATGACCGAACTCGGTCTCGAGACGCCGTGCGTGCCTTGGCACGTCGCCCGCGATGGCCTCGCTGAAGCGGTCGCTTTCCTCGGGCTGGTAACGGGGACGCTCGGCAAGATCGCGACCGATGTTATGCTGCTGATGCAGACCGAGGTAGGCGAAGCGTTCGAGCCGTTCATGCCGGGACGCGGGTCGTCATCCACCATGCCGCAGAAACGCAATCCAATCAGCGCCGAGTTGATGGCGGCGTCGGCGCGCAGCGTGCGGCAGGACGTCGGGCTGATGCTCGACAGCCTCGCAGGTGCCGATCACGAGCGGGCGACGGGGCCGTGGCATCTCGAATGGATCGCCCTGCCGCGCGCGTTCATCGCGACCGGTGGCGCGCTCGCGCAAGCGAAATTCCTCGCCGGCGGCCTCATCGTGGATGCCGCGCGGATGCGCAAAAATCTCGACATGACCGGCGGTCTGATCGTCGCCGAAGCAGTCATGATGGCGCTGGCCGAAAAAATGGGCCGGGGCCCTGCCCACGATTGTGTCTATGCGGCGTGCCGTAAAGCACTCGACGGCGGGACGATGTTGCTCGACGAACTCGCCAAGGAACCGAAAGTAACGTCGGCGATTGATCGGGAGGCACTGGTCAAGTTAGTCGATCCCCAGCATTATCTCGGATCCGCCGACCGTATGATCGATCGCGTGCTGGCGGTGCACCGGCGCGGAACGGCGGCTTGAGGCATGTCATGCCGCTTCTGAGGCCGCCTCAACTGGAGTGTGTCGTGATGTCTGAAGCAAACCAGAGACGCCGCAAAAGCATAGCGTTGTCTGCGGCCTTGGCGGCACTGACGCAGGTGATGCCGTTCGGCTCGAACGATGTGTCGGCGGAGACGGTTACCGCGTGCAGCCGCTACGGCAAGGGCTGCGTGACGGCATCCGTCCGCCGCACCAGGAACGGCGCGGAAGTCCGCTTTCCCGGCGGCAGCTGGATCGGGTGCTCCGGCGACTGTCGCGAAAAGCTGCGCGACGAGTCGATCGACTTCTGGGATACGCACAAACCCGAAAACAGCGGTGGCGGCGGCGGTCGTAACTAATCGCCAGATACCGCGTGAAATACTCTGTCGCGCTCTCTCTCCGAGCCGTGTAGGTTTGTTTTCACACACACGAGATGTCCGGAGATACGCACGATGAATGGCGCTGAAAGTCTGGTTCGCACGCTCGTCGCCGGCGGCGTCGAGGTCACGTTCACCAACCCCGGCACATCGGAGATGCATTTCGTAGCGGCGCTGGATCGTGTTGACGGCATGCGTTGCGTGCTATGCCTGTTCGAGGGCGTGGCAACGGGTGCGGCCGACGGTTACGCTCGCATGGCCGACAAACCGGCGGCGACGCTGCTGCATCTCGGGCCGGGCTTCGGCAATGCGCTCGCCAACGTACACAACGCCAAGAAAGCCAACGCGCCGATGATCAACGTGGTCGGCGATCACGCGATTTATCATAAGCGCTTCGACAGTCCGCTGACGTCCGATCTCGAAGCCATCGCCAAGCCGGTGTCGCACTGGGTCCGCGCTGGCGGGTCGAGCCTGACGGTGGCCGCCGATGGTCGCGATGCCATCGTCGAGGCACGCCGCTATCCTGGCAAAATCGCGACGTTGATCCTGCCGGCCGATACGGCGTGGGGCGAAGGTTCGGGGCCGGTGGTGGTGCCTCCTCAGCGGGCGCGCTCGCGGGTGGACGAGGCCGCCGTGCGGGACGCTGCAGCCCTTCTGAAGCATGGCCCAGCGACGTTGCTACTGTTGGCCGATACCGCCTTGCGTGCGGACGCCCTGGCGTCGGCGTCACGCATCGCCGCCAAGACCGGGTGCCGCATCATGGCACCGGGCGCCAATGCGCGCGTCGAACGCGGTGCAGGCCGGGTTTCGATCGGACGGGTTCCCTATCCGGTGGATCAGGCGCTGCAGGTGCTGGCGGGCGTCAAGCACATCGTGCTGGTGGGTGCGACACCGCCGGTCGCGTTCTTCGCCTATCCCGGCAAGCCGAGCACCACCTATCCCGCCGATTGCCAGATCCACACCCTGGCGGAACCGCACGAAGATCTCGGTGAAGCGTTGCAGCGTCTCGCCGAGGCAGCCGGTGCATCCGCGAGCAAACCGCAGTTCGCGGCAGCGAAGCGCCCCGACCTGCCGTCAGACCAGAAGCTCACGCCGGAAACGATCGGTGCCGTGGTTGGCGCGCTGCTGCCGGAGGGTGCGATCATCGTCGACGAATCTGTCACGACGGGCCGCAACTTTTTCGCCACCACCGAAGGCGCGCCGCCGCACGACTGGCTGCAATTGACCGGTGGCGCCATCGGCGAAGGCATGCCGCTTGCCGTGGGGGCGGCGGTCGCCTGTCCCGATCGCAAGGTCATCAATCTTGAGGCCGACGGCTCCGGCATGTACACGCTGCAGGCGCTTTGGACGCAAGCGCGTGAGAAACTCAACGTGCTGACCATCGTCTGGGCCAATCGTGCCTATCGCATTCTGCGCAACGAACTGGCCAATGTCGGCGCCGAAAATCCGGGCCGTAAGGCGCACGACATGCTGTCGCTCGACAACCCGGCGCTGGACTGGGTGTCACTCGCGCGCGGCATGGGCGTCGACGGCATCCGCGTCACCACCACCGACGACTTCGCCAAGGCGATGAAGGCCGGCATCGCCCACAACGGACCCTATCTGATCGAAGTGGTCATTTGAGCGACAGAGCCAACCTCACACCGCCAGTTCCCGCATCACCTTGATCAGATCGGATTTGCCTTCGAACCCGATGCCGGGGAGTTCTGGCATGGTGATGTGGCCGTTTTCGACGCGGACGCTGTCGGGAAAGCCGCCATAGGGCTGGAACAGGTCCGGGTAGCTTTCGTTACCGCCGAGACCGAGGCCGGCGGCGATGTTGAGCGACATCTGATGCCCGCCGTGGGGAACACATCGGCTGGGCGACCAACCGAACTGGGCCAATACGTCTAGCGTCCGTAGATATTCGCAAAGGCCGTAAGACAGCGCGCAGTCGAATTGCAGCCAGTCGCGATCCGGCCGCATACCACCATACCGAAGCAGGTTGCGGGCGTCCTGGTGCGAAAACAAATTTTCGCCCGTCGCCATCGGGCCGGGATAAAATTCCGACATTGCCGATTGCAACGCATAGTCGAGCGGGTCGCCGATTTCCTCATACCAGAACAGCGGATAGGCGCGCAGCATCTTAGCGTAGGCGATAGCGGTTTCGAGATCGAAGCGGCCGTTTGCGTCGACGGCCAGCCGCGCTTTGGACCCGATTTCCGCCAGCACCGCTTCGATGCGTCGCTGATCGTCCGCAAGCGATGCGCCGCCGATCTTCATCTTCACGACGGTGTATCCGCGATCGAGATAGCTGCGCATCTCGGCGCGCAGGGCGGTGTCGTCCTTGCCTGGATAATAATAGCCGCCGGCTGCGTACACGAACACTTTCGGATCGGCCACGCGGCTCTGTTTTTCAGCTAGTAGGCGAAACAGCGGTTTGCCAGCGATCTTCGCCGTCGCGTCCCAGATCGCCATGTCGAGCGTGCCGACGGCAACAGAGCGCTCGCCGTGACCGCCGGGCTTTTCGTTGGTCATCATCGCCGCCCAGATCTTGTCGGGGTCAAGATTGTCGCCAGCACCATTCAATAGGCTACCGGGAGCAGCTTCCAGAATGCGGTTGCGAAAGCGTTCGCGGATCAGGCCGCCTTGACCATATCGACCGTTGGAGTTGAATCCGTAGCCCACCACCCGCGTACCGTCGCGCACGACATCGGTGACGACGGCGACGAGACTCGCGGTCATCTTCGAGAAATCTATGTACGCATTGCGGATCGGCGAGGCGATCGGCTTGGTGATTTCGCAAACATCGACAATGCGCATGGACAACCTTTCGACGCTGACTGCGCGCCGGGCAGCCTCGCTGCGCTGGCGCGTTGGTCAGATGCCAAGTTTATCGCGATGTTGCAAGCGATCCCTGACACGTCTCCGTTTATCAAGCGCCTGCCGGCAAGGCGTGCTGCTCGATAGTGTCGATGGCGCGGGCGATCGCCGATGGATCTGCGTGATGCGCCATGTGTCCGGCACCGGCGATCATCTCGAAGGTGCTGCCCGCGACGCTATCGTGCAGTCTCTTTGAATGTGCGGAGGGGTCGACAACCATGTCGCCGTCGCCCGATACGATGGCGACTGGGCAGGTCAATTCTGCATACCGTTTCGACAGCGCTGCGGCCGATGGCACCATCGACACTGCATCCTGACTCGCTGCGCGAATTTGCGACGGCCGGAACATCAGGCCAAACGGGAATTCGTCCTGGAAACGCTGCGGCACGGCGCGCGGCTCGAACATTTTGGCGACAAGCCGCGGCGACAACAGCTCGCCCGCGATTGGCGCGACCGTGTGGTTCAAAACATCGCCCAGCACCGGTATGGCCGGCGGAGAGAACGCCACGGCATCAACCCGCGCTGTGGGGAAATAATATCCCGAAATCAACACCAATCCGCTGACGCTTTGCGGGTGGTTCAAGGCCAGGGCGAGCGCGACCTGTGTCGCATAGGAGTGCGCGACAATGATCGGGCGATCAAGCCCGAGGGTTTTGAATGCCTTCGCAAAAGCTGCCGCTTCGGTCGCGGCGGTCCATGTCAGTCTGCGGGGACGGGTCGAGTGCCCAAAGCCTGGACGGTCGAAGGCGATAGCACGATGTTTGGCCGCCGCCTGTGCGACGATGCCGCTGATCTGCATGTCATCAAGCGTGACGCCATTGCCGTGCAAGAAAACAACCGGACGCCCGGAACCGCTCGACTTGTAATGGATGTGGGCTCCGTCGGCGTCCACGAAAGATCCGGTAGCGGGATATCTGCGTTCGGCAGCGTTGGTTTGTCCGCGCACGATCAGCGCGCTGGCACCGAGTAACAGGGACGTTCCAATCAGCATCTTCGCGCCCGTAGACGCAGACATCGTGGGTTGAGGGGCGGTGCTCTGGCGAAACATGTCTTGATAGGTCGTGCTCATGATCTCGATCCGTTTCAGCTTGGCGTTACGCCCGGGGTAACTTGAGGTCCGATCATTCGTTCCGCACTGCACAATACGGCGGCGGCCATCGCCCGCAGAGCGTTTGCGCAACGAACGGCCGACCGCTATCTACTGTTCCTGGATGTGCGTACCGTCACCGTTCGATAAAGCGCTGCTCATGAAACTCGCCATGCTCGCCCGTAACGCGAACCTCTACTCGCATCGCCGCATCGTCGAGGCTGCGCGGGCGCGCGGGCACGAGATCGACGTGATCAACACGTTACAAGTTCATATGAACATCACATCATCGCATCCGCTGCTGCGCCTCAACGGCAAGACGCTACCGATTTACGACGCGGTCATCCCGCGCATCGGCGCGTCGGTCACGCATTATGGCCTCGCGGTGCTGCGGCAGTTCGAGATGCAGGGAGTGTTCCCGCTCAACGAGAGCGTGGCGATCGGACGGTCGCGCGATAAACTCAGAGCGCTGCAGTTGCTGGCGCGAGAGGGAATTGGGTTGCCGGTGACGGCGTTTGCGCATGGGCCACGCAAGGCCGAGGACGTGATCAAAGAAGTGGGCGGCGCACCATGCGTGATCAAGCTGCTCGAGGGCACGCAGGGGATGGGCGTGATCCTGGCCGAGACGGTGCCGTCAGCAAAATCGATCATCGAGGCGTTCAGCGCGGCCAACATCAACATTCTCGTCCAGGAGTACATTCGCGAAGCCGGCGGTAGCGACGTGCGCGCCTTCGTGGTCGGCGGCGAAGTGGTGGCGGCGATGAAGCGAACCGGTAAGATCGGCGACTTCCGGGCCAACCTGCATCGCGGCGGCAAAGCCGAAGGCATCAAGCTCAACGACGAGGAACGCCGCACCGCCATCCGCGCCGCCGAAAGCCTCGGCCTCAACGTCTGCGGTGTCGATATGCTGCGCGCCAAGCGCGGGCCGGTCGTGATCGAAGTCAATTCGTCACCCGGCATCGAGGGTATGGAAGCCGCCACCGGCGTCGACATCGCAACCAGCATGCTCCAGTTTCTCGAACGCCGTGCCGCCCCGCACGCAACCGCCACCAAAGGCGCGGGGTAGGCGCACGTCAGCTTGTCGTCGCCGCGACATTAGCCGGATTGCGGTCTGAGCTGCGTAACCGGTTTACTCCCGTCCTTGCCCCCGTCCTGCGGCAGCAACCAGCGCCGACACAAGCGCTGCATCGGTCGCTCGAACCGGTAGTAGGTCGGAATGCTGGCCGCCAGCACCAACCCGAAGAAGAGAAGGAATACGATCGGGTTCATAAAATCGATAACCGCGATCTTACTTTTCACAAGTAGAATGAGGCCGAGCTGGATGGGAAAGTGCAGCAGATAGGTCGAGTACGTGATATCGCCGACGAGGCGCAATCCACGCCCGAGTTCTTGCCGCACGCTCTGCAGGGCGGCCAGGAGCAGTATGGCCGATGGATAGGCGACGACGCCGAGGAGATAGCTGTCAGGTCCGTTTCGCCAGCACATGAGCGACGAAACAACCAATGCGCCGAGCGCCAGCGCGATGCTGGCGTTGCGCCCGACGCGGCTCGGGCAGAACCGCGACCAGAGCAAATAGGCAAGGCCGCCAGAGAAGAAGCAGAAGATGGGCTCGCCCAATTGCAGCGGGCCGATAGTTTTGTCGACGCCGACGCTCAACGCGATTATCAGGCCCGTGATCATCGTTTGCCCGCGCCATCGCTGCGGCAACCTCCGCGCAACGAGGAAGAAGATCATGTACAGGTAGATCTCCACCGATACCGACCACACGGGCCCATTGAACGACAGGCAGCGCGAGCCAGCTGGCAGCCATTCTGTGATAAGCAGCAGGTTGAGACCGAAGCTCAGCCAGTCGTTGCATAGATAGACGATGGTCTGGCCGTCGATGGCGCGTGATATCGCCTGCCCAAGCGCGACGACGAGGAGGGTGGCGAGGTGCAAAGGATAGAGGCGGGAGAATCGCAAGATGAAGAATTTGCCGGCCGAGATCGACTCGGTTCGGATGGCCTCGGCGTACTGAAAAAAGAAGACGAATCCCGAGAGTGCAAAGAACAGTTGAACCGCAAGCTCCCCATACTCATAGCCGAGAAATAGCACGGAATAGAATGGCTGCATCTCGCGCACAAAGCCCGGTTGAAGCATCCCCGGCGCAACGTAGAAAAAGTGGTTATAGTGCCAGACAACGACCATCAGGGAGGCAAGACCACGCAGAACGTCGAGCAGGTACAGCCGTTCTGGCAACGGTTGTGGGACTATCGCTTCAGCCTGTACCGATGCCTCCATGGTACGACGCCCGACCGAACCGATGATGTCGTGCATAGGGTCGTTTGCCTAGGTCTGATTGCGCTTCGGATGCCCACGAGCATCCGCGCATGTTAGTGGCGCTTTAGATGCCGACGCGCATCCGCGCAGGCCGCAACCAACAGTTTTCTGATTCGGCCGTACTATCAAGCCTCTGGCTTGGAATGCCCCCATGATCATCGCGCTATCTGGCGTGTCTGGCTATAAGCGTACGCGCGCCGTGCGTCCGGCTATAGGCGTGCGAGCGGCCGTTCCGTAGTATGCCGTTTCGTTGCCCACATAACCGCATAGTCGTCATGACCCAGACTAAGCCTTCCGCCTCCCACGATCCCGCCACGCGCGGCTATTTTGGCATCGGTGCTGAACGCATGTCGAAGGCGCTCAACCTCGGCAACCTGATGCGCAGTGCGCATGGTTTCGGCGCGGCCTTCACGTTCACGGTGGGCGGCACTTACGTTCGCGACGAAGCCTATGCCGACACCTCGAAGGGGCAACTGCATCTGCCGCACTACAACTGGTCCGGCCTCGACACGATGGCGCTGCCGCGTGGCTGCGTGCTGGTTGGTATCGAGTTGATCGACGAGGCGATAAACCTGCCCTCGTTCAAGCATCCGCTACGCGCAGCCTACGTGCTCGGCCCCGAAATGGGTTCGCTGTCGGAGCCGTTGCTCGCACGCTGCCAGCATGTCGTGAAGATCCCGACGCGGTTCTGCGTCAATGTCGCGATGGCCGGTGCCATCGTTATGTACGATCGCATCAAGAGCCTCGGCCATTGGCCCGATCGGCCGATGCTGCCGGGCGGCCCGTTGACCGGCGCACACCCGACGCGCGACCTCCATCGCCGCGGCGGCCCGATCAAGCGGACGTGAGGAACACACCAGTGCAGACGAATGCGGCTGCTCAAAACTGCCTATTGCAGCGGAACAGGCGCGGCGAGTTGTCATCGCACGCGGACCTGATATAACGCTCAGCAACGCGGGTGTAGCTCAGTGGTAGAGCGTCTGCTTCCCAAGCAGAATGTCGTCAGTTCAATCCTGATCACCCGCTCCATCCGACTCGCTGCGCACCGGCGCTCCCTTAAAACAGCGAATAGCCGCCGTCGATCACGAAGGTGTCGCCGGTGTGATAGCGGGACGCCGAACTCATCACATATACCGCGATACCGCCGAAATCATCGCCGGTGCCCCAGCGGCGCATCGGGATGCGCGGCATTACGTTGGCCACGAACTTGTCGTTCGAGGTGGCGTTGGCGGTCATGTTGGTTTCGATCCAGCCGGGCAGGATCGAGTGGGCGCGAACGCCATAACGGGCAAATTCCACCGACATGGACCGCGCCATCGAAATCAGCGCGCCTTTGGTGGCGGCATAGTGCTCGGAGCGTTGTGCGCCCTCGATGGCGGCCAGCGAGGCCGTGCCCACCAGCACACCGCCGCTTTTGTCGCCGCCGGCAGCGCGCTCGATCATGTGCTTGGCCGCCGCCCTGAAGGTGTAGAACGCGCCATCGAGATTGATGCGGGTGACGCGGTGCCACTCGTCGCTTTTCATCTCGGCGAACGAGGCAGCCCCGCCGCGTCCACTGACGCCCGCATTGGCAAAACAGCCGTCGACGCGGCCCATCTGCTGCACGGTTTCCGAGAATGCCTGCACGACGGCGGCTTCATCACCAACGTCGCACGCGAGTGTCAAGATCTTCCGGCCGGTCTGCTCGAGGTCCGACTTTGCCACCGCATTTTTTGCCGCGTTCGTGCCCCATATGGCGATGTCCGCGCCGGCTTCAGCCATGGCGCGGGCCATGCCGAGGCCGATTCCGCTATTGCCGCCGGTGACGAGCGCGACTTTGCCTTTGAGATCGAACGGAGCGTAGGTCATCGGGAGCCTCATGAGATTGAAATCCGAGGCTGGCGCACCGATGCGGCGGCATCAAGCAAAAAATGATGCGGCGGCATCAAG
This sequence comes from Hyphomicrobiaceae bacterium, assembly GCA_025359165.1. Classification (GTDB taxonomy): domain Bacteria; phylum Pseudomonadota; class Alphaproteobacteria; order Rhizobiales; family Hyphomicrobiaceae; genus JABFRJ01. The sequence continues at coordinate 18,024 of JANYHG010000114.1, forward strand.
CAAAAAATGATGCGGCGGCATCAAGCAAAAAATCATGCGATCGCTGTGAGTAATAAATTTGCGCGAAGCCCGCCGCGCACTTTACGTTACAACCGAGATGGCTCGGCGAGGATGGAAAATGCGCAAAGATCGGCTACTGGCCTTCAGCGACGGCGTGTTTGCGATCATCATTACCATCATGGTGCTGGAGCTGAAGGCCCCGCACGCCGCCAGTTGGGACGAGTTGTTCAAGCTAACGCCGATATTCGTCAGCTACGTGCTCAGCTATGTCTACATAGCGATCTACTGGAACAATCACCACCACATGCTCGAGCCGGTTCGTCGCATCAATGGCGCGAGCCTGTGGGCCAACATGTTTCTGCTGTTCTGGTTGTCGTTGGTCCCGTTCGCCACCGCGTGGATGGGCGAAACGAGGTTTGCACACATCCCGACCGCGTTCTACGGCGTGACTCTGCTGATGCCGGCGATTGGCTACACCATTCTGCAGCGCGTGTTGATCGCCGCCCACCACGAAAATCATCTGCTCGCGCGCGCGATTGGTCGCGACGCCAAAGGCAAGGTCTCGATCGTTTCCTACGGTGCCGCCGTAGGGTGCGCGCTGTTCAATCCGTGGATTGCGTTGGCGCTTTACGCGCTCGTCGCGGTGATCTGGCTGGTTCCGGATCGCCGGATCGAAAACACACTCCGTGACGAGGGCGGGGCGTGACGACAAATGCGCAAATGCGGCCCGCGTTGCCACGGGCCGCATTGCTACTTAAGTCGCGCGATCACTTCGCCGGCAGGATCGCCATGTCGGAAATCTGCCCCTTCAAGCCTGCGATCGGACCGACGGCCTTGGCCGCACCTGTCGCGAGATCGACGGAGTGCAGTGTCCCGCCGGCCAACAGCCACGCTGCATTGCCGCCCTTGCCATCCGCCATGATATCGAACGCGATGGGGCCATCTACCTTCACGCCGAGCGCGCCGATGGTGTTGAGCGTGCCGTCGTTCGGCGGAGCCTGCTTGACCAGATTGCCGGAGGCCGCATCAATGTTGAACAGTGCGGTTTCCTTCACGCCGGCCATGCTGTTGATGTAGGCACCGGCTGTGATCTTCGGCGTTGCGCCTTTGCTCTTGTCGGTTTCGGCATACTTGTGCGAGCCGTCCACCGTCGCCTTACCATCGTCGACGTTGATGCGTAGGCTGGTGCCGGTGCTGCTCATCAGGCGCATACGGTCAGCGACCGGATTGAAGTCGACGGTGTACGTTGCACCGGCGGGAAGCTTCTCGGAGAGATCACTTTTCTTTTCCCATTTGCCGGTCATGGGGTCGACCGTGACGATGACGCCGTCAGCGGTGACGCCGTAGAGTTTGCCGTCGGACGGACGCACGTCGAAGCCGATCAGCGACGCACCGCCAGCGAGCGGAACAGAACCCGTTACAGCCATTTTATCCGTATCGATCCAGGCAATTGTTTTGCCATCCTGGAGTGCTGCGACGGTCGCTGCCTGGGTCGGCAGCGCGAAAGCCACCGCAGCCAGAGCGAGCGCCGACACGACAGGCGCAATCCGCAATTTGAGAGTGAGCATCGATATCTCCAACCTAAACCCGCTCGTTTTGAGCTGAAGGAGATACGGAGCACGGAGCGCATAGTTTCAGGCCGTCGACGGAAAATTCAGAGTGCGCCGTGTTCGGCCTGATATTCTGCCAATTGTTCGGACTACAGCCAGCCGGCGAGTTCGCGACGCACAATGCCTTCAATGACGTCCAATCCGAGCGGGCTCGCATTGAGTGCCGGTATGTAGGTGAAGTCGGTGCCGCCGTTGTCGAGAAAGAAACCGCGGTTTTCGACGTCCAGCTCTTCCAGCGTTTCCAGGCAGTCGGCGGAGAAGCCCGGAGCGATCATCGCGATCCGTTTGGTGCCGCCCTGAGCGAGCGCGATCACGGTTTTGTCCGTGTAAGGCTGCAACCAGGGATCGGCACCGAAACGCGATTGGAAGGTGGTGAGCAGACGCTCCTTGGGCCAGCCGAGCCGCGCCAGCAGCAATCGCGACGTCTTCATGCACTGGCAGTAATAGGGATCACCCCGCTCGAGATACTTTTGCGGCATGCCGTGGTAGGTCGCGATCACCACTTCGGGCTGCCACGACAGTTGTGCCAGATGCGCTTCGATGGAGCGGGCTAACGCATCGACGAAGATGGGATCGTCGGCATAGGCCGGCGCTGTGCGTAGGGCCGGTTGCCAGCGCAGCTTCATCAGCGTCCGGAAGGCTTCGTCGTTGGCGGTGGCGGTGGTGGTGGCCGAATATTGCGGATACAGCGGTACCAGCAGAATGCGTTCGCAGCCTTGGGCGTGCAGCGCCCGGATCCGGCTCTCGGTCGAGGGATTGGCATAGCGCATGGCCCAATCGACGATGATGTTCGGATGCGCTGACAGTGCGAGCGCCAAGCCCTCCGCCTGATCGCGTGTGATGGTCTTGAGCGGCCCCTCGTCGCGCTCGTTGTTCCAGATCGCGGCATAGTCCTTGCCCTTGCGACCGGGACGCACGGATAGGATCACGAGATTGAGAATGGGCCACCACACCGCGCGCGGCAGCTCGATGACGCGCCGATCCGACAGAAACTGTTTCAAGTAACGCCGCATCGGCCAGTATCCGGTTCCATCGGGCGTACCAAGATTGAGCAGCAGCACGCCGACTTTGCCATGCGCGACGGCGGGATGGTTCCCGGGCCAGAAACGGCGTGCGGATGTCGTCTCGACGGGGCTGATCTCGTTCATGGGTTCTGATTCATACTGATGTTTCAACGGGTGATAGGGCGTCGAGTGCGATTGCCAGGATCACGCCTCGCACGCCGCTTCAGGCCGCGCAAGCAACGCGCTGTTCCGACTCTCTCTTGTGAGTGAGACACGCGCCCGATCGGCGAAGGTTCAACGTTGCAAACAACCGGGCGGATCGCCATCGGGCGCGCAACGGCGATTTTTCACGTTTTCCTTGTCCCATTCGTCGACATCATTGCCTGCGGTTCGGATCGTCTTACGCCACGCTTCGGCTTGTTTCAGGCTGACACCGAAGCCTCGGAGTGCAGGTGGAGTGTCAGAGCGCGGGCACCTTCTGCACCTCGCCAGCCCCGATCCGATTGCCGAAGCCTTGGCCGGGAGCGGCGGAAAACAGCGCCCGCGTGTATTCGTGCTGCGGATTGGCGAACACGTCGACGGTGCGCCCGGTTTCTACGACGACTCCCCGCTGCATCACCGCGATGCGATCACAGATCTGGGCTGCCACTCGCAGATCGTGCGTGATGAACAGCACCGCCAGATCGAACTTCTTGCGCACCGCGTCGAGTAACTGCAGCACCTGCGCTTGCACAGACACATCGAGCGCCGAAACCGGCTCGTCGCCGATCAACAACACCGGTTCCATGGCCAGCGCCCGCGCAATCGCGATGCGCTGTCGCTGCCCGCCGGAAAACTGATGCGGAAACCGATCGAGCGCATCCGGCGACAATCCCACCAGCCCCATCAGGTCACGGGCCCGTGTCATCGCCTCGTCGAGCGACAAGCCGAAATTCATGGGGCCTTCAATGATGGATTGGCCGACGTTGCGACGCGGGTTAAGCGAGCGATAGGGGTCCTGGAACACGATCTGAACATTCTTGCGGAAAGGCCGCAACTTGCGTTCCGACATGCGGGCGATATCGACGCCATCCAGATCGATACGACCCGACGTCGGATCGACCAACCGCGCGATGCAGCGCGCGACCGTGGACTTGCCCGAGCCCGACTCGCCCACGATGCCGAGGGTCTCACCGCGTCGGATCTGGAACGAGACGTCGCTGGCCGCTTTGACCACGCGGCCAGCCGGCTTGAACAGCGTGCGCGCGCCATAGGTCTTGTTGAGTTTGACTGTCTCGAGTGTGACCGCGCCGGCAACCGGCGCACGGTCCGGCGGCACAAGGCTCGGCACCGCGCCGATCAGCATGCGGGTATAGGCCTCTCGCGGCGCGCCGAGGATTTCGGCCTTCGTGCCCTGCTCGACAATGCGGCCCTTCTGCATGACGACGACGCGGTCTGCGATTTCCGATACCACGCCGAAATCGTGCGTGATGAACAGCACGCCGGTATTGCGCCGCACCTGCATCTCGCGCACCAGCTTGAGGATCTGCGCCTGCGTGGTGACGTCGAGCGCCGTCGTGGGTTCGTCAGCGATCAGCAACGCCGGGTCGAGGACCAGCGCCATCGCGATCATCACCCGTTGCCGCTGCCCACCGGAGAGCTGATGCGGATAGGCGTCGATCATCTGCTCGGGGTCGGGCAAATGTACTGAGCGCATCACGTCCAGCACACGCGCGCGACGGCCCTTGGCATCGAGATCGGTGTGGATCTCAAGCACTTCTTCGATCTGATCGCCGCAGCGCTCGACCGGGTTCAGCGCCGTCATCGGCTCCTGGAACACCATGGCGGCGCGCATGCCTCGCACGGCACGCATCTGCGCTTGCGACTTCGTGGTGAGTTCGTCGCCCTCGAGCTTGATCGACCCCGACACGATGCTCAATTGCCCCTTCGGCAACAGCGCCATCACGGCCTGCGACGTGACCGATTTGCCCGAGCCGGACTCGCCGACCACGCACACGATCTCGCCGGGCATGACGGACAGCGTCACTCCCTCGATCGCATTGGCGCGATCGCCGCCGCCGGCAATCGCGACCGTGAGGTTCGTGACCTCGAGTACGGGTTTCTTGTCCAATGCTGTCATCCCCGTCACACTCGCTTCGCCAGTTTGGGATCGAGCGTATCGCGCAGGCCGTCGCCGAGCATGTTGACGGCCAGCACGGTGACCGCCAGCATGATCGCGGGATAGAATATATTGTGTGGGAACAGATAGAAGACGTCCTTGCCCGCCGCCATGACGTTCCCCCAGGTAGGCGTCTCCGGGGGAATGCCGATCCCGAGGAACGAGAGGATCGCCTCGACCAGGATCGCCGATGCGCAGATGAAGGTGCCCTGCACGATCATGGGTGCGACGGTGTTGGGCAGAATATGCCGCCAGAGCAATTTGAGCATCGGTGTGCCCGTCGTGATCGCGGCTTCGACATAGGGTTCTTCGCGCACCGACAGCACGACCGATCGAACCAACCGGACGACGCGCGGGATCTCCGGAATGGTGATCGCCAGAATCACGGCACCGATGCCGGCCCTGAACAGCGACACCAGCGCGATGGCCAACAAGATTGCCGGGATCGCCATCAGCCCGTCCATCAAGCGCATGACGATCGGGTCGAGCCAGCGGATATAACCGGAGAACAAGCCGATGATGAGACCTGCGAACACCGAGACGACCGCGACCGTGATGCCGACGAAAATCGAGATGCGCGCGCCATACAACACGCGGCTGTAGACGTCGCGACCGAGATTGTCGCTGCCGAGACGGTAGACAATCTTCATCGGCTTACCGTCGTCGTCGCGCACGGTGACTTCGCCCCCCGGCGGCCGATTGCGGCCGGACGTGTGCGGCTCGATCGGGTTGATAGTGCCGAGGAAGGGTGCAGCCGCGCCGAGCGCGATCATGATCAGGATGACGACGCCGCCAAGAATGACGCCGGGGTTGCGGAACGCGCGCGCCATGCTGCTCTGTTGGCGGCGGGTCGGCAATGCGGCTACCGGTGGCGCTGCAGCAACGGTCACGTTTGGTTCGGCGCTCAAGCTGGCGCTCCTCAGTAGCGGATGCGGGGATCGAGGATGCTGTAGACGAGATCGACCAGCAAATTGATCAGCACGTAGACGAACGAGAACATCAAAATGACGGCCTGAATGACGGGAAAGTCGCGCGCCAGCACGGCCTCGACCGTCAATCGCCCGAGACCCGGGATCGAGTAGACGCTCTCGGTGACGACCACGCCGCCGATCAGCAGCGCGATACCGAGACCGATGACGGTGACGATCGGCACGGCAGCGTTCCGCAGCGCGTGGCGAAAGAGGACCTTGCGCTCGATCTGGCCTTTGGCGCGCGCCGTCCGTACGTAGTCCTCCGACAGTACTTCCAGCATGCTCGTACGCGTCATGCGGGCTATAAGCGCGATGTAGACAACCGACAGCGTCAGCGTCGGCAGGATCAGATAATAGGCCCAGTTGCCCGCGCCGTCGTGGAGACGCTTGTAGCCCGTTGTCGGAAACCAACGCAGTTCACTGGCGAAAATATAAATCAGACTGTAGCCGACGACGAACACCGGCACTGAAAAACCGAGCACCGAAAAACCCATCACGATCCGGTCGATCCAGCTGCCGTGCTTCTTGGCGGCGAGGACGCCGAGCGGCACCGCCACCAACACCGCCAGCACGATCGTAAAGAACGACAGCGACAGCGTCGGCTCGATGCGGTCGGAAATCAGTTCCGCGACCGTCTTCTTGAAAAAGAAACTCTCGCCGAGATCCCCGCGCAGGGTCTTCGCGCCCCAAATGAAGAATTGCGTCAAAATCGGTTCGTTGAGGCCGAGCTTGCCGCGGATATCTGCCACCTGCTCGGCGGTCGCATTGTCACCGGCGATGATCGCCGCCGGGTCGGACGGAGTGAGCCGCAGCATGAGGAAAACGAATACCGCCACGACGAGCATGACGGGGATCGTCGCGATCAAGCGCCTGATGATGAATGCGAACATCGAGACCTTCGTTCAACTCGCATTCCCTTCCCCGCAGGGGGGAGGGAAACCATCGCAAGTTTCGGCTTCATTTCAGCTCACTTCAGTTCGACGTTCCAGAACACCGGTGCTGGCGCGGAAATGAAGTTGGTCACGGTGTTCTTGTGGATCTGTGGTTGATACCACTGACCTAAAAACACGTGCGTGACGGCATCGCCTTCGCGGACCTGTACCGCCTCGGCAATTTCTTTCTGCTTCGAGACTTCGGTGGCGCGCGCGAACTCGTCACGCAGCTTCTCGATGGCTTCGTCACATGGCCAACCCCACGCCGCTTTTTCGCACGACGAGTTTACGAATGCCGCCGCGATCGGATTGGTCACGTCGGCGGCGACCCAACTCGTGAACGCCGCATTCCAACCACCCGCGCTCGGCGCATCCTTCTTCACGCGGCGACCGACCAGCGTCTGCCAATCCATCGACTGCATATCGACCTTGAACCCGGCCTTCTCGAGCAGGCTCTTGCCGACCGGCGCGAGGTTGGTGAGCACGTCGAGATCTGTCGATTGCATCAACACGATCGGCGTGCCGTCGTAACCGCCCTCTTTCAACAACTCCCTCGCTTTGGCGAAATTGGAGTTGAGTTTGTCCTCCATGCCCTTCTCGGTGGCGAACGTTGTGCCGCAGACGAACATCGCCTTGCACTCTTTGTAGTATTCGGGATTGCCGATTACGCCGTCGAGAAAGTCTTTCTGATTGAAGGCATAGAGCACCGCCTGACGCACCTTCGCATTGTCGAAAGGTTTCTGCGTCCAGTTCATTCGGAAAACGTATTGGTTGCCGAGCGGGTTGTAGTCCTTGACCACCATCGACGCATCTTTTTTGTAGAGCGGGATCAAGTCGTGCTTGGGCTGTTCGACGAAATCGATTTCGCCGGACAGCAACGCATTGGCGATCTGCTGCTGGTCTGACATCGCGCGCCACTCAACACGATCGACCTTAACCACTTTGCCGCCCGCAAGGCCTGAAGCCGGCTCCGAGCGTGGCTTGTACTTATCGAACTTGACGTAGGTAGTCTTGTCGCCGGGCTTCCACATGTCCTTGTTGAACACGAACGGACCCGACCCGGTAAAATCAGAGATTTGCGTGTTGGGGTCGGTTTCGGCGACCCGCTTCGGCATCATGAATGGTACGTTCGACGACGGCTTGCCGAGACCGATCAGCACCAAGCCGGTCGGCGACTTCAGCTTGATGACGATGGTCTTGGCATCGGTGGCGCTGATGGTTTCGACGAAGCTCATCAGCTTCTGGCCAACGCTATCGCGCGCCGCCCACCGCTTGATCGACGCGGCGCAGTCCTCGGCGGTCACCGGCGCGCCATCATGCCACAACAGGCCGTCGCGCAGCGTGATGGTGTGGGTCAGCTTGTCGTCGGAAACCGAATAGGTGTCGGCCATTTGCGGCTTGATCTCGCCGTTGGCGTCCTGAGCAAACAACGTATCGTAGACCATATAGCCGTGGTTACGAACGATATAGGCCGTCGTCCAGATCGGATCGACGATCTTGAGATCGGAATGCATGACGACGCGCAGCGTCTTCTGCGCTTCGGCAGCAGTCATGCCGCCGGTCAGCGCGGCGAGCGTGCCTGCCGTCAACAAGCCGCCACGAATTGAACCCCACATCGATGTCATACAGTCACCCTCCCGAGTGAAACGAAGTACTTTCGGACGATCAGAACATTAGACGTCTTGCACGACGGACCGAGCCGGGTTGTCTCCAGGCTTCCGCGTGCTGCGGAGTAAACGCAGCCCCGCTCACAATGTAAAGGGCGAAGCTGGCTCAGATTTGGGCACAGCGTGATCAGCTGCCTCGCGATTTGACCGGGTGATCGTCACTGCGCCTCGATACCTGGATGAACGGCTGATAACGGCACCATTTATCTGATTGTCAGCGCACCGCCCTAAGGCGAACAGATCGATCCATCATACCTCTCGTCATGCCCTGCAGCGGGGCGCTACCTAATCCTCGAGGATGACAGCCATGAAAAAGATGATCTCGATCGCCGCCCTGTCTATTGTGATCGCCGCCCCCGCTTTCGCCCAGGAAGCCAAGCCATCGGTCACGACCGCACCGACCGCACCGATCGCCGCCAAGGTTGAAGCAACCAAAACTGAAGCGACCAAAACTGAAGCGACCAAGACCGACGCTGCTAAGGTAACCGCTCCGGTCACTACTCAGGCAGCGACCCCGTCGGCCGCTCCGGCAGCCCCCGCCGCCAAGACAGTTGAAGCCCCCAAGGTCGACGCCGCCAAGCCGGTTGCTCCAGCCGCGTCGCCGACCACCGCTCCGGCAATGACCGACAAGAAGACCGAAGCTCCGAAAGTCGATACGAAGCCGATGGGCGTCGGCGCACCGAAAGTCGAAGACAAGAAGGTCGAAGCGCCTAAGGTCGATGCGGGCAAGATCGCCGCGCCGGTCGGTGCCACCACCACTGTGCCTGCCGCCAAGTCGGTCGAAGTCAAGCCGGGTGAAGTCAAGGCTGGCGACGTCAAGAAGCAGTAAGCACCTCGACAGTCAGCGGGTCGGGACCCTATCTCCCCCGGTACCGGATCTCGATCCGACTGATGTGCAGCCCCGTTGGAGCGATCCAGCGGGGTTTTTCATGTTTCTCATTTGCAGTGCGGGCGTCGTTTGTAGGCCACGGTGACGTCCTGCGCGAACCTACAGCCACCCCTTCCGCTTTCAGCCTCGAGAGGCGACGGTCGATTTGCTGCGGCACCGGGAGTGACGTCGGGTCGACTGACTGCAATAGTGCGGCAAAGATGCAAGAGGCAGGTGTGGGGCGAGTAGATTGATGATGGCTAGAACAGTAGACGCAACCGTGGGCGGACAGATGCTCAAATGCCTCGTCGCCGTCGGCGACACGATCACCGCCGACACCGAAGTCGCGATCATCGACTCCATGAAGATGCATATTCCCGTCATCGCCGAGCAAGCGGGCAAGGTGAGCAAATGGATGGTTGCGGAAGGTGCCGCGGTCAAGGAGGGTCAAGCGCTGCTGACCCTCGAGGGCTGAGCCATGACCTGGAAACCGGAACTCGACGACATCGCGCGGCGGCGCGCGTTGGCGAAAAATCTCGGAGGCGCCGACAAGGTCGCCCGTCATCGCAGCAACGGCAAGCTGACCGTTCGCGAGCGTATCGACGGCCTGGTCGACGCCGGCAGTTTTGCCGAGATCGGGGGGCTCTCGGGCTTTCCCGAGTACGACGCGACGGGACAACTCGTGGGCTTCACGCCAGCCAATCTCATCTGCGGCCGTGCCACGATCGACGGCCGCACGGTGTTCCTGACCGGTGACGACTTCACCGTGCGGGGCGGTGCCAACGACGGCGGCCTGCGCGACAAGTTCAAGTTCGCTGAAACCGAGGCACGGCGCTGGCGGATGCCGCTCGTGCGACTGGTCGACGGCACAGGCGGCGGTGGCTCGGTCAAGCATTTGGAGACGCTAGGCCGTACCTATCTGCCCGACGTACCCGACATGACTGAGATTCTCGATGCAATGTCGGAGGTTCCAGTAGTGGCGCTGGGCCTTGGTTCGGTCGCCGGTATGGGGGCGGCACGCGTTTGCGCAAGTCACTATTCGATGATGGCGAAAGGCACATCGCAGTTGTTCGCCGCCGGCCCGCCGGTGGTTGCGCGCATCGGTGAAACGGTAACCAAGGAAGAACTCGGCGGTTCTGCGATCCATGCCAGGAACGGAACAATCGACGACGAGGTCGCCACCGAAGCCGAAGCTTTCGCGAGGGCGCGGCAGTTTCTCTCCTATCTGCCGTCGAGCGTGCATGCGTTACCGCCGCGCGGCGCGACCGCCGATCCGGCCGATCGCCGCGACGACAAGCTGTTGAGCGCGGTACCGCGCGACGCGCGCCAAGTTTACCGCATGCGCCCGATCCTGACGTCGGTGCTCGATACCGGCAGCTGGTTCGAGATCGGCAAAGCCTGGGGGCGTTCGGTTATAACCGGGCTTGGCCGCCTCGACGGCTGGCCGGTGGCCGTCATCGCCAGCGATCCCTATCACTACGGCGGTGCCTGGACGGCGGATGCGTGCCGCAAGGCGATCCGCCTCGTCGATCTGGCCGAGACCTTTCATCTGCCCGTCGTGCATTTCGTCGACATTCCAGGCTTTCTGATCGGTACGGAGGCTGAACGCTCTGGCGTGATGCGCTACGGCACGCAGGCACTGACCGCGATCCGGCAATCGCGGGTGCCATGGTGCGCAATGATGGTGCGCAAGGCCTTCGGCATGGCCGGTCTCAGCCAGCGCAATGGTTCTGATGCGTTCGTGCGGTACGCGTGGCCGTCGGCGCAATGGGGCTCGCTCCCGATTGCAGGTGGTGTCGATGCAGCGTACCGCGCGGTGATCGAGGCTGCCGCCGATCCTGCCGCCAAGCGCGCCGAGATCGAGGCCCGCCTGGAGGCGTTTCAGGCACCGGTGCGCACGGCGGAAGCGTTCGGTGTCGAG